>NZ_QKZN01000005.1:0-504727 GCF_003254285.1 Cupriavidus phytorum
TTCTCGCCGCCTTCTTCGTAGTTGAGCACGAACTGCAGCGCGACGCGCGCGCCGCCCGGCCAGCGGGCATGCGGCGGGCGGGCGCCGTAACCGATGAGATCGCGTGGATAGTTATCGTTTGTCATGTGTCGTTGCTTGCTTCAGGAAACCAACCGGCACCGCCGTCCCGCCGCAGGCGCCGACCGTCATGCAATGAGCATGCCAGTGGTGCCGGCGGCGGCGCCGGTACTGCTTAGGGGCCGGGTCCCTGCGGGCCGGCCCGGCCTTGCCGGTACTTCGATTACTCGGTGCCGTGCGAGTTGGCCGCGGCGTTGCGCATGGCCTCTTCGCGCGACTGGATGCCGTTGTAGAACAGGTTCAGCGCTACCGCCACGATGGTGCCGAGCACGATGCCGCTGTGCGTGAACGGGTCGGTCCACTTGGGCAGGTACTGGAAGAACGTCGGCGCCAGCGTCGGGATCATGCCGAAGCCGATCGAGATCGCGACGATGAACAGGTTGTGGCGGTTGCGGTTGAAATCGCACGAGCCCAGGATGCGGATGCCGGTGGCGGCAACCATGCCGAACATCACGATGCCGGCGCCGCCCAGCACGAACTGCGGCACCGAGGCCACCACGTGGGCCATCTTGGGAAACAGGCCGAAGGCGATCAGGATGATGCCGCCGGCCGCCGCGACGTAGCGCGAGCGCACGCCGGTCACCGTCACCAGACCCACGTTCTGCGAGAACGAGGTGTAGGGGAAGGTGTTGAAGATGCCGCCGATCACCGTGCCCAGGCCGTCGGCGCGCAGGCCGCGGGTCAGGTCCTCGTTGCTCAGCTTCTTGCCGGTGATGTCCGACAGCGCCAGGAACATGCCGGTCGACTCCACCAGCGTGATCAGCATGACGATGCACATCGACAGGATCGCGGTCAGCTGGAAGGTCGGCATGCCGAAATGCAGCGGCGTGATCACGGCGACGAAGCTGGCTTCGTCCAGGCCGTCGAACGAGACCTTGCCCAGGCCCATCGCCACCAGCGTGCCGATGATGATGCCGAGCAGCACCGCGCAGTTGGCGACCAGGCCGCGGCCGTACTTGGTCAGCAGCAGGATGATGACCAGCGTCAGGCCGGCGATGCCAAGGTTGGCCAGGTCGCCATAGGCCAGGTTCGGCACTTCCTTGACGACGCCGTCGATGACGGCGCGCGTGGTGGGCTGGCCACCGGCCGACCAGTTGATGGCCACGCGCATCAGCGACACGCCGATCAGCGTGATCACGGTGCCGGTCACCACCGGCGGGAACAACCCCAGCATGCGCCCCATCAGCGGCGCGATCAGGATGCCGAAGATCCCTGACGCGATCACCGCGCCATAGATGCCGAGCAGGCCGACATTGGGGTCGGTGCCGATGGCGATCATCGGCGCCACCGAGGCAAAGGTCACGCCCATCATCACCGGCAGGCGGATGCCGAACTTCCAGAAGCCGATAGCCTGGATCAGCGTGGCCAGGCCGGCGGCGAACAGGTCGGCGTTGATCAGGAACGCCAGCTGGTCCTTGGGCAGCTTGAGCGCGCCACCCACGATCAGTGGCACGGCAACCGTGCCGGCGTACATCACCAGAACGTGCTGCAACCCGAGCGCGAGCAGGCGCCCGGAAGGCAAACGCTCGTTGGTGAGGTCCGTCGGGACCGTGGTGCTTGCGGAATTCATTGGTGCGTCTCCTCTCCTTTGGTTTGATGGGAACGCCACGTCCGTGCCGGCAGTTTGGTCGGTGTTGTTATGGGCCCGCCGTCGCCGCGCTCTCGTTTGCACTGCCTGGGCGCGGTACTGACGACGGGCCTGCTGCCTTCTTCTTGCGGGGGCGTGACGGGAACACCGTGCTAGGTGGAGCGGCCCAGCACGCTGCGAAGATCGAAGCTGCCCGGTTCGTCCGGCTGCACGCGGTCGGCGCAGGCGCCAAGGTGGTGCGCCATGCGCGACTGGGCCAGTGCGGCGTTGCCCTGTTCGAGGGCGTCGAGGATTTCTTCGTGCTCGTCGAACGAGCAGGCGTTGTTGCCCGGCGCTTCCACGCTGGCGATCATCAGCGTGGTGCGCGACACCAGGCGGCGCATCATGTTGACCAGCAGCGCATTGCCCGACAGTTCCGCCAGCGCGGTGTGGAATTCGGCGGACAGGCGGATCCACTTGGGACGGTCGTGGGTCAGGAAGGCCTGGCGCTCGTCGGCCACCATCTGCCGCAGCGGCGCGATCACGGCCTTGACGTCGGGCATCGCGGCCAGCTTTTCCAGCACCGCGCGCTCCAGCATCTGGCGCAGCTCGAACATGTCGTGCGCCTCGTCGGTCGACGGGCTGGCGATAAAGGCGCCGCGGTTGGGCTCGAGGTCGACCATGCCGTCGGCGGCCAGGTGCGACAGCACCTTGCGCACGGTGTGGCGTGCGGTGGCATAGATCTCGCAAAGCGAATGCTCGGTGAGCTTGGTGCGCGGCGGCAGCCGGTGCTCCATGATCGCGTCGTAGATCTCGTGGTACATGCGCTCCTCGACCGAGCCCTTGCGCGCGGGCTTGGCGGGCTTGCCCGGGATCTCGGTCAGGTCGCCAGCCTCGTGGTGGGCCTTGGATTCGGCCTTGGATTCGGCGTTGGCGGCAATCAGCTTCAGGCTCTTGGACATCGTGGCACCGGCAGGTCAGGCAGGGCACCGTAAATCCTGCGTATCAGGGTACGGTGATCCAAAAATTGTTGACAATTATTTGGTTACGGCCTCAATATTGTCAACAAAACCAACTCAGGTTTTCGACAACTCAGGGAAATCCCTGAATTGCCAACGGGGAAGTGCAGGCGCATTGTCGCCACGCACCAACCCAGCGCCGGGATGCGTTACCAGACGTACCGAGCGGGCACCATCCCACACATGGTGCTAGTGAAGGCAGCGGCGCCCCTCACAACCCAATCGCAAAAGGACAAATACGATGGGACGCTTGACCACCCATGTTCTCGACACCGCTGCGGGCACGCCCGGGCAGGGCATGTCGATTACTCTCCATAAAATTGTCGACAATCGTCGCGAAACCCTGAAGACCGTGGTCACCAACCACGACGGCCGCTGCGACCAGCCGCTGCTGGAAGGCGCCGACCTCGCCGCGGGCGTGTACGAGCTGGAATTCGCCGCCGGCGATTATTTCCGTGCCCAGGGCGTGAAGCTGCCCGAGCCGGCCTTCCTGGACGTGGTGCCGCTGCGCTTCGGCATTGCCGACGTCAACGCGCACTATCACGTGCCCCTCCTGGTTTCGCCCTGGTCGTACTCGACCTACCGCGGCAGCTGAAGCGGTGGCATAGGGAAACAGGAGACAAGACATGGAAGGCTATATCCTCGACTGGGCCAATATGCTGCTGCGGTGGGTGCACGTCATCACCGCCATTGCATGGATCGGCTCTTCGTTCTATTTCGTGTGGCTGGACAACAGCCTGACCAAGCCCACCGCGCCGGACCTGAAGGAGAAGGGTGTCGACGGCGAACTATGGGCGGTGCACGGCGGCGGCTTCTACAACCCGCAGAAGTACCTGACCGCGCCCAAGCAGTTGCCGGAGAACCTGCACTGGTTCTACTGGGAGTCGTATTCGACCTGGATGAGCGGCTTTGCGCTGCTGGTGGTGCTGTACCTGTTCAACGCCAGCACGTTCCTGATCGACAAGAACGTGTTCGACATGTCGCCCGGCGCGGCGGTCGGCTTTGCGGTGTCGTACCTGCTGATCGGCTGGATCGTCTATGACAGCATCTGCCGCCTGTTCAACAAGAACGACCGCCTGGTCGGCATCCTGGTGGCGATCTACATCGCCGCCGCCGCCTACGTCGCGTGCCATATCTTCTCGGGCCGCGCGGCGTTCCTGCTGACCGGCGCGATGATCGCGACGATCATGAGCGCGAACGTGCTGGCGTGGATCATCCCGGGCCAGCGCAAGGTGGTCGCGGCACTGAAGGCCGGCCAGCCGGTGGACCCGATCCACGGCAAGCGCGGCAAGCAGCGCAGCGTGCACAACACCTACTTCACGCTGCCGGTGCTGTTCGCGATGCTGTCGAACCACTACAGCATGACCTACGCCCACAAGTACAACTGGGTGGTGCTGATCCTGATCATGCTGTCGGGCGTGCTGATCCGCCAGTTCTTCATCCTGAAGCACAAGGGCAAGATCAACGTGCTGTGGCCTGCCGCCGGCGTCGCCGCGCTGGGCGTGGTCGCCGTGATGATCGCGCCGCAGCCGCGCCCGGCCGTAGCCAAGGCTGACGGCGAGGCCGCCGCGGCGGTCAGCTTCGCCAAGGTGCAGGAAGTGATGAACGCGCGCTGCGTGCAGTGCCACGCCGAGCAGCCGAAGATGATGCCGACCGCGGCCAAGGGCATCAAGCTCGAGACGCCCGAGGACATCAAGGCCCACGCCCAGCTGATCTACCAGCAGGCGGTACAGCAGAAGGCGATGCCGCTGGGCAACGTGACGCAGATTACCGACGACGAACGCGCGCTGCTGGGGCAGTGGTTCGAAGGCGGTGCCAAGACGACGAATTAACGTGGTCTGAACTGAGAAGCATTGGGGCTGGCGCTTGCAGAGCCAGCCCGCGAAATCCGAGCATCGGTGATCGACGGTCCGGAGGGTTGTGCGGTTGGCAACCGTCAGTACCGGACCGGCGAGGGTTTGAACGGGGCCTTGTGCCCCGTTTTTTTTGCCTGGCGCTTATCCGCCGATATTCAGCAGCGCCAGCACCCCCAGCACCAGGAAGATCCCGGCCGCAACCTTGTGCACCAGCCCGATCGGCATCTTGTTGGCGAACCGGTCGCCCAGCAACACGGCCGGTGCGTTGGCGATCATCATGCCGAAGGTGGTACCCATGACCACCGCCAGCACGGCGTCGCTGAAGCGCGCCGCCAGCGCCACCGTGGCAATCTGGGTCTTGTCGCCCATCTCGGCAAAGAAGAAGGCGACGAGGGTGGTGCCGAGGATGCCGATAAAGCCCTTGACCAGCCTGGCCTGCTCGGCGTCGTCGAGCTTGTCGGGGATCAGCATCCACGCGGCCATCGCGATAAAGCCCAGTCCCAGGATCCAGCGCAGCAGGCTTTCGCCAACCACGTGCGTGATCCAGCCGCCGAGCGCGCCAGCGAAGCCGTGGTTGAACAGCGTGGCGATCAGAATGCCGAGGATGATGGGCACCGGCTTGCGGTAGCGCGCGGCCAGTACCAGCGACAGCAATTGCGTCTTGTCGCCCATTTCTGCGAGGGCGACGATGCCTGTGGAGACAAGGAAGGCTTCCATATTGGTCTTGTGGGGTAGCCGGGCCGCAATGCATCGCGAGATGCCAATGACGCAACCCTTTCCCGGCCCGGCCAGAAAGGGTTGGTCATCGGTCTCGCCAGGCATGGACGCTGCCTGGGCCGGTCTGGCCAGGCGGGTCCGGAGCTGCGCACGCCATAACCGCAAGCGGTCAAGTCTGTTGACGTACGCCCCTGTCCCCCGGAGTCCGCATTGCGCGGCGCGGCGAGAGCAGGGCGGCTACTCCCCAATGGAAGCGGCGATTATAACCGCGGCGGCGGCGGCTCGTCCACCGCCGCCGGCGGCCGGCACGGCGCTCAGGCCGGAACCGGGGCGTTGTCGCTGGTCTGGCGGCCGCGGAAATCGGTCCAGCACAGCGCCTTGAAGTCATAGAGCTTGCAGCGGCGCGCCGTGTCGAAATACCAGCGCCAGGAGAAGTTCTCGATGATGATGCGGCCCGGCAGCGCGTGCTCCAGCAGCGCCTGCGCGCGCTTGAGGCGGTACAGCGGCACGCTCATGTCGACGTGGTGCGCGGTGTGTTCCATGATGTGGTGCAGTGCCGCGCCGATGCCATGGCGGAAGCGCAGGTGCACGGTGGTCGAGACGAACGGCTGGGCCCGGGCCCACATCGTCTTGGTGTCGTACCAGGCGACGCTGGTGTGGGTATGGTGCACGTACAGCACGAAGCCGACGGTGACGTTCCACACCAGGAAGGGCAGCACGAAGCCGGCGCCGACCAGCATCCAGACGGACTGCTGCGTGGCCAGCGCCAGGCCGACCAGCGCGCCGATCCAGGCCAGCCCGAACGCCGCCACCAGCACGCAGTCGCCGGTAAAGATCGGGCGGCGCGTGGCCATCTGGCGCTTGCTGGGGAAGAACAGCTTGCACCACCAGATCTCGACCAGGTAATACAGCCCCGGGCCGAAGCCGGTGCGGTAGATGCGCTCCATCACGCGGCGCCAGCGCGGCAGCGCATTGAATTCCTCGAGCGAATACGGAGCCCAGACGAAGTCGAACCCCTTCAGGTTGGTATAGCCGTGATGGACCACGTTATGGCCGACCTCCCACAGGCTGTACGGCGTCAGCGACGGCAGGAAGGTCAGCCGGCCCAGCCACTTGTTCAGGCCGCGGCGCGGGGTCAGGCTCTGGTGGCAGGCATCGTGGCCGATGATAAACAGGCGCGCGATCACCAGCCCCACCAGCACGCCCAGCGCGAGCTTGGCGGCCCAGTGCGGCGCCAGCACCACGCCAGCCAGCACGGCGCCGAACAACAGGTAATCGAAGCTGAACAGCATCAGCGCGCGCGGGGTGCTGCGCTGGCCCAGCGGGATCAGCCAGCCGCGGATGATCTTGCGCGACGGCAGCGGCGCGTCCGGCGCGATCGGTTCAGGCAGCGGAGCCTGGTGCGGGGCACGGGCGCGAGCGCCGGCATGCGCCTGGGCGTGCCCGGGGGCGGGCTCGACGGATGGAGCGGATTGATATGCGGTCATGCAGAACCTTCTGATTGCGGTCGATCGGTATTGGTGCGCGGCAAGGCAGAGTGGCCGCGGCGGAACCGCAAGGTTAGAAGGCTTTGTCGAAGGCAGTCTTGACGGTCGTCAAGCCGGTGGGACGCAGGAAGCGGTAAGGGCGCGCCCGCCGCGGGTGCGGCGGGCCACGGATGCGGACGTGTGGCGGATCAGGCTGCCGGGACGCTGGCCGGCTCGCCCATCACGTAGACGCTGTCGATCACGCGGTCGTCGCCCAGCATGGCAAAGGCGAACAGCTCTTCTTCCAGCGTTTCCGAGCGGTTGCTGCGGCGTGCGATCAGCGGCGTGGCCTTCGGATCCAGCACGATGAAGTCGGCCTCGCAGCCTTCGCTGAAGCTGCCGACGCGGCCGGTCCAGCCCAGCGCCTCCGCCGCGGCGCGGGTGGCCAGGTAGAACATGCGCAGCGCGGTCAGGTAGTAGCCGCCCATGCGCGCCACCTTGTGCGCGGCGTTCATGGTGCGGAACATCGAGAACGAGGTGCCGCCGCCGACGTCGGTGGCCAGCGTCACGTTCAGGCGGTTGGCATCGGACTGGTGGAAGTCATAGAAGCCGCTGCCCAGGAACAGGTTGGAGGTCGGGCAGTGCGCCACCGCCGCGCCGCTGTCGGCCAGCCGGCGGCGGTCGTCCTGGTCCAGGTAAATGGCGTGGCCATACATCGCGCCGGGACGCAGCAGGCCATAGCGGTCGTAGACATCCAGGTAGCTGCGCGCGTCCGGGAACAGCTCGGCCACCCATTTGACCTCGTCGCGGTTCTCGGCCACGTGGGTCTGGATAAAGGCGTCCGGGTAGGCGCGCGCCAGTTCGCCGCAGGCGGCCAGCTGCGCCTCGGTCGAGGTCGGCGCGAAGCGCGGCGTGATCGCGTATGACAGGCGTCCCTTGTTATGCCAGCGCGACAGCAGGTCGGCGGAATCCCGGGCGCCGCTTTCCGCGGTGTCGCGCAGGAACTCGGGGCAGTTGCGGTCCATCATCACCTTGCCGGTGACCATGCGCAGGTTGCGCGCCTCGCTCTCGGCAAACAGGGCGTCGGCCGAGGCCTTGTGCACCGTGCTCCAGACTACCGCGCTGGTGGTGCCGTTGCGCAGCAGCTCCTCGGTGAAGAAGCCGGCGACGCCGCGCGCGTAGTCGGGATCGGCGAAGCGGCGCTCTTCGGGGAAGGTGTAGGTGTCGAGCCAGTGCAGCAGGCCCGGCGACGGCGACGCGATCATGTCGGTCTGCGGGAAGTGCACGTGGGTGTCGATAAAGCCCGGCACGATCAGCTTGCCGCGGTGGTCGACGACCTCGGCGCCGGCCGGGATGCGCGCGGACAGCTGCGCGTAGTCGCCGGCGGCGGCGATGCGCCCGTCGGTGACGATCAGCACCCCGTCGTCCCAATACTGATACGCGTCCTCATGGAATTGCGGGTCGCGCAGGAAATGCAGCACGCGGCCGCGGATGGCGCGGGTACGGGAGTCAGTGGTGGGGTGGCTCGTCATGGTTTGTCTCTCGTGGCCGGCCCGCGCGGCACCGCATGGTGCAAGCTGCAGGCCGGGCTATTGGCATGCGCCGGGCTCAGGCCGCCGGGGCCGTCGCGGGCGGGGACTTGGGCGGAGCGGACCAGAAGTGGTCGACTTCCGCCAGGAACTCGGCCTTCTGCATGGCAGGCAGGAAGGCCGCTTCAAAACTGTTGCGGGCCAGCTTGTGCGCATCGGCCGCGTCCAGCGGCAGTGCGTCGAAGGTGGCTTCCCAGTTCGCATTCATATAGCCGCCGAAGTAGGCCGGGTCGTCCGAATGCAGGGTGATGGCCACGCCCGCGTCCAGCATGCGCTTGAGCGGGTGGTCGCGCAGGTCGGGGTAGACTTTGAGCTTGACGTTCGACAGCGGGCACACCGTCAGCGCCACGCGCTCGCGCGCCAGGCGCGCGACCAGCGCGGCATCGTCGATGGCGCGCACGCCGTGGTCGATGCGCTCCGCCTTCAGGATGTCGAGCGCATCGGTCACGTACTGTGCCGGGCCTTCCTCGCCCGCGTGCGCCACCAGGTGCAGGCCCAGCTCGCGCGCCCGCGCGAACACGCGCGCGAATTTCTCGGGCGGGTTGCCTTTCTCCGACGAATCGAGCCCGACGCCGACGAAGCGGTCGCGATAGGGCAGCGCCGCCTCCAGCGTGGCGAACGCGTCTTCCTCCGACAGATGGCGCAGGAAGCACAGGATCAGGCTGCTGGAGAAGTCGTACTCGGTGCGGGCCTGCGCCAGCGCATCGGCAATGCCGTCGATCACCACGCCGATCGGCACGCCGCGTGCGGTATGGGTCTGCGGATCGAAGAAGATCTCGGCGTGGCGGACGTTGTCGGCGACGGCGCGCTTGACGTAGTCCATGGTCATGTCGAAGAAATCTTCCTCGGTCAGCAGCACGCTGGCGCCGGCGTAGTAGATGTCCAGGAACGACTGCAGGTCGGTGAAGGCGTAGGCGGCGCGCAGCGCGTCGACGCTGGGGTAGGGCAGCGCCACCTGGTTGCGCTGCGCCAGCCGGAAGATCAGTTCCGGCTCAAGCGTGCCTTCGATATGCACATGCAGTTCGGCCTTGGGGGTGCGGCGGATCTGTTCCGCGAGCGCGGCATCGATGGTCATGGGGGCCTCGTTTCTGGGCTTTTCTGTGCCGGCCGGCAGCACCGGCGGCACGGGTTCAGGGATGCACCGTCTCCGTGCGGCCCGCACGCAGCGCGGCAAGGCGCTGTTCGCGGACCTGGAGCAGCTGGGCGACGATGGCAACCGCAATCATAGCCGGAGCCTTGTCGGTGATCCCGGGAACCCCCATGGGGCATGTCATTTCCGCAAACCGGGCCGGGTCGATGCCGTGCTCGGCCATGCGGTGTTCGAAGCGCGCGCGCTTGGTCTTGGAACCGATCAGGCCGAAGTAGGCGAAATCGGTACGCTTGAGGATTTCCTCGCACAGGGTCTGGTCGAGCGCATGACTGTGCGTCATCACCAGGAAATAGCTGCCCGCCGGCGCCTGCGCAACCACGGCCTCGGGCGTGTCGCTGGCCTCGGCCTCGACGTTGTCGGGCAGGCCACCCGGAAACAGCGTGTCGCGCTCGTCGACCCAGTGCACGCGGCACGGCAGCGTCGCCAGCACCTTGACCAGCGCATGGCCGACATGGCCGGCGCCGAACAGCACCACGTGCATGGTGTCGGGCACCAGCGTGTCGGTCCAGCTGCCGTCCGCTTCCAGCTCCACGCCGGCAAGCACCGCGCGGCTATCGCAAAAGGTCACCGCGCCACGGGCCGGCACCTGCCGTTGCAGCGCACGCTGCGCGGCGAAATTGCGCTCGACCGCATCGAGCCAGGCCAGGTCGGCCTGCCCCAGCACCTCGAACCCAACCTGCACCACGCCGCCGCAACACTGCCCCAGCGCCGGGCCCAGCGGAATGCGCTCGATCCGGCGCGGCTCGCCGCGCACCAGCATCTCGCGCGCGATGTCCATGCCGCGCCATTCCAGGTGGCCGCCGCCGATGGTGCCGACCAGGTCGTCGGCGCTGACCAGCATGCGGATGCCGGCCTCGCGCGGCGCCGAGCCCTTGACCTCGACGATGGTGACCATCGCCACCGGCACGCCGGCACGCACCATGCGGGCGGCGTCGGCGAAGCGGAAGGGTTTGAGCGGTGCGTCCTGCATGGTGGGGGGCCTTGTGGTGATGCGTGGTATGGCTTGTGGTATCGCTTGTGTCAGTGGTGGCGCGCGCCTGCTTCTTCCGCCGGCCCCTCGCCTGTCAACGCAGTCGAGGGGGGAAAGTCCGGGGCCTCCGCAGGCGCGCGCTTCCTTGCCACCGTTCAGGCTGCCTGCGCAGCCACTTGCGCCGCCGCAGCACGCACGGCATCGACGGCATCGAGGATCGCCTCGCTGGTGGCCGGCGCCTTCAGCGGCGGGTTGATGCGGTAGTCGCCCAGCGCGGCCACGGCGTCGCGGATCGCGAAGAACACCGAGAACGGCAGCAGCAGCGGCGGCTCGCCCACCGCCTTGGAGCGGTGGATGCTGTCCTCGACGTTGCGGTTCTGGAACAGGCGCACGTTGAATTCCTCGGGGCAGTCGTTGACCGTCGGGATCTTGTACGTCGACGGGGCGTGCGTCATCAGCTTGCCGTCCTTGTTCCACCACAGTTCCTCGGTGGTCAGCCAGCCCATGCCCTGGATAAAGGCGCCTTCGACCTGGCCGATGTCGATCGCCGGGTTCAGCGAGCGGCCGGCGTCGTGCAGCGCGTCGGCGCGCAGCAGCTTCCATTCGCCGGTGAGCGTGTCCACCAGCACCTCGGAGCACGCGGCGCCGTAGGCGAAGTAGTAGAACGGGCGGCCCTGCAGCGTCTTCTGGTCCCAGTGCAGCTTGGGCGTGGTGTAGAAGCCGTCGGACCACAGCTGCACGCGCGCCACATAGGCTTCGCGCGCCAGCTCGCCGAACGACAGGCGCAGCTCGCCGGCGCTGACCAGGTCATCGTTGAAGCGCACCTCGGACGGCTCCACGCCGGCCTTGCGCGCGGCAAACGCGGTCAGGCGCTCGCGGATCTGCCGCGCCGCGTCCTGCGCGGCCTTGCCGTTCAGGTCGGCCCCGGTCGATGCCGCGGTGGCCGAGGTATTGGCCACCTTGCTGGTATCGGTCGCGGTCACGCGCACGCGTTCCATGCGGATACCGAGCTCGTGCGCCACCACCATCGCCACCTTGGTGTTCAGGCCCTGGCCCATTTCGGTGCCACCGTGGTTCACCAGCACCGAGCCGTCGTTGTAGACGTGCACCAGCGCGCCGGCCTGGTTGTAGTGGGCCACGTTGAACGAGATGCCGAACTTCACCGGGGTGATGGCGATACCCTTTTTCAGCACCGGGCTGGTGGCGTTGAACGCGCGCGTGGCCTCGCGGCGGGCGCGGTATTCACTGCTGGCCACCAGTTCGTCGATCAGCTCGTGGATGACATTGTCTTCCACGGTCTGGCCGTAGGGCGTGACGTTGTTCTCGCCCTTGCCGTAAAAGTTGGCGCGGCGCACGTCGAGCGAATCCTTGCCGACCGTGCGGGCGATATTGTCCAGGATGTACTCGACCGCGAACGCGCCCTGCGGGCCGCCGAAGCCGCGGAAGGCGGTGTTGCTCTGCGTGTTGGTCTTGCCGCAGTAGCCGTCGATCTGCACGTTCGGCAGCCAGTAGGCGTTGTCGAAGTGGCAGATGGCGCGGGTCATCACCGGGCCCGACAGGTCGGCCGAGAAGCCGGCGCGCGACACCATCTCGACCTTGACGCCTTCGATATGGCCTTCGTCGTCGTGGCCGACGCTGTAGTCGAAGACGAAGTCATGGCGCTTGCCGGTGATCATCATGTCGTCGTCGCGGTCCGGGCGCAGCTTGACCGGGCACATCAGCTTCCACGCCGCCAGCGCGGCACAGCAGGCGAACAGCGCCGACTGCGATTCCTTGCCGCCGAAGCCGCCGCCCATGCGTCGGCATTCCACCAGCACCTGGTGCGCCTGCCAGCCCAGCATATGACACACGGCGTGTTGCATTTCGGTGGGGTGCTGGGTCGAGCACCACACTTGCATGCTGTCGTTCTCGCGCGGGGCCGCGTACGAGATCTGGCCTTCGAGATAGAACTGCTCCTGGCCGCCGAGGTGGATCGTGCCGCTGTCCTGGTGGGCCGCGCCGGCAATGCGCGCGGCCGGTTCGCCGCGCGTCAGGTGCATCGGCGGCAGCACGTAGCTGCCGGCCTCGTGCGCGGCCTGCGGCGACAGTACCGGCGGCAGGTCTTCATAGTCGATCACGCCGAGGCGGGCGGCGCGGCGAGCCGCGTCATGCGAGGTCGCCACCACGATAAAGACGGGCTGGCCGATAAACTGCACCACGCCGCGCGCCAGGATCGGGTCGTCATGGATGATCGGGCCGCAGTCGTTGGTGCCGGGAATGTCGTCCACCGTCAGCACGTCGACCACGCCCGGCGCGGCACGCACCTTGTCGAGCGAGACCGACTTGATGCGCGCGTGCGCGCGGGTGCTCATGCCGAGCGCGGCGTGCAGCGTGCCGGCCAGCTCGGGGATGTCGTCGGTGTAGGTCGCGGTGCCGGCCACGTGCAGGTGGGCGGATTCGTGCGGCCGCGAGATGCCGACCTGCGGTACCTGTTCGGCGGCGGCGTCGAGCAGGAAGGGTTCGGTTTGCTTGTTCATGCCGATTTCGTTCCTTGTTCTCCGGCTCAGGCCGTGGCGGTTTCGTTGATGCCGGCGCCGGGGGCGCGCACATTGACGGCTGCGGCGGGCAGCGCGTCGGCGTTGGTTTCCAGCCAGAACCGGTACAGCAGGTTGGCGGCGCCGCGGCTGCGGTACGACGCGGTCGCGCGCATGTCGGTGAGCGGCGTGTAGTCCTGCGCCAGCGCGGCCATGCCGGCGCGCGCGGTGGCTTCGTTCCACGGCTGGCCGGTCAGCGCCGCCTCGGTGGCGGCGGCGCGCTTGGGCGTCGCGGCCATGCCGCCGAAGGCGATGCGGGCCTGCGTGACGATGCCGTCCTGCACGGTGATGCCGAACGCGGCACACACGGCGGAAATATCCTCGTCAAAGCGTTTGGACAGCTTGTAGGTGCGGAAGTGCTGCGGGCCGGCCACCGGCACGCGCAGCGCGGCGACGAACTCGCCCGGCTGCATCGCGGTCTTCTGGTACGCCAGGTACAGGTCTTCCAGCGGCAGCGTGCGGCGCGTCTCGCCGTGCTGCAGCACCACTTCCGCGCCCAGCGCGATCAATGCCGGCATCGAGTCACCGATCGGCGAGCCGTTGGCGATATTGCCGCCCAGCGTGCCGGCATTGCGGATCGGCAGCGAGGCGAAGCGCTTCCACAGCTCTTCCAGCTCCGGGTGCGCGGCGTTGAGTGCGGCGTAGGCCTTTTCCAGCGTCACGGCGGCTCCGATCTCGATCATGCCGTCGCGCTGCTCGATGTGGTTCAGGTCTTCGACCTGGCCGACGTAGAGCAGGCTGCCGAGCTCGCGGAACTGCTTGGTGACCCACAGGCCGACGTCGGTGCTGCCGGCCAGGATGCGGATATCGGGCTGCGCCGCCTTGATCGCGCCGAACTCGGCCGCGGTGCGCGGGGCGAAGAACTCCTGCCCCTGGGCGCGGTAGCGGAAGGTTTCGCCGCGCTTGAGGTTGCGCAGCGTGTCGGCGATCTGGCGCGGGTTGAGTTTGTCCGCGGTGGGGGCGGGCAGGGCCATCATGCGTTCGCCGGCATCGATGATCGGGCGGTAGCCGGTGCAGCGGCACAGGTTGCCGGTGAGCGCGTCGCAGATGGTCTGGCGCGAGGGCGCCTCGCCACCGGGGGTGTGCTGCTGGTACAGCGCCCACAGCGACATCACGAAGCCCGGGGTGCAGAAGCCGCACTGCGAGCCATGGCACTCGACCATGGCTTCCTGCACGGGGTGCAGGTTGCCGTCGGCCTGGCGCAGGTCCTCGACCGTGATCAGGGCCTTGCCGTCGAGCGTGGGCAGGAACTGGATGCAGGCGTTGACGGCCTTGAATTCGACGTCGCCGCCGTCCTGCAGCTCGCCGATCACGACGGTGCAGGCGCCGCAGTCGCCTTCGGCGCAGCCTTCCTTGGTGCCGGTGCAGCGCGCGTCTTCACGCAGGTACTGCAGCACGGTGCGGGTAATGGGGGCTTCGGATACTTCCTTGACCTGGCCGCGATGGAAAAAGCGGATGGTTTGCGTCTCCATGGTCTTCTCTCTCTTGGTGATGGCGGAAACATAGCACCCGGGCCTTTCATGCAATATTCGGCCCAGGTGATATGCCCCATCAGCGGGCACCTCGGACGGTGCGCCGCCGCACCAGGCGGCGTCCCCCGAGGGAGGGGTGATTTGACCGTTTGTGGGGTGCCTGTCATACACTATGCGCCGTTCCCATCCCCCACGCCACCCATCCGGCTCCGCCGGCGGGCCGCCATCGCCATGCACGGACGCGACCATCTCGATACTTATTTGCTGCGGGTGCTCCACACCCTGCTCACCGAGCAGAGCGTGACCCGCACCGCCGTGCGTCTGGGCCAGTCGCAGCCCGCCATCAGCAATACCCTGAAGCGCCTGCGCGAGATCACCGGCGACGCCATTCTGGTGCGTGGCAAAAACGGCATGGTGCCGACCGAGCGCGGCCGCGAGCTGCTGGCGCTGGCCGAGCAGAGCCTGGCGGCGATGGACCGCATCGCGCGGCCGCCGCAGCAGTTCGACCCGGCCACCACCACGCGCACCTTCCACCTGGGCGCGCCCGACTACCTGGACGCCTTCTTCCTGCCCAATATCGTCGAGCGCGTGCGCCGGCTGGCGCCCGGCGCCAAGCTGTTCGTGCACCCGATGACGTCGTCGTCGGACTTCCTCGACGACCTCGAGCAGGGACAGCTGGATATCGTGGTCGGCAACTGGCTGTCGCCGCCGGAGCACCTGCATATCTCGCCGCTGTTCGACGACGAGGTGGTCTGCATGCTGGGCGCCCAGCACCCGCTGGCGCGCAAGGGGCTGACGCTCAAGCACTACCTGGAAATGCCCCACCTGGCGCCGGCGCCCTACGCGTCGATGCAGCGCAGCATGATCGACCAGGCGCTTGCAGAGCAGGGCTACAAGCGCAATATCCAGGTCACGCTGCCGTATTTCGGGCTGGTGCCGTATGTGCTGATGAAGACCGACATGGTCTTCACCACCGGCCGGCAGTTCGCCGCGCACTACGCGCAGTACCTGCCGATCCGCATGGTGCCGTCGCCGGTGTCGTTCCCGCGCATGCGCTTCTACCAGCTCTGGCACGAGCGCTGCCATGCCGCGCCGGACGTGATGTGGATCCGGCGCATGATCGCGGAGGTGGCGGCGGATCTGCCGCAGTTGCCTAGACTCGAGGCGGAAGCGGGTTGAGGCGGGGCCAGGGCGGCGACGCTACTTTGCGTGGGCAGTGGGGAAGAACAGCTGTTCGCCCTCGACCTTGTACCGCGCAATCGCGTCCTGTCCTTCCTTCGACGTGATCCACTCCACCAGCTTCATCGCATCCTTGTAGTTGGTGCCCGGATGCCTGGCCGGGTTGACCGCGATGATCCCGTACGGGTTGAACATCTTCGGATCGCCCTCGATGGCGATCGCCAGCCCGGTCTTGGCGCGGTAGGCGCCGTAGGTGGCGCGGTCCGACAGCGTATAGGCGGGCATCTGCGCCGCCATGGTGAGCACCTCGCCCATGCCCAGGCCGGCGTTGACGTACCACGGCTGGCCCTTGGGCTCGATGCCGAGCTGCTTCCAGTAGTCCTTCTCCATCACGTCGGTGCCGGAATTGTCGCCGCGCGAGATGAACTTGGTGCCGCTGGCGGCAAGCTTGCGGAACCCGGCCAGCACGTCCTTGCCGCCCTTGATCCCGGCCGGGTCACTGGCCGGTCCAACCACGATGAAATCGTTGTACATCACGTCGCGCCGGTTGACGCCGTAGCCGGCGGCGACGAACGCGTCTTCCATCTTGCGCGCGTGCACCAGCAGCACGTCGACATCGCCCATCTCTCCCATCTTCATGGCCTTGCCCGAGCCGACGGCGATGACTTTTACCTTGACGCCTGACTTCTGCTCGAAACGCGGCAGCAGGTGCTTCAGCAGGCCCGAGTTCTCGGTACTGGTGGTGGTGGCGAGCTTGATCTCGCCGGCCTGCGCGGCCGGCAGCAGGCCGAGGCACAGCAGCGGCACGATGGACACGACGAGGTGGCGCCTGCGGTGGCGCAAGGGGCGGGCACGGCGGGACATGGGCGGTCTCCTCCTTATTATGTTCTTGTCGACATAATTGATTTTGCCTTCGGATCTCGGGGAGAATCCGGCAAAACAACATAAGAATGGGGTATTCATTGTGGTCCAGCCGAGATCGACAAGTAAATATGTAGCGGGGAACCTATGACCTTCCGCTTCGACCTGTTTCCGGTGATCGCCTCCGATGACAATCCGCGCGCCAATGCCAAGGTGTTCCAGCTGCTCAAGGCGGTGCGCGAAACCGGATCGCTGCACCGCGCCGCGCGCGAGATCGGCCTGTCGTACCGCCACGCCTGGGGCGTGATGCGGTCGTGGGAAGAGATGCTCGGCCGCAGCATGCTGGATATGGAGCGCGGGCGCGGCGCGTCGCTGACGCGCTTCGGCGAGCGCCTGCTGCGCGCCGAGCTGCGCCTGCGCGAGTCGATCGAGCCGGCGGTGCAGCGCGCCATGGCGGAGTTCATCGCCGACCTGGACGACGCCCAGCAGCCGCAGTCGTGCGTGCATTTCACCGGCAGCCATGACCCGGCGGTGGAAGTGCTGGCCGCCGCGCTGGGCACGGCCGGCAGTCCGCTGCAGCTCGACACGGTGTTCTGCGGCAGCGTCGAAGGGCTGATCTGCCTGCAGGAGCGCCAGTCGGAGCTGGCCGGCTTCTATGTCTCGCCGGTGCAGACTGCGGGCTCGGTCGCGCATGTGACGCTGCGCAAGTGGCTGAGGCCTGGCGCCGTGCGGCTGCTGCGGCTGGCGTGGCGCGAGCAGGGGCTGATCCTGGCGCCCGGGCTGGCGCGCGAGGTGCACGACCTGCGCGGCCTGGCGCGCAGCCAGGCGCGCTTCGTCAACCGGCAGCGCAGCTCGGGCACGCGCATGCTGTTCGACCAGCTGCTGGCCGCCGAGGGCCTGTATCCCGACCTGGTCAACGGTTACGACGAGACCGAGTTCAGCAATGAAAAAGTGGCGGAAGCCGTGCACAGCGGCCGCGCCCAGGCCGGTTTCGGGCTGCGCATGAACGCCGAGGCCCACGGGCTGGCGTTCGTGCCGCTCACGCGCGAGGCCTATTACCTGGCGCTGCGCAAGAACGACCAGACCGCCGGCTGGATGGCCGCGCTGCTGGCCCTGCTGGCCGATCCGGCCTTTGCGCGGCGCATCGAGGCGCTGCCGGGCTATACCATGGCGGAGCCGGCGGGCATCCTGACCCCGCAGGAGGCGCTGCCGTGGTTCGGCCCGGACGGCAAGGAGGGCAGCTGAGCCACGGCAGGGCTGGTCCCGGACCGGTCGGGCCGGTCCGTATTACACTCCCTGCCAGGGCGCGCCGGTCTCTGCGCCGGCCCGCGCCGGACCCTTGCAAGGAGCGCCATGCTGGAAACCGCCGCGCTGGCCGCGGGCATGTCCTGGGCCAGCGGATTTCGCCTGTATCTTGCCGTGCTCGCCGCCGGGGTGCTGGCGCGGCTGGGCTGGCTGGAACTGCCGCCGGGGCTGCAGCCGCTGGAGTCCTGGTGGGTGATCGGCGTGGCCGCGGTGCTGGCGGTGGCCGAGTTCGTCGCCGACAAGGTGCCGGCCTTCGACACCGTCTGGGACGGCATCCATACCTTCATCCGCATTCCGGCCGGGGCGATCCTGGCGGCCGCCGCGTTCGGCCAGCTGGATCCGCAATGGGTGGTGGCGGCGGGGCTGGTCGGCGGCACGCTGGCCGGCACCGCGCATGCGGTCAAGGCCGGCACGCGCGCGCTGATCAACGTGTCGCCGGAACCGTTTTCCAACTGGACGGCCTCATTCACTGAGGACCTGACCGCCACCGGCAGCCTGCTGCTGGCGTTCTTCTTGCCGGTGCTGTTCCTGGTGCTGCTCGCGGTGTTCCTGGTGGGCTCGGTGTGGCTGCTGCCGAAGTTGTGGCGCGGGGTGCGCCGGCTCCATGCCAGCCTGCGCGGCGGAACCCGGCATGATGTGCCGCGCTAGCGGCGCAGTTGTTCCTGCCAGCTTTTTTGCATTACCTGACTGACCCGAGGCGCACCGGCGCCAGCAACCAAGAACCAAGCAACCGATGCCCCCCGAGTCCGCCATTGACGTCCCGGCCACCGCTGCCCAATCCGACGCCTCATCCGCCGGCCTGCACGCCGCCACCGGCGGCAAATTTTCCGCCTGGCGCCAGGCGCTGCGCATGGCCCGGCGCGACTGGCTGGCGGGCGAGCTCTACCTGCTGCTGTTTGCGCTGGTGCTGGCCGTGGCCGCGCTGACCAGCGTGGGCTTCATGGCCGACCGCATGCGGCTTGGGCTGGAGCGCGACGCGCGCCAGATGATTGCGTCCGACGTGCTGCTGGTGGCCGACCAGCCCTTCGACGCCGCGTTCGCGCAGCGCGCCCGCGCCGCCGGCCTGGCGGTGGCGCAGACCGTGACCTTCCCGAGCATGGCCACCGCCGAGGGCAAGGCCCAGGCCGGCGCCGAGCCGCCCAGCCAGCTGGCGGCGCTCAAGGCGGTCACCGACGGCTATCCGCTGCGCGGCCGGCTCAGGGTGACCGGCGCGCCGGGCGGGCCGGATGCGCCCGCGGATGGCATTCCCGCGCCGGGCACGGTATGGGTCGACGAGGCGCTGCTGGGCGCGCTGGGCGTAGCGGTGGGCGACAGCCTGCGGCTGGGCAGCCGCAGCTTCCGCATCGACCGCATCATCACGCAGGAACTCGACCGCGGCACCGGCTTCATGAACTTCGCGCCGCGCGTGCTGATGCCGCTGCCGGACCTGGACAGCACCGGGTTGATCGGCTGGGGCAGCCGCGTTACCTACCGGCTGCTGGTGGCCGGCCCCGACGCCGCCGGCGCGGCCTTCCAGAAATGGGCGCAGGACGAGATCGAGCGCCGCCAGCTGCGCAATACGCGGGTCGAGTCGCTGGAATCGGGCCAGCCGCAGATGCGCGCCACGCTGGACCGCGCCGAGCGCTTCCTGTCGCTGGTGGCGGTGCTGTCGTCGATGATCGCGGCGGTGGCGATCGCGATGTCGGCGCGCCGCTATATGCAGCGCCACACCGATGCCTGCGCGGTCTACAAGTGCCTGGGGCTGTCGCGCGGGCAGATCCTGCGTGCCTTCGGCCTGGAATTCCTGCTGGTCGGCGCGGCCGGCGCGCTCGCCGGCGTGCTGCTCGGCTACCTGGCGCACTATGGCCTGCTGCTGTCGCTGGGCGGGCTGCTCAAGGTGTCGCTGCCGCAGCCGTCGCTGCTGCCGGCGCTGGTGGGCGTGCTGGCCGGGCTGGTGCTGCTGGCCGGGTTTGCGCTGCCGCCGCTGCTGGCGCTGACGCGGGTCGCGCCGCTGCGGGTGCTGCGGCGCGATATCGGGCTGCCGCCGGTGTCGGCCTGGGTGGCCTACGCGCTCGGGCTGGGCGCCTTTGTCGCGCTGCTGCTGGTGGCCGCGCGTGACCTGCGGCTGGGCCTGACCACCGCCGGCGGCTTTGTCGCCGCCGGGGTGGTGTTCGGCGTGCTGGCGCTGGGCCTGCTGACCTTGCTGTCGCGGCTGCTCCGCGGACGCCTGCGCGGGCGCGCGGCGATGGGGTGGCGCTTTGCGCTGGCGGTGCTGGAGCGCCGCCGCGCGGTCACGGTGCTGCAGACGGTGGCGCTGGCGGTAGGGCTGATGGCGCTGCTGCTGCTCGGCATGACCCGCAACGACCTGGTCGATTCCTGGCGCAACGCCACGCCGGCCGATGCGCCCAACCGCTTCATCATCAATATCCAGCCGGACCAGCGCGAGCCGCTGCGCCAGATGCTGGCCGGCGCCGGCATCACCGACCTGCTTTACCCGATGGTGCGCGGGCGCCTGACCCATATCGGCGAGCGCACCATCCGCGGCGACAGCTTCGAGGACGGGCGCGCGCGCAACCTGGTCGAACGCGAGTTCAACCTGTCCTATACCGATGCGCTGCCGGAGGGCAACCGCGTGATCGCCGGGCGCTGGTCGAACGGATCCGACGGCGCCGAGGCGGGCGCGTCGGTGGAAGAGGGCATCGCCAAGACCCTGGGCATCCGGCTCGGCGACACGCTGCGCTTCGACGTGGCCGGCCAGCCGGTGCAGGCGCGCGTGACCTCGCTGCGCAAGCTCGACTGGGGCTCGATGCGGGTCAACTTCTTCGTGATCCTGCCGCCGCGGGCGATGCAGGGCATGCCCGAGACCTACATCACCTCGTTCCACCTGCCGGCCGCCAGCGCCGCGCTGGGCAACCGGCTGATCGCTGCCTTTCCCAACATCACCGTGGTCAACACCGACATGATCCTGCGCCAGATCCAGGACATCCTTGACCAGGTGATCGCGGCGGTGGAATTCCTGTTTGTGTTCACGCTGGCCGCCGGGGTGACGGTGCTGTACGCCGCGTTGTCCGGCGCGCGCGACGAGCGCATGCGCGACGCGGGCCTGCTCAAGGCGCTGGGCGCTTCGGCCGCGCTGGTGCGGCAGACCCAGTATGCCGAGTTCCTGGTGGTGGGCGGGCTCGCCGGCCTGCTCGCCAGCCTCGGCGCGATCGCGGTGGGCTGGGGGCTGTCGCAGTTCGTGTTCGATTTCCCGTACCGCTTCAATGCCTGGATCGTGCCGGTCGGCGTGGTTTCTGGCATGCTGTGCGCTTTTGCCGGCGGCTGGCTGGGCCTGCGCGAAGTGCTGCGCCAGCCCGCGCTGGCGACCTTGCGCGATGCCTGAGCCCGCGTGCCGGCGCCGCCGCAGAACGAGTGTGTGATGAGTACTGAATCCGATGACAAGCCCGGCAATGCCGAGGTCACTGCCTTTGAACTGGTGGGCGGCGAGGCGCGCGTGCGCGAACTGGTCGACCGCTTCTACGACCTGATGGACCTGGAGCCGCAGTTCGCCGGCCTGCGCGCGCTGCATCCGCCCTCGCTCGAGGGCTCGCGCGACAAGCTGTTCTGGTTCCTGTGCGGCTGGCTGGGCGGCCCCAACCACTTTATCGAGCGCTTCGGCCATCCGCGCCTGCGCGCGCGGCACATGCCGTTCGAGATCGGTGTCAGCGAGCGCGACCAGTGGATGCGCTGCATGGCGCTGGCGATGCAGGACATCGGCCTGCCCGAAGACCTGCAGCTGCGCCTGATGCAGGCCTTCTTCCAGACCGCCGACTGGATGCGCAACGTGGCGCGCTGAGGCGCCAACGCGCCCGTTTCTACCTCGAAAGGTTTCCCTGCCGATGACAGCCCAACTGCCTGAAGACGCCCTGCGTGTGCTGGATTTCTGGTTCGACCGGCCCGGTTCGGCCGCCTGGAATACGGCGCGCCCGCAATGGTTCACCAAGTCGGATGCGTTCGATGCGCAGATTCGCGCGAATTTCCTGTCGGTCTGGCAGGTCGCCTGCGACGGGGCGCCCGACGACTGGTCGGTCACGCCCGAGGGCGCGTGCGCGCGCGTGGTGTTGCTGGACCAGTTCCCGCGCAACATGTTCCGCAACGACCCCCGCAGCTTCGGCACCGATGCGCAGGCGCTGGCACTGGCCAAGCGCATCGTTGCCAGCGGCATGGACCGCGCGCTGCCGACCGACTACCACCGCATGTTCTGCTACATGCCGTTCGAGCATTCGGAGTCGCTGGAAGACCAGGACGAGGCGGTGCGCCTGATGACGCAGCTGCGCGAAGCCAGCGGCGGGGTGGTGGATGCCGTCGAGTGGGCCGAGAAGCACCGCGTGATCATCGCGCACTTTGGCCGCTTCCCGCACCGCAATGCGGTGCTGGGCCGGCCGAGTACAGCCGAGGAACAGGCGTTCCTGCAGCAGCCGGGCTCGTCCTTCTGAGCCCGGCCCGGCAGCCGGCGCGCGCTCAGGTCTGCTCGCGCGCCTGCTGCCACTTGTCGACGCGCAGGCGCGGCGCGGCCGCCAGTTGCGCCAGCAGGCCGGCGGGCGTGTCGCCCACGTGCAGCAGCTCGGCGTGCACCTGCTTCAGGAAGCCTTCGCGCACCGCGTGCGACAGGAAGCCCAGCATGCCGTCGTAGAACCCGGCCAGGTTCAGCAGGCCCACCGGCTTGGCGTGGTAGCCCAGCTGCAGCCAGGTAAAGGTCTCGAACAGTTCCTCGAAGGTGCCCACGCCGCCGGGCATGGCGACAAAGGCGTCGGCGCGGTCGGCCATCATCTGCTTGCGCTCGTGCATGTTGCGCACCACGTGCAGCTCGGTCAGGCCGCGATGGCCGACTTCCTTCTGCATCAGCGCTTCCGGGATGATGCCGATGGCACGGCCGCCATGTTCCAGCACGGCATCGGCGACGATGCCCATCAGGCCCACCTTGCCGCCGCCGTACACCAGCGCCAGATCGCTTTCGGCCAGGGTGCGGCCGAGCAGGCGCGCGCCCTCGGCGTATTCGGGGCGATTGCCGGGACTGGACCCGCAATACACGCAGACGGATTTCACTTCGTTTCCTTTGCCGCGCCGGCGGCCTTGGCTGCCGCGTAGTCGCGCGCCAGCTGGTCGAATGCCTCCCGTGCCCGGCCACGCAGGTAGGGCGCCAGGATCGAGAAGATGTGGTAGCTCGAGCCGTGCAGGTAGCCGCGGATCTGCTCGGGATCGTTGTACTGGCGCGGATGCTGCACGAACTGGAACGACAGCCAGTAGGTCGCGACCACCACCATGTTGGTGCAGATGGCCTCGACCTGCTCGGGCGTGGCTTCCATCTCGCCGTCCTCGATGAACTGGCGGCAGATCTCGTGCGCAAAGCGCTGTTTCTGCTCGACGATGCGCTTGAAGTTGGTCTCCAGCATCCGGTTGCGCGCCAGCAGGTCGTTGATGTCGCGGTACAGGAAGCGGTAGTTCCACAGGAACTCGGACATGTACTGCAGGTAGCCCCAGCTTTCGTCGAGCGTGGCCTTGTGGTCGTCCGGCATCTTCAGGCGGCGCTCCATCTCCTGCTCGAAGCGCACGAAGATCGAGTTGATGATGTCGTCCTTGTTGCGGAAGTGGTAGTAGAGATTGCCGGGGCTGATCTCCATCGCTTCCGCGATCGTGGTGGTGGTGACGTTGGGCTCGCCGACTTCGTTGAACAGGCGCAGCGAGACGTCGAGGATGCGGTCCCTGGTGCGGCGGGGTCCGGTTTGCGGTTTCGGTTCCATGGGCGTCCGGGCGATCGGTGCGATCGGTAAGTCGGGGGCAGGGTAGCGATTATAAGCAATCGGCCTGCCGCGCCCATTCTGCGCGCCGCCCCGGGCCGGATCAGCCGGCCAGCGCCTGCGCCCACCGCAGCACGTGCGGCCCGGCGATGGTGATCCAGGTGCCGCCGCACAGCACCAGCGCCAGCATCACCGCGGCGCTGCCGAAGTCCTTGGCGCGCTTGGACAGGCTGTGCCGCTCCAGCGAGATGCGGTCGACCGCGGCCTCGACGCTGGAATTGAGCAGTTCGACGATCAGCACCACCAGCAGCGTGCCCAGCAGCAGGATGCGCTCGACCGCGGTCACCGGCAGCAGCAGGGCGCACGGCGTCAGGATCACCACCAGGGTCAGCTCCTGGCGGAACGCGCTCTCCTCCAGCACCGCATAGCGCAGCCCGGACAGCGAATTGATGGCCGCATGCCAGGCCCGCGCCAGGCCCCGGTTGCCCTTGTGCGGATTCTGGTCGACGGAGTAGTCAGCGCTCTGCATGGCGGGCGGCGGCCTCTGCATTGGCGGGTCGGACGGCAGTTCCGGATGCGGTTTCGGCATGGGTTTGCGGGGCGGAAGGCTGGGCTGTGGCGGTTGAGGCCGCTGCGCCGCCCCGGCCCGGCCTGGCAGCGGCGAACGGCCGCAGGTGGGCCAGGAACTGCTCGGACGCGGCGCGCCACGAGAAGCGTTCGGCGTGGGCCCGGGCCGTGGCGCGGTCGATGCGCAGCGCTTCCAGGCAGGCCTCGCGCAGGTCTTCGTGCATCACGCCGGCGGGGCTGTCGCCGAGCACGTCGATCGGGCCCGTGACCGGATACGCTGCCACCGGCAGGCCGCTGGCCAGCGCTTCCAGCAGCACCAGCCCGAAGGTGTCGGTGCGGCTCGGGAACACGAACACGTCAGCGGAAGCATACACCCGCGCCAGCTCGGGCTGGCTCAGCACGCCCAGGTAGTTGGCGCCGGGATAGCGCGCGCGCAGCGCCGGCAGCGCCGGGCCGTCGCCGACCACCCATTTGGAGCCGGGCAGGTCCAGCGCCAGGAACGCCTCGACGTTCTTCTCCACCGCCACGCGGCCGACGTACAAAAAGATCGGGTGGGCGGTGTTGAGCACGTTGGCGCGCTGCGGCGTGAATACGTCCAGGTCCACGCCGCGCGTCCACAGCACGGCGTTGTTGATGCCGTAGCGCCGCAGGTCGTCCAGCACCACCGGCGTCGGCGCCATCACCGCCTGCGCGGGGCCGTGGAACCAGCGCAGGAAGCGGTAGGTCCACGCCAGCGGAATGCCGAAGCGGGCCTGCACATACTCCGGGAAGCGCGTGTGGTAGGCGGTGGTGAAGGGCAGCTTGCGGCGCAGCGCATGGCTGCGCGCGGCCAGTCCCAGCGGGCCCTCGGTGGCGATGTGCAGCGCGTCGGGGCCGAAGGCCTCGATGCGCCGCCGTACGCGCGCGCCCGGCAGCAGCGACAGCCGGATCTCGGGGTAGGTCGGGCAGGGCACGGTGCGGAATTCCAGCGGCGTGATCATGTCGACCGTGTGGCCCATCGCCTCCAGTTCGCGGCGCGTCGACTTGAGCGTGCGCACCACGCCATTGACCTGCGGTTCCCAGGCATCGGTGACGATCAGGATCTTCATGCAGCCTCCTTGGGCGCGGTGGAAGGGCAATGCGGATGGCGCCGGTCGGATGGAGCCATGCGATATAAGCGCGACCGGCGCGGCTCAGCCGGCCACGGCGGCGCGGCGCCGGCGGCGCATGGCGGGCGCGGGCGCGTCGAGCAGCGTGGTCCAGTAGACGATCTTCAGTTCGCCTTCCAGGGTTTCGACCAGCGCCGACAGGCTTTCGACCCAGTCGCCGTCGTTGCAGTAGAGCTGGCCATTGACCTCGCGGATCTCGGCCTTGTGGATATGGCCGCAGACCACGCCGTCGCAGCCGCGGCGGCGCGCCTCGTCGACCATCGCGCTCTCGAACGCGCCGATGTAGTTGACCGCGTTCTTGACCTGGTGCTTCAGGTACTGCGACAGCGACCAGTACGGAAAGCCCAGGCGCGCGCGCAGCCGGTTGAAGTGCCGGTTGAGCGCCAGGATCATGGTGTAGAGCGAATCGCCTAGGTAGGCCAGCCAGCGCGCGTGCTGCACCACGCCGTCGAACAGGTCGCCGTGCACCACCCACAGGCGGCGTCCGCTGGCGGTGACGTGGATCGCCTCTTCGCGCACGGTGATGTCGCCGAAGGCCATGCCGTCGAACTGGCGCGCGGCTTCGTCGTGGTTGCCGGGCACATAGATCACCTCGGTGCCCTTGCGCGCCTTGCGCAGCAGCTTCTGCACCACGTCGTTGTGGCTTTGCGGCCAATACCAGCCGCGGCGCAGCTGCCAGCCGTCGATGATGTCGCCGACCAGGTAGAGCTGGTCGGATTCGTTGTGCTTGAGGAAATCCAGCAGGTAGTCGGCCTGGCAGCCGGGCGTGCCCAGGTGGATGTCAGACAGCCAGATCGCGCGGTAGCGCTGGATCGGGTGCGGCTCGGGGGGATAGGTTTCCTGCGTTTCGCGCGGCGGCGCCAGCGCGGCGCCATCGAGTGCCGGCGCCATGAAGGCGGTCACCGGTGCGGCGGGGCCGCTGTCAGCGCTGCGGCGCAGCCATGGCGCCAGTTGCGAGGCCTTCGACAGATACCCGCGGGCAGATCGGATTGCTTGCACCATGCCAGTCCCGGTTGCGGCGATGGCTGCATTCAGCCAGCCGGCAATGACGCGACGGTGACGAAAACATGACTGACATGTGAATCGTTGCGGCCGCGGGACAGCCGCTGCATGGGCGGACTCGCAACCGGCTCGGCGTCCGGCTCAGCGGCCGCGCGCTGACAGTTCGGCCAGTGCGTCGAGTGCCGCACGCACCGCGGCGGGATGGCGCAGCAGCGACACATGGCCGATGCCGGACAGCGGGATATGGCCGGCGCCGTCGAGCCAGCCGGTGCAGGGCGGGCCCGCGATCGAATCGTGCCAGCTGAAGATCGAGATCATGCGCGCGCGCAGCCGCGGCGTTTCGGCGGCCGCCAGCGCGCGCAGCCAGGGGCTGCCGCAGCTCATCTGGCGCGCATTGTGACCGCCGCCAAAGCGCGCCAGCGCGCTGCCGTGGTGCGGGCTGCCCAGCGTCACGATGCCGGCGCAGAGGTCCTCGTCGCCGGCCAGCTGCAGCGCGGCGCGCGCGGCCAACCCGCCCATGCTGTGGCAGAGCAGCAGCGGCGCGCGCCCGCTGTCGGCGCGGATGCGCCGCATCGCGTCCAGCAGCGCGCGCGCGTAGTCGTCGATGTCGCCGAACACGGGTTCCAGGTCGATCCCGTGGCAGCGGTAGCCGGCGGCGGCCAACGCCGGCTGCATGTCGAGCCAGATCGCCTGGCCGCAGGCATAGCCATGGACCAGCAGCACCGGCGGGGCATCGCGGCCGGGCCGTGCAGGGTCGGCCGGCGCAAACGGTGCACGGGCGCGGAAGGGCTGCAGCCAGTCGAACATGCGCAGCACCGCCAGGCATTCGGTTGCGTAGCAGCGCAACGCTTCCGCTGGCCGCAGCGGCCTGCGCGTGGCGGCAAGTTCGGCGGGCGGCGCGGGCGGGTGGTCGCCGCGTGCGACCCACAGGCCGCGCCCGCTCAGCGCGAAGGCGATGCCAATGCCGGCGGCGAAGCCGCCCAGGATCAGCCCCGCGCCGGCGGCGAGCGCGCCCGGCCACGGCCATGCCGCCGTCCGTACCAGCGCCGCGGCAATGCCGACCGCTGCGGCCGCCTGCGCGGCCACCGCGACGCGGCGGATGCCGGCGGCGCCCAGGCTCATGGCCGGGTGCGCAGGTCGGTCAGGCGCGTGCCGGCCAGGCGGTCGTGCAGGAACTGGCGGCGCGGGTCGAGCCAGGCCAGCAGGATCCAGACCAGCAGGCCGGCGCACAGCACGCCGACGAACGGGCCCTTGACCAGCCCGAGCATGTGCCCGACGGCGGCCGATGGCGGCAGCCAGAGCCAGGCCAGCACGTAGCGCAGCGCCGCCTGCGGCCAGCGCGGCGGCAACCCGGCGGCGTTCTCGACGCGCATGCGCCAGGTTTGCATCGCCAGGGTCTGGCCGTTGCGCTGCCAGAACCAGGTGAAATACAGCCCCATCACGAGGAAGCTCCACAGCTGGATCACCAGCGGCCCGTCCGCGCCCAGCTTCTGCAGCAGCGGCCGCACCAGCAGGTAGGCGGCGGTCGAGGCGCTCAGCACGCCGAACAGCAGCACGCCTTCATAAAGCATGCAGGCGATGCGGCGGCGCAGCGGCGGGGCGGCCGGCGCGGACGCGGCAGGGGGTACGGGGTCGAGGGTGGCAGCGGGCATCGATGGCGGTCTGAACAGGGCGCCGGCGCCCGGCATGCGGATGCCGGTGCGGGCCTGGCGAAGCTGGCCCGCGTGCGCTGGCCGGCCTCAAACGGCCATTATGCCAAATGGCCTGCGAATTACTGGCGCACGGTGGCGTCGGACGCTGCCGCCGTCGCTTCGGTGGGCGCCTGCGCTGCCGCTGAGGCTGGCGCGGGGGCCGCGGGCAGCGCGGCGCTTGCGGGCGTCATCGGAGTGGCAGCGGCGGGGGCGGACGCCGCGGCCACGGCAGCTGCCGCGGCTGCGGGGGCGGCGGGCAGCGCCGCGCCCTCGCTGGCGGGCATACCGGCCGGATGGGCCGGATGGGCAGCGTGGCCCGCGCCCGCCTTGTGTTCATGGCGCAGCTGGCGGCTGGTGTCGCTGGGCAGGCGCTTGCCGCTGGGCAGCGCGCTGACGGCACCGGGGCGGCGCGGCACGTGGTCGGCGGCGGCCAGCTTCTTCTTCTGCTCTTCGGGCAACTGCTGGTACTTGTCCCAGGCCTCGGCCTTCTTCTCGGTCGGCAGCGAGCGGGTGATCTGGTAGTTTTCGCGCGCCAGCCGGCGTTGCTGCGGAGTCATCCTGACCCACTCCGCCATGCGCGCCTGCAGCCGGGCCTGCTCGGCCGGCGAATATTTCGGATAGCGCGCGGCGATGCGCAGCCACTTGTGGCGGTTCAGCTCCGGCAGGCTGTCCCACAGCGGCTGCAGCGGCGCCAGGATGCGCTGGTTGACCGGGCTCAGGTCGGCCCAGGCGGGCTTGGCGCTGACCGGCTGGGCCGGGTGGGGGGCGGCGGTCCCGACCGCCGCGGAAGCGCCCTGTGCCTGTGCCGGCGCGGGAAGCAGCCCCCAGCACGCGGCGGCGCCGGCGCCGGCCAGCAGGGCGGCCAGCCGGCGGCGCAGGGCGTCGGGGCGGGGAAGCGGGGGCGCCATGCTATTGCCCGTGCTTCAGGAACACGTGGAAGCCCTCGTCGGCATAGGCCGTGGGCGGCAGGTCGTCGAGCAGCATGGCCGCGTCGATATCGGCCAGCTCCTCGATGCGCTTCTGCTCCTGCCAGTGGTAGATGCCCACCAGGCCGGCGCCCAGGGCGACCAGCGTCCAGACCAGGCCCAGCCGGCGCAGCCAGGCGCCGGCGCGGTGCAGCGGCGAGGCGTCGTCTTCGAACAGCGGCGCGTGCGCGCCCGGCATGGCAAGCTGCGGCACCAGCACGGGCGCCTCGGCCTTCTTGCGGGCGACCGCCATCCGGCGCGCCGCGGCGAGCCGTTCGGAAATGTCGGCCGGCAAGGCGTCGGCGCCGGCGTCGAGTGCCGCGCGAACCTCATGCGCAAACCGGCGCTCGCGGATTTCTTTGTCGTTTCTGCTCATAGTCGGACCCCCCGTGCGCGCAGCGCCTGCGCAAGTGTGTGCGTGGCACGGGAACAGTGCGTCTTGACGCTGCCTTCGGAACAGCCCATCACGGCCGCGGTTTCGGCGACGTCCATATCTTCCCAGTAACGCATTAAGAATGCCTGGCGTTGACGCGTGGGCAGGCGCTGGATCTCCTGCTCGATGATGTGCATGACCTGGGCGCGCTCGACCTTGTCGGCGCTGCTTTCGGCCGATTCCGAGCCGGCCTGCGACTCGAGCGTCTCCAGCAGGTCGCTGTCGTCGCCGCCGTCGCGGTCGTCGCGCAGGCTGGAAAACAGCGAAACCCAGGTATTGCGCACCTTCTGGCGCCGGAACCAGTCATGGATGGTGTTCTGCAGGATGCGCTGGAACAGCGGCGCGAGTTCCGCGGCGCTCTTGTCGCCATATTTTTCGGCCAGCTTGATCATGGCGTCCTGGACGATGTCGAGCGCGGCCTCGTCGTCGCGGACGGCAAACACGGCCTGCTTGAAGGCGCGCCGCTCGACGCTGGCAAGAAAGGCGGACAGTTCCTGGTCGGTGGCCATTCAGGCGGTTGGGGCTTGTTGCGCCGGGACCCGGGCCCGGTTCTGGTGAATGTGCTGCCGAGGGCGCGCGGCGCCCCAAGGTGCTGGGATGCTAGCAAAATTTGGCCGCGCTGTACCGTTTTGTATGGCTGGACATACATGGCGCTGCGCAAAAGTTTTTGCAAATCCGGGGAACTTGCCGATGCCGGCGGCGTAAACAACCGTAGACCGCGCTGGTGCATTGCAGTATCATCGACAGTTCACACGACATCAGTGGTTGTCTCATCCGGCCGCTTATGAGGCGGTCTTCCATGCAGACGCGCACCGCTTGAACCCGAGCCACAAGTTCGGCAGAGAGCATCCAAACAATTTTTTGCCGAAAATTGCAAAGGACTGAAATGAACATGCCCAGCGCGGAATTCTCCCACGCCGACAGCAATTCATCTGCCGCACCCGAAATGATCGGGGCGGAAATTCTCGTTCACGCACTTGCCGAAGAAGGCGTCGAGTACGTCTGGGGCTATCCCGGCGGCGCAGTGCTGTATATCTACGACGAGCTCCACAAGCAAACCAAGTTCGAGCACATCCTGGTGCGCCACGAGCAGGCCGCGGTCCATGCCGCGGACGGCTACGCACGCGCGACCGGCAAGGTGGGCGTCGCCCTGGTGACCTCCGGTCCCGGCGTGACCAATGCCGTCACCGGCATCGCCACCGCGTACCTCGACTCGATCCCGATGGTGGTGATCACCGGCAACGTGCCGACCCACGCCATCGGCCAGGACGCCTTCCAGGAGTGCGACACCGTCGGCATCACCCGTCCGATCGTCAAGCACAACTTCCTGGTGAAGGACGTGCGCGACCTCGCCGCGACCATCAAGAAGGCGTTCTTCATTGCCTCGACCGGCCGTCCCGGCCCGGTGGTGGTGGACATCCCCAAGGATGTCTCGCGCAATGCCTGCAAGTACGAGTACCCCAAGTCGATCGACATGCGCTCGTACAACCCGGTCAACAAGGGCCACTCGGGCCAGATCCGCAAGGCGGTGGCGCTGCTGCAGAACGCCGAGCGCCCGTACATCTACAGCGGCGGCGGCGTGGTGCTGGCCAATGCCAGCGACGAGCTGCGCCAGCTGGCGGCGCTGACCGGCCACCCGGTGACCAACACGCTGATGGGCCTGGGCGCGTTCCCCGGCACCCACAAGCAGTTCGTCGGCATGCTCGGCATGCACGGCACGTATGAAGCCAACATGGCCATGCAGAACTGCGACGTGCTGATCGCCATCGGTGCCCGCTTCGACGACCGCGTGATCGGCAACCCGTCGCACTTCACCTCGCAGGCGCGCAAGATCATCCATATCGACATCGATCCGTCGTCGATTTCCAAGCGCGTCAAGGTCGATATCCCCATCGTCGGCAACGTCAAGGACGTGCTGCAGGAACTGATCGCCCAGATCAAGGCCAGCGACGTCAAGCCCAAGCGCGAGGCGCTGGCCAGGTGGTGGGAGCAGATCGAGCAATGGCGCTCGGTCGATTGCCTGAAGTACGACCGCAGCTCCGAGATCATCAAGCCGCAGTACGTGGTGGAAAAGATCTGGGAACTGACCCACGGCGACGCCTTCATCTGCTCCGACGTCGGCCAGCACCAGATGTGGGCTGCGCAGTTCTACAAGTTCAACGAGCCGCGCCGCTGGATCAACTCCGGCGGCCTGGGCACGATGGGCGTGGGTCTGCCGTACGCGATGGGCATCAAGAAGGCCTTCCCCGAGAAGGAAGTCGTCACCATCACCGGCGAGGGCTCGATCCAGATGTGCATCCAGGAGCTGTCGACCTGCCTGCAGTACGACACCCCGGTGAAGATCTGCTCGCTCAACAACGGCTACCTCGGCATGGTGCGCCAGTGGCAGGAGATCGAGTACGACAACCGCTACTCGCATTCCTACATGGATGCGCTGCCTGATTTCGTCAAGCTGGCCGAGGCCTATGGCCACGTCGGCATGCGCGTCGAGAAGAGCTCGGACGTCGAGCCCGCGCTGCGCGAGGCGTTCCGCCTGAAGGACCGTACCGTGTTCCTGGACTTCCAGACCGATCCCACCGAAAACGTCTGGCCGATGGTCCAGGCAGGCAAGGGCATTTCCGAAATGCTGCTCGGCGCGGAGGACCTGTAATGCGACACATCATTTCGGTCCTGCTGGAAAACGAAGCCGGTGCGCTGTCGCGCGTGGTGGGCCTGTTCTCGGCCCGCGGCTACAACATCGAGACGCTGACCGTGGCGCCGACCGAGGATTCCTCGCTGTCGCGCATGACCATCGTCACCACCGGTTCGGATGACGTGATCGAGCAGATCACCAAGCACCTGAACCGCCTGGTGGAAGTGGTCAAGGTGGTGGACCTGACCGAAGGCGCGCACATCGAACGCGAGCTGATGCTCGTCAAGGTGCGCGCGGTCGGCAAGGAGCGCGAGGAAATGAAGCGCACCGCCGACATCTTCCGCGGCCGCATCATCGATGTTACCGAGAAGACCTACACCATCGAGCTGACCGGCAACGGCGTCAAGCTCGATGCGTTCCTGGACGCGATCGACCGTACCGCCATCCTCGAGACCGTCCGCACCGGCGGCTCGGGCATCGGCCGCGGCGAGCGCATCCTGAAGGTCTGACCGGCCCCGGCTCACCCAACGGCTTCACGCAGTATCCCCGGGGCGGCGCGATCCGTGCGCACACGATGCGCGCGAGGATGCCGCTCCTCTCATACAAAAGACAGAGATTGAAGGAATCATCATGAAAGTGTTTTACGACAAGGACGCCGACCTCTCCCTGATCAAGGGCAAGAACGTCACCATCATCGGCTACGGCTCGCAGGGCCATGCCCACGCGCTGAACCTGAAGGATTCGGGCGTCAACGTGACCGTCGGCCTGCGCAAGAGCGGCGCGTCGTGGAACAAGGCCGTCAACGCCGGCCTGCAGGTCAAGGAAGTGGCCGAGGCCGTCAAGAACGCCGACGTGGTCATGATCCTGCTGCCGGACGAGCAGATCGCCGACGTGTACAAGAACGAAGTGCACGCCAACATCAAGGAAGGCGCCGCGCTGGCCTTCGCCCACGGCTTCAACGTGCACTACGGTGCGGTGATCCCGCGCGCCGACCTGGACGTGATCATGATCGCGCCGAAGGCCCCGGGCCACACCGTGCGCGCCACCTACACCCAAGGTGGCGGCGTGCCGCACCTGATCGCCGTGCACCAGAACAAGTCCGGCGCCGCCCGTGACATCGCGCTGTCGTACGCCACCGCCAACGGCGGCGGCCGTGCCGGCATCATCGAGACCAACTTCCGCGAAGAAACCGAGACCGACCTGTTCGGCGAGCAGGCCGTGCTGTGCGGCGGTACCGTCGAGCTGATCAAGGCCGGCTTCGAGACCCTGGTGGAAGCCGGCTACGCGCCGGAAATGGCCTACTTCGAGTGCCTGCACGAACTGAAGCTGATCGTCGACCTGATCTACGAAGGCGGCATCGCCAACATGAACTACTCGATCTCCAATAACGCCGAATATGGTGAATACGTCACCGGTCCGCGCGTGGTGACCGAGGAGACCAAGAAGGCGATGAAGCAGTGCCTGAAGGACATCCAGACCGGCGAATACGCCAAGAGCTTCCTGCTCGAGAACAAGGCCGGCGCCCCGACGCTGATCTCGCGCCGCCGCCTGAACGCCGAGCACGAAATCGAAGTGGTGGGCGAGAAGCTGCGCGCGATGATGCCGTGGATCGCCAAGAACAAGATGGTCGACCAGTCGAAGAACTGACCGGTAGCGCTGCCTGATGGCCCGCGCCGCACGGCGGCGGGTCGAAGCCGTTCAGCGTTCCGTGCCTTGCCCTTCTATCATCGGAAGGGGATTGCCGGGACCTGAACGGCTTTTTGTTATCCTTGTCGAACTTTTCGGGCAAGGCGTGCCGGATGCTGCTCCCCGCGGCGGCCGGCAGGGCGCGCGGCACGTGCGTGCCGCGGCCAGGCCGCCTTGCCCTGGCCTGTATCCACCGAAACACGTACTGCATGAACTATCCTCATCCGCTGATCGCCCGTGAAGGCTGGCCGTTCCTGGCCGGCGCCTTTGTCATCTCGCTGCTGGTGCATGCCAGCGCGGGCTTCTGGTGGGCGCTGCCGCTGTGGATCATCACGGTGTTCGTGCTGCAGTTCTTCCGCGACCCGCCGCGTCCGATCCCGTCGCAGCCCAATGCCGTGCTGGCCCCGGCCGACGGCCGCATCGTCGTGGTCGAGAAGACCATGGACCCGTACGCCAAGCGCGAGGCGCTGAAGATCAGCGTCTTCATGAACGTCTTCAACGTGCACTCGAACCGTGTCTCGGTCGACGGCGCGGTGGAGAAGGTCGAATACTTTCCCGGCAAGTTCGTCAATGCCGACCTGGACAAGGCCTCGACCGAGAACGAACGCAACGCGGTGCTGATCCGGCGCGCGGCCGATGGTCAGCTGGTGACGCTGGTGCAGGTGGCGGGCCTGGTGGCGCGCCGCATCCTGTGCTACACCAAGCCCGGCGACAACCTCTCGCGCGGCCAGCGCTACGGCTTTATCCGCTTCGGCTCGCGCGTCGACGTGTACCTGCCGCTCGACGCACGCCCGCGCGTGACCATCGGCGAGAAGGTGTCGGCCTCGTCGACCATCCTCGCCGAACTCGACGTGCAGTGAGCGGCGGCCTGACCGGAGCACAGTGATGGTTGCCTTCCATCGACGTAACAAGCGCAGCGGCAGCGGCAACGTGACCCACCTGCGGCCGTTCCGCCACAACCAGCTGCGCGGCGCCGACGACGACTTCGACGACGAAGCTGTCGACGACCACGACATCGTCTACCAGCGGCCGCGGCGGCGCGGCATCTACCTGCTGCCCAACGCCTTCACCACGGCGGCGCTGTTCGCCGGCTTCTTCGCCATCGTGCAGGCGATGAACATGCGCTTCGACGCCGCCGCCATCGCCATCTTCGCGGCCATGGTGCTCGATGGCATGGACGGGCGCGTGGCCCGCATCACCAATACGCAGAGCGCGTTCGGCGAGCAGTATGACTCGCTCTCGGACATGACCTCGTTCGGCGTCGCGCCGGCGCTGGTGATGTATGAATGGATCCTGCATGACCTGGGCAAGTGGGGCTGGATCGCCGCCTTCGTCTACTGCACCTGCGCGGCACTGCGGCTGGCGCGCTTCAACGCCAATATCGGCGTCGTCGACAAGCGCTTCTTCCAGGGCCTGCCGAGCCCGGCCGCTGCCGCGCTGGTGGCCGGCTTCGTGTGGCTGGTGATCGACAACAAGCTGCCGGTCAAGGAGCTGTGGATGCCGTGGGTGGCGTTCGGCATCACGCTGTACGCGGGGCTGTCGATGGTGTCCAACGCGCCGTTCTACAGCGGCAAGGCGCTCGACGTGCGCTACCGCGTGCCGTTCGGCATGATGGTGCTGGTCCTGGTGCTGTTCGTGGTGGTCTCGACCGATCCGCCGGTGGCGCTGTTCGGGCTGTTCGTGGCCTACGCGATCTCGGGCTATGTGCTGTGGGCCTGGCGGGCCATGCATGGCAAGCCGGCGATCGAGAAGAAGCCGCGGGAATAAATCGCAGAAGGGCGCTCAGGCGCCCTTCATGCATTGCGGGATTCACAATTGTTTTCATGCCACGGCCATCGGGGCGTGGCACTCTGCAGTGTTTTCCACCCACCGTCAGGAGGATGTCATGGGCATGTTCGACTTCATCAAGGAAGCGGGAGAAAAGCTGTTCGGCACCGGCGAGGCCAAGGCCGCGCAGGCAGCGGCCGCGGCGGATGCATCGGCGGAGAAGGTCGATGCCGCCAATCGCGCCGCGGGCGACGCGATCGAGGCGTATATCAGGAAGATGGGGCTGGACGCGACCGGGCTGATGGTGCAGGTCGACGGCTCGCAGGGACTCGTCACCGTGTTCGGCGTGGCACCCGACCAGGCCACGCGCGAGAAGATCATCCTGTGCGCCGGCAATGTCGAGGGCGTCGACAAGGTCGAGGACAAGATGTCGGTCAACGTCGAGTCCGCGGAATCGGGCTGGCACACCGTGGTCAAGGGCGACACGCTGTGGGCGATCGCGCAGGCCGCCTACGGCAACGGCGCCGAGTACAACAAGATCTTCGAGGCCAACAAGCCCATGCTGAGCCACCCGGACAAGATCTACCCGGGCCAGAAGCTGCGCATCCCGCCCAAGGGCTGAGCACCACCGCAGGCGGCGCGTGCGGCAAAACCCTGTGTTGCGCGTGCGCGCCAAGTCGGCTATAGTCGCAGCCATGATTTCGCGCCAAGTCCTAATCGCCCGCACCACCCTAGGTGGCCTACTAGGCCATCAGGTCGGGACGCGCGCGCGCTAAGGACGGACTTACCCCTTAGCGCGGAATCCGCAAGGAATTTTCCAACGCCCCGGCCTGCTCCATGCACGCCGGGGCGTTTTGCATTCCACAGCCGTGGAGCGCGGAACAGGCGGTAAATCCCCGGACGCAGCATGCCGGGGACAGCACACGACAAGCAATCAGGAGCTCCACACCATGTCTGACAAACTCATCATTTTCGACACCACCTTGCGTGACGGCGAGCAATCGCCCGGCGCCTCGATGACGCGCGAGGAAAAGATCCGCATCGCGCGCCAGCTGGAACGCCTGAAGGTCGATGTGATCGAGGCCGGTTTCGCCGCAAGCTCCAACGGCGACTTCGAGGCGATCCGCTCGATCGCGCAGGTGGTCAAGGACTCCACCATCTGCTCGCTGGCCCGCGCCAACGACAAGGACATTGCCCGCGCGGCCGAGGCGCTCAAGCCGGCCAACTCGTTCCGCATCCACACCTTCATCGCCACCTCCGCGCTGCACATGGAGAAGAAGCTGCGCATGACGCCGGACGAGGTCTACCAGCAGGCGCGCCTGGCGGTGCGCTTTGCGCGCCAGTTCACCGACGACATCGAGTTCTCGCCGGAAGACGGCAGCCGCTCGGACATGGACTTCCTGTGCCGCGTGCTCGAAGGCGTGATCGCCGAGGGTGCGACCACCATCAACCTGCCCGATACGGTAGGCTACGCCGTGCCGGAAGGCTATGCCGAGCTGATCCGCTCGGTGCGCGAGCGCATTCCCAACTCGGACAAGGCGGTGTGGTCGGTGCACTGCCATAACGACCTCGGCATGGCCGTGGCCAACTCGCTGGCGGCGGTCAAGATGGCCGGTGCGCGCCAGATCGAATGCACCATCAACGGCCTCGGCGAGCGCGCCGGCAACACCAGCCTGGAAGAAGTGGTGATGGCGGTGAAGACGCGTCGCGACTACTTCAACCTCGACCTCGGCATCGACACCACGCAGATCGTGCCGGCGTCCAAGCTGGTGTCGCAGATCACCGGCTTCGCGGTGCAGCCGAACAAGGCCGTGGTCGGCGCCAACGCCTTCGCGCATGCCTCGGGCATCCACCAGGACGGCGTGCTCAAGGCGCGCGACACCTACGAGATCATGCGCGCCGAAGACGTGGGCTGGACCGCCAACAAGATCGTGCTGGGCAAGCTGTCGGGCCGCAATGCCTTCAAGCAGCGCCTGCAGGAGCTGGGCATCGAGCTCGACAGCGAGAGCGAGGTCAACGCCGCCTTCACGCGCTTCAAGGAGCTGGCCGACCAGAAGGCCGAGATCTTCGACGAGGACATCGTCGCCATCGTCTCGAACGAGGCCCAGCACGACGCCAACGAACACTTCCGCTTCATCTCGCTGTCGCAGCGCTCCGAGACCGGCGAGCGTCCGCATGCGCGCGTGGTGTTCAGCATGGACGGCCAGGAGCAGAGCGGCGAAGGCGAGGGCAACGGCCCGGTCGACGCCACCCTGCATGCGATCGAGTCGCGCGTGGCCAGCGGCGCCGAGATGGTGCTGTATTCGGTGAACGCCATTACCGGCGGCACCGAGGCCCAGGGCGAAGTGACCGTGCGCCTGTCCAAGGCCGGCCGCATCGTCAACGGCGTGGGTACCGACCCGGATATCGTCGCGGCCTCGGCCAAGGCCTACCTGGCCGCGCTGAACAAGCTGCACGACAAGGCCGTGCAGAAGATCAACCCGCAGATCTGATCCAGGCCCCTGCGCTGACGGCGGAAGGCCTACCCGGCCCGAACGTACGGACCAGGCCCGCCATTCCCGACCCGGGGATGGCGGGCTTTTTCATGGGCGCAGTCAGAACAGGCGCCGCTCGTCGGGATCGTAGAGCGGGTCGGGCGTGATCTGGGTCCGGCGCAGCACGCCGGCATCGTCGAAATAGAAGTGGAACAGCGACGGCCATACGTCTTCGTGGCGGAAGCGGTAGGACCAGACCTCGTTGCGCATGCGCGGGTAGTAGCTGACCGGCAGCCGCGTCATGCCGAAGTGCTCGGCCACGTCGCGCCTGGTCCAGGTGTTGACCTGCGCCTTGTACAGCTCCGGCGTCGACAGCATGTTGCGGAACGCGGTCAGGTTGCCGTTGCGGTCGAAGTCGGCGCCATAGGCATACTGGCCCATCGGCTGCTTCGAGTAGATCCAGCGCGTGGTGCCCTCGCGCAGCGGGAACACATCGGTGGGCGGCCCGAACATGGCCTGCACCGCGGCCTGGGGCTGGCCCACCAGCCGCGTCCCTTCCTGCTCCGGCATCAGCGTGGCGCAGGCGGACAGCATGGCGACGCCCAGCGCCAGCACGAGACGGCACGCGCCCTTGGCGATGACGGAATTCATGGCTGGACCTCAATCGATGTATGGGGTGTGGATACCGCCAGTGTAGTCCGGCGGCGGCCAGTGTGTGCGTTCGGCGCTGCTTTTGTGCGGATCTGCCGATAACGCGGCCGGTTCTCCATGGAACTGGCGGTGCCGATGCGGTTCGCACCGGTATTTGCCCGCAGCGGGGCGCTGCCGTACCATCCAGCGCTTTCCAGGAGAGACGAATGACGGTTGCGGCGCGGTGGCGGGGATGGCTGGGCGGGTTGTTGCTGGCGGCAGCGGCGGGCGCCTCGGCGCAGGAGCCGATCCGGCTGGGCATGATCGACGGCCTGTCCGGCCCGTTCGCCAATGCCGGCGAAGCGGTGGCGCGCAACCTGCGCCTGGCGATCGAGCGCATCAACGCGCGCGGCGGCGTCAAGACCGCAGAGGGTGTGCGGCCGCTCGAGCTGGTCACCTTCGACAGCAAGGGCAATGTCGATGAAAGCCTGATCCAGCTGCGCGCGCTGACCGACAAGCGCATCCCCTTTGTCTTGCAGGGCAACAGCTCGGCGGTGGCGGGGGCGCTGGTGGCGGCCATCAACCGCCATAACGCGCGCCAGCCCGACGCGCGCGTGCTGTTCCTGAACTACTCGGCGGTCGATCCCAGCCTGACCAACGAGAACTGCAGCTTCTGGCATTTCCGCTTCGATGCCAGCGCCGACATGCGCATGCAGGCGCTGACCGAGGTCATCCGCCAGGACCAGGCGGTGCGCCGCGTGTACCTGATCGACCAGGACTACAGCTTCGGCCACCAGGTGGCGCGCTCGGCGCGCGAGATGCTGGCGGCGCGCCGGCCCGATATCCAGATCGTCGGCGACGAGTTCCACCCGATCGGCAAGATCAAGGACTTCGCGCCGTATATCGCCAAGATCAAGGCCAGCGGGGCCGATGCGGTCATCACCGGCAACTGGGGTAACGACCTGACGCTGATGGTCAAGGCCGCGCGCGAGGGCGGGCTGCGGGCCAAGTTCTATACCTTCTACGGCAATGGCCTGGGCGCGCCGGCGGCGATGGGCGATGCCGGGGTCGGGCGCGTGCTGGCCGTGGCCGAGTGGCATCCCAATGTGGGTGGGGCAGCGTCCGATGCGTTCTACCAGGAATTCCGCGCGCGTTATCCAGAGCCCAAGGACGACTACGTCCACCTGCGCATGCAGATGATGGTCGAGATGCTGGCGCGCGCGATCACGCAGGCCGGCTCCACCGACGCGGTCAAGGTGGCGCGCGCGCTCGAGCACATGCGCTACGTCAACGATTTCCACGAAGCCACGGTGCGGGCCGACGACCACCAGGTGCTGCAGCCGCTGTACGTGTCGGTGATGGAGCGCCAGGGCGGCGCCGTGCGCTTCGACAACGAGGGCTCGGGCTATGGCTTCCGCACCGTGCGCAAGCTCAAGGCGGCGCAAACCACGCTGCCGACCACCTGCAGGATGGAACGTCCGTGAGCGGCGGGGCGCCGGGTACTCCTGCACCGGCTTTTGGGCTATAATCCGCGGCTGTCGTTACCTGGCCCCGGTCCGGTGGCGGCAACAGCCAGTCAATTACATGGCACGACGCATGCGGCGCATCCCGCGCTGTAGCGTTCGCAAGTGAAAGGAAATCATCATGGCAGTCGCCGATATCAACAAGTCCGAAGTCATCAAGCAGTTCGCCCGTGGCGCCAACGACACTGGCAGCCCCGAAGTGCAAGTGGCCCTGCTGACCACCCGCATCAACGAACTGACCCCGCACTTCAAGGCCAACATGAAGGACCACCACAGCCGCCGCGGCCTGCTGCGCATGGTGAGCCGCCGTCGCCGCCTGCTGGACTACCTCAAGTCCAACGATGCCGACCGTTACCGCGCCCTGATCGAAAAGCTGGGCCTGCGCAAGTAAGGTTGCGTCCGATGGCAGCGCGATTCCAGGGTTTGCACGGTTTCGCGTGAGGCCTCGATGCCTGCTTCAGCACTGCTGGGCAGGCATTTTGCATTTCTGGCGGGGCGATTCCGTGCCGCCAGGGAGCAGGCTGTAATGGAGTGATTTTCGCTTCACGCCGTCCGGCCATGTCGATGGTGCGGGCGCCGTTGCGGCAAGCCGCGCAACGGAGTAAGTTGTTCTTTTTATCCAACACCCGGATCGGGCAAGGAAACAGGGCTTTGTGTCATTCCAGCACGGCATCGGCTGCGCCGGTGCCGCGCTGGAATGGCATAGCACTTCCCTGCGACCGCGACCGGCAACCCGGCAGTTTGCCTGCGGCTGAGAACGCAGGCGTCGCCGGCCGCGCGCGTGTCATTGCGTAGATCGCGCGGTCAGCACGCAAGTCAAGGAATGCATATGTCCATGTTCAACAAGGTCGTCAAGGAATTCCAGTGGGGCCAGCACAAGGTCCGCATGGAAACCGGCGAAATCGCCCGCCAGGCCGGCGGTGCCGTGCTGGTCGATGTGGAAGACACCGTGGTGCTGGCGACCGTGGTCGCCGCCAAGAACCCGAAGCCGGGCCAGGACTTCTTCCCGCTGACCGTCGACTACATCGAGAAGACCTACGCCGCCGGCAAGATCCCCGGCGGCTTCTTCAAGCGCGAAGGCCGTCCGTCGGAAAACGAGACCCTGACTTCGCGCCTGATCGATCGTCCGCTGCGCCCGCTGTTCCCGGAAGGCTTCTACAACGAAGTGCAAGTGGTGGTGCACGTGGTGTCGCTGAACCCGGATGTGCCCGCCGACATCCCCGCGCTGATCGGCGCGTCGGCCGCGCTGGCCGTGTCGGGCATCCCGTTCAGCGGCCCGGTGGGCGCCGCGCGCGTGGGCTACAAGGACGGCCAGTACCTGCTGAACCCGACCCGCTCGCAGCTCGCCACCTCGGACCTGGACCTGATCGTGGCCGGTACCGAGCGCGCCGTGCTGATGGTGGAATCGGAAGCCAACCAGCTGTCCGAAGACGTGATGCTGGGCGCCGTGGTCTATGGTCACGAGCAGATGCAGACCGCCATCAACGCCATCCATGAACTGGTGCGCGAAGGCGGCAAGCCGGAGTGGGACTGGGCCCCGGCGGCCAAGAACGAGCCGCTGATCGCCAAGGTCACCGAAGTCGCGCTGCCGCTGCTGCAGGAAGCCTATCAGCTGCGCCAGAAGTCGGCGCGCAGCCAGAAGCTGAAGGAAGTGTCGGCCAACGTGGCCGCCGCGCTGGCCGAGGCCGGCGTCGAAGCCGACAAGGTGGAAGTCGGCAACATCATGTTCGACCTGGAAGCGAAGATCGTGCGCGGCCAGATCCTGAACGGCGAGCCGCGCATCGACGGCCGCGACACCCGCACCGTGCGTCCGATCGAGATCCGTTCGTCGGTGCTGCCGCGCGCGCACGGCTCGGCGCTGTTCACCCGCGGCGAGACCCAGGCACTGGTGGTGGCCACGCTGGGCACCAAGAGCGACGAGCAGATCATCGACGCGCTGGCCGGCGAATACCGCGACCGCTTCATGCTCCACTACAACATGCCCCCGTTCGCCACCGGTGAGACCGGCCGCGTGGGCAGCCCGAAGCGCCGCGAAATCGGCCATGGCCGCCTGGCCAAGCGCGCACTGATCCCGGTGCTGCCGAAGGACGATGAGTTCGCCTACACCATCCGCCTGGTTTCGGAAATCACCGAATCCAACGGCTCGTCGTCGATGGCTTCGGTGTGCGGCGGCTGCCTGGCGCTGATGGATGCCGGCGTTCCGGTCAAGGCGCACGTCGCCGGCGTGGCCATGGGCCTGATCCTGGAAGGCAACAAGTTCGCGGTGCTGACCGACATCCTGGGCGATGAAGATCACCTGGGCGACATGGACTTCAAGGTGGCGGGTACCGACAACGGCATCACCGCGCTGCAGATGGACATCAAGGTCCAGGGCATCACCAAGGAGATCATGCAGGTCGCGCTGGCGCAGGCCAAGGAAGGCCGCCTGCACATCCTGTCGAACATGCAGGAAGCGATGGGCCACGCCCGCACCGAGCTGTCGGCGCACGCCCCGCGCATGATCACCATGAAGATCCATCCGGACAAGATCCGCGAAGTGATCGGTAAGGGCGGCTCGACCATCCAGGCGCTGACCAAGGAAACCGGCACCACCATCGACATCCAGGAAGACGGCACCATCACCATCGCCTCGACCTCGACCGAAGGGATGGCCGAAGCCAAGCGCCGCATCGAGGGCATCACCGCGGAAGCAGAAGTTGGCAAGATCTACGCCGGTACCGTGCTGAAGCTGCTGGACTTCGGCGCCATCGTCAACATCCTGCCCGGCAAGGACGGCCTGCTGCACATCTCGGAAATCGTCAACGAGCGTGTCAAGGACATCAAGGACTGGCTGAAGGAAGGCCAGCAGGTCCGCGTCAAGCTGATCCAGGCCGACGAGAAGGGTCGCCTGCGCCTGTCGCTGAAGGCCGCGCTGGCGGAAGAGGGCGGCAGCATCAGCCCGATCAACGCCGGCGAGAGCGCCGCGCCGGCAGCGCCGGCCGGTGGTTCGGAACAGCAGTAATACCGCGGGCAGTCTTGCCCGCCGGCGCCTCCGGGACGGAGGCGCCACCAGAAAACGGCTGGACCATGTCCAGCCGTTTTTTTGTTTACACTGCCGGCAACCCTATCGAGCGCAAGCTCACACCGACCCGACAGAAGACAAGGAGCAGCAAGCATGCAAGCCATCGAGATCCGCGAATACGGTGCCCCGGACGTCCTCCAGCTGACCGAGCGTCCCGACCCGGTGCCGGGCGCGGGCGAAGTCCTGATCCGCGTGGCTGCCGCCGGCGTCAACCGTCCCGACGTGTTCCAGCGTACCGGCAACTACCCGGTGCCGCCGGGCGCGTCCGACCTGCCCGGGCTGGAAGTGGCCGGCGTGGTGGTGGGCGGCGACCTCGGCCATGCCGACAACCGCTTCGGCCTGAAGGTGGGTGACCGCGTCTGCGCGCTGGTGCAGGGCGGCGGCTATGCGCAGCTGTGCACCGCGCCGCTGGCGCAGGTCCTGCCCGCGCCGCAAGGCCTGAGCGATATCGAGGCCGCGGCGCTGCCGGAGACGTTCTTCACGGTGTGGAGCAATGTGTTCGATCGCGGCTACCTGGGCCAGGGTCCGCGTGGCAAGGACGAAACCCTGCTGATCCAGGGCGGCTCCAGCGGCATCGGCACCACCGCGATCCAGATCGCCAAGGCGCTGGGCTTCAAGGTGTTCGTTACCGCCGGCACCGACGAAAAGTGCAAGGCCTGCGAAGACCTGGGCGCCGATCGCGCCATCAACTACAAGACCCAGGACTTCGTTGCCGAAGTCGCTGCGCTGACCGGCGGCAAGGGCGTCGACGTGATCCTCGACATGGTCGCCGGCCCGTACCTCGCGCGCGAGCTCAAATGCATCGCCGATGATGGCCGCATCGTCATCATCGCGCTGCTGGGCGGTGCCAAGGCCGAGATCCCACTGGGCGACATCCTGCGCCGGCGCATCACCGTGACCGGCTCGACGCTGCGTCCGCGCCCGGCATCGTTCAAGGGCAAGATCGCCGCGGCGCTGCACGAGCAGGTGTGGCCGCTGTTGGCGGCCGGCAAGATCAAGCCGGTGATCCACCAGGTGTTCCCGGCCGCGCAGGCGGCCGACGCGCACCGGCTGATGGAGTCGAGCGAGCATATCGGCAAGATCGTGCTGACCTGGTAAATCGGCGGGCATACCGGCGGGCATAGCGCCTTGCCCCTGCCACACGCTACAATAGCGGGTTTGATTTGGGAGGGGCACCTCGTGAGACAAAAGCTCGTCATCGGCAATTGGAAGATGCACGGCAGCCTGGCTGCCAACGCGGCACTGCTGGAAGCCATCCAGGCTGGCGCTGGTGTGACCGGCGCGACGCTGGCGGTCTGCGCGCCGTTCCCCTATCTTGCACAATGCCAGGCGCTGCTGAACGGCTCCAAGGTGGCCTGGGGTGCACAAGACGTGTCGGCGGAGGCGCGCGGAGCCTTCACCGGCGAAGTGGCGGCATCGATGCTGGGCGAGTTCGGCTGCACCTACGTGCTGGTCGGCCACTCCGAGCGTCGCACCTACCATGGCGAGACCGACCAGGCCGTCGCGGCCAAGGCGCTGCGGGCGCTCGAGTTCGGCATCGTCCCGGTGGTGTGCGTGGGCGAGACCCTGGCCCAGCGCGAGGCGGGCGAGACCGAGGCCGTGGTCGGCCGGCAGCTGCAGGCGGTGCTGGAAGCGCTGACGGTGGAACAGCTGGGCCGCGTGGTGCTGGCCTATGAGCCGGTGTGGGCCATCGGTACCGGCAAGACTGCCACCAGCGCGCAGGCGCAGGCGGTGCATGCCTTCCTGCGCGCCCAGGTCGCCGCGCGCGATGCGGGCGTGGCCCAGCGCATGGCAATCTTGTACGGCGGCAGCGTCAAGCCGGACAATGCGGCCGAACTGTTTTCGATGACCGATATCGACGGGGGGCTGATCGGCGGCGCCTCGCTCAAGTCGGAAGATTTTCTCGCGATCGGCAACGCCTGAATGCCGGCCGTTCCGATCGACCGATCAGGCAAGTAAGCTTATTTAAATCAAATGGCAATCTTCAAGACTTTGTTGGTGGTGCTGCAGGTGTTGTCGGCGCTGGGCGTAATCGGCCTGGTGCTGATCCAGCATGGCAAGGGCGCCGATGTGGGCGCGGCCTTCGGCTCGGGCGCCTCCGGCAGCCTGTTCGGCGCCACCGGCTCGGCAAACTTCCTGTCGCGCACCACCGCCGTGCTGGCCACGCTGTTCTTCGTCTGCACGCTGGCGCTGACGTTGCTGGGCAACTACAAGCCCGCTGCGTCGCTGGGTGTGATGGGCGCCGCCCCGGCCTCGGCGCCCGCCACGGCAGGTGCATCGGCCCCGGCCGCAGCCCCGGCTGCTGCTGCAGACGCTTCTGCGCCCGCGGCTCCTGCTGTACCGAAATAATCCGATTGCCTTGCGGCGGATTCCTGAGTTTTTTTGCAGTTGTGCGTTGAACAAAGCAAGAAATTTGGGTTAGAATGCAAGGCTTGAAACGATTCCCCAGCGATGGGTTCCGCGCAAAGACGAAAGCCTTTGTAACGGACCTGAAGGGCCTGAAAAACCCGGCGCCAGGCAATATTGTTTCTCCCCCAGCCGACGTGGTGAAATTGGTAGACACGCTATCTTGAGGGGGTAGTGGCGAAAGCTGTGCGAGTTCGAGTCTCGCCGTCGGCACCAAACAACTTGATCGGAGTCCCTGGCCGGGCAATGCACCCGAGCGTGGGGCTCCGGCAGTCCGCAAGGCGGCGCGCCGTGATTCTCATGGCTTAGCGCCTGGGGTGGGCAACAGGACGCCGCTTCAGCTGGTGCTGTTGACAACATTCCAGATAAGGCTGGCCGTACCTTGAATCTCGAAGCCTACTTCCCCGTTCTCATCTTCATCATCTTCGGTGTCGTGCTTGGCGTGGCACTGATGTCGATCGGTCGGATCCTCGGTCCGAACAAGCCCGATCCCGCGAAGCTGTCTCCTTACGAGTGCGGCTTCGAAGCGTTCGAGGACGCGCGCATGAAGTTCGACGTGCGCTACTACCTCATCGCCATCCTGTTTATCCTGTTCGATCTCGAAACCGCCTTCCTGTTTCCCTGGGGTGTTGCCCTGAGGGATATCGGCTGGCCGGGTTTCATCGCCATGGGCGTGTTTCTGCTGGAATTCATCGTGGGCTTCGTCTACATCTGGAAAAAGGGCGCGCTCGATTGGGAGTGATGTGAAATGGCAATCGAAGGCGTTCTCAACGAAGGCTTTGTCACGACTACCGCTGACAAGCTGATCAATTGGACCCGCACCGGGTCGCTGTGGCCGATGACCTTCGGCCTGGCCTGCTGTGCCGTGGAAATGATGCATGCCGGCGCCGCGCGCTATGACCTGGACCGCTTCGGCGTGGTGTTCCGCCCGTCGCCGCGCCAGTCGGACGTGATGATCGTGGCCGGCACGCTGTGCAACAAGATGGCCCCCGCGCTGCGCAAGGTCTACGACCAGATGGCGGAGCCGCGCTGGGTGATCTCGATGGGCTCGTGCGCCAACGGCGGCGGCTACTACCACTATTCGTACTCGGTGGTGCGTGGTTGCGACCGCATCGTGCCGGTGGATATCTACGTGCCGGGCTGCCCGCCGACGGCCGAAGCGCTGATCTACGGCGTGATCCAGCTGCAGAACAAGATCAAGCGTACCAACACCATCGCGCGCAAGGGCTGAAATGGCGAAGCTCGACACCCTGAAGGCCGCGCTCGAGAAGGCTCTCGGCAAGCGCGTGCAGAATCTGATCGAGGCGACCGGCGAACTGACGCTGATCGTCAAGGCCGGCGACTACCTGGAAGCCGCCCGCATCCTGCGCGACGATCCCTCGCTGCGCTTCGAGCAGCTGATCGACCTGTGCGGCGTGGACTATTCCGAATACGGCGACGGCGCCTGGGACGGCCCGCGCTTTGCCGCCGTCTCGCACCTGCTGTCGGTGACCCACAACTGGCGCCTGCGCCTGCGCGTGTTCGCTCCGGAAGATGATTTCCCGGTGGTGGCCAGCCTGATCGACGTGTGGAACTCGGTGAACTGGTTCGAGCGCGAAGCCTTCGATTTCTACGGCATCGTGTTCGACGGCCATCCGGACCTGCGCCGCATCCTGACCGACTACGGTTTCGTCGGCCATCCGTTCCGCAAGGATTTCCCGGTCTCCGGCTACGTCGAGATGCGCTACGACCCCGAACAGAAGCGGGTCATCTACCAGCCGGTCACGATCGAGCCGCGCGAAATCACGCCGCGCGTGATCCGCGAGGACAAGTACGGCGGTTTGGAGCACTGAGAACGCGCCATGGCAGACATCAAGAATTACACCCTGAACTTCGGCCCGCAGCACCCGGCCGCGCACGGCGTGCTGCGCCTGGTGCTGGAGCTGGACGGCGAAGTCATCCAGCGCGCCGACCCGCATATCGGCCTGCTGCACCGTGCCACCGAGAAGCTGGCCGAACAGAAGTCCTGGATCCAGAGCGTGCCCTACATGGACCGCCTCGACTACGTGTCGATGATGTCCAATGAGCACGCCTACGTGATGGCGATCGAACGGCTGATCGGTCTCGAAGTACCGATCCGCGCGCAGTACATCCGCGTGATGTTCGACGAGATCACCCGCATCATGAACCACCTGATGTGGATCGGTGCGCATGCTCTCGACGTGGGCGCGATGGCGGTGTTCCTGTACGCGTTCCGCGAGCGCGAAGACCTGTTCGACATGTACGAGGCGGTGTCGGGTGCGCGCATGCACGCGGCCTACTATCGGCCGGGCGGCGTCTACCGCGACCTGCCTGACACGATGCCGCAATATCGTGCCTCGAAGATCCACAACGAGCGTGCCATCAAGGTCATGAACGAAGCGCGTTCGGGCTCGCTGCTGGACTTCATCGAGGACTTCACCAACCGCTTCCCGAAGTACGTCGACGAATACGAGACGCTGCTGACCGACAACCGGATCTGGAAGCAGCGCTTGGTGGACATCGGCGTGGTCAGCCCGGAACGCGCGCTGCAGATGGGCTTTACCGGCCCGATGCTGCGCGGCTCGGGCATCGAGTGGGACCTGCGCAAGAAGCAGCCGTACGAGGTGTACGACAAGCTGGACTTCGACATCCCGGTGGGCGTGGGCGGCGATTGCTACGCGCGTTACCTGGTGCGCGTGGAAGAGATGCGCCAGTCCAACCGCATCATCAGGCAGTGCATCGAATGGCTGCGCCGCAATCCGGGGCCGGTGATCACCGATAACCACAAGGTGGCGCCGCCCTCGCGCGTGGACATGAAGTCCAACATGGAAGAACTGATCCACCACTTCAAGCTGTTCACCGAAGGCATGCACGTGCCCGAAGGCGAAGCGTATGCAGCGGTGGAACACCCGAAGGGCGAGTTCGGCATCTACGCGATCTCGGACGGCGCGAACAAGCCGTACCGCCTGAAGATCCGTGCGCCTGGCTTCCCGCACCTGGCCGCGCTGGACGAAATGGCCAAGGGACACATGATTGCTGACGCGGTAACGATCATCGGCACGCAAGACATCGTCTTCGGCGAGATCGACCGCTAATCACGGACCGCCGGCCCGGACGACGATCCGGGCGCTTTCCGAGGGGCTCTGCTGTGCGGAGCGGCCCGGAAGACCCGCGGCGGACCGGCACGGCCTCAGGCCCGCCGGCGGAACGGCAGCGACGGCTGCAAACCTGCGGAGAGACGCCCAGTGGCGCTGCCTCCGCCGTTTTACTGCAATGACCATGCTATCAGCAGAAGCTCTCAAGGAAATCGATCGCGCGATCGCGAAGTATCCGGCCGACCAGAAGCAGTCGGCCGTGATGGCGGCGCTTGCCGTGGCACAGGGCGAGGTGGGCTGGGTTTCCCCCGAAGTCATGCAGTTCGTCGCCAGCTACCTCGAGATGCCGCCCGTGTGGGTGGAAGAGGTGGCGACCTTCTACAACATGTACGACACCAAGCCGGTGGGCAAATTCAAGCTCGCCGTCTGCACCAACCTGCCGTGCGCCTTGTCCGGCGGCGAGCGGGCTGGCGAGTACCTGAAGCGCAAGCTCGGGATCGATTACAACGAGACCACCGCTGATGGCTGCTTTACCCTGAAAGAGGGTGAGTGCATGGGCGCTTGCGGCGACGCGCCGGTGATGATCGTCAACAACACCCGCATGTGCAGCTTCATGAGCGACGACAAGCTCGACGCGCTTGTCGACGAGCTGAAGGCTGAAGCCGCCAAGGGGGGCAAGTAACATGACCAGTCTGCACGACCGCCATATCCAGCCGCTGATCCTGGCCGGCCTGGACGGCAAGAATTGGCACCTGGAAGACTACGTCAAGCGTGGCGGCTACCAGCAACTGAAGCGCATCCTGACCGAGAAGATCCCGCCCGAGCAGGTGATCGCCGACGTCAAGGCCTCGGGCCTGCGCGGCCGCGGCGGCGCGGGCTTCCCGACCGGCCTGAAGTGGAGCTTCATGCCGCGCACCTTCCCGGGTCAGAAATACCTGGTGTGCAATACCGATGAAGGCGAGCCCGGCACGTTCAAGGACCGCGACATCATCCGCTACAACCCGCATTCGCTGATCGAGGGCATGGCCATCGGCGCGTATGCGATGGGCATCACGGTGGGTTACAACTACATCCACGGCGAGATCTGGAACGAGTACAAGATCTTCGAGGAAGCCCTCGAAGAAGCGCGTGCTGCGGGCTTCCTGGGCGACAACATCCTGGGCTCGGGCTTCAGCTTCCAGCTGCACGCCCACCACGGCTATGGCGCCTACATCTGCGGCGAGGAAACCGCGCTGCTGGAATCGCTGGAAGGCAAGAAGGGCCAGCCGCGCTTCAAGCCGCCGTTCCCGGCCAGCTTCGGCCTGTACGGCAAGCCGACCACCATCAACAACACCGAGACCTTCGCCGCGGTGCCGTTCCTGCTGGCGGTCGGCCCCGAGAACTACCTGAAGCTGGGCAAGCCGAACAACGGCGGCACCAAGATCTTCTCGGTCTCGGGCGACGTCGAGCGTCCCGGCAACTACGAGATCCCGCTGGGCACGCCCTTCGCCAAGCTGCTGGAACTGGCCGGCGGCATGCGCGGCGGCAAGCGCATCAAGGCGGTGATCCCGGGCGGTTCGTCGGCGCCGGTGGTGCCGGGCGACCTGATGATGGCGTCCGACATGGACTACGACTCCATCGCCAAGGCCGGCTCGATGCTGGGCTCGGGCGCGGTGATCGTGATGGACGAGACGCGCTGCATGGTCCGCTCGCTGCTGCGCCTGTCGTACTTCTATTTTGAGGAATCGTGCGGGCAGTGCACGCCGTGCCGCGAAGGCACCGGCTGGCTGTACCGCATGGTCAATCGCATCGAACACGGAGAAGGGCGCCAGGAAGACCTGGACCTGCTCAACAACGTCGCGGAAAACATCATGGGCCGCACCATCTGCGCGCTCGGCGATGCCGCGGCGATGCCGGTACGCGGCATGCTCAAGCACTACTGGAAAGAGTTCGAATATCACGTCGAACACAAGCAGTGCATGGTTCCGGCCTACATCTAAGCGTGGCAGAACATGGTTGAACTAGAGATCGACGGCAAGAAGGTTGAGGTTGCTGAGGGCAGCCTGGTGATGGAAGCGGCCCGCAAGCTGGGCACCTACATCCCGCACTTCTGCTACCACCGCAAACTGTCCATCGCGGCCAACTGCCGCATGTGCCTGGTCGAGGTCGAGAAGGCCCCGAAGGCGCTGCCTGCCTGCGCCACGCCGGTGACCCCCGGCATGAAGGTCTTCACCAATTCGGAGAAGGCGGTCAAGGCGCAGAAGTCGGTGATGGAATTCCTGCTGATCAACCACCCGCTGGATTGCCCGATCTGCGATCAGGGCGGCGAGTGCCAGCTGCAGGACCTGGCCGTGGGCTACGGTGCCTCGGAGTCGCGCTACAAGGAAGAGAAGCGCGTGGTGTTCCACAAGAACGTGGGCCCGCTGATCTCCATGGAGGAGATGACCCGCTGCATCCACTGCACCCGCTGCGTGCGCTTCGGCCAGGAAGTGGCCGGCGTGATGGAGCTGGGCATGCTCAACCGCGGCGAGCACTCGGAGATCACCACCTTCGTCGGCAAGACCGTCGACTCGGAACTGTCGGGCAACATGATCGACCTGTGCCCGGTCGGCGCGCTGACCAGCAAGCCGTTCCGCTACTCGGCCCGTACCTGGGAACTGGCCCGCCGCAAGTCGGTGTCGCCGCACGACGGCCTGGGCGCGAACCTGGTGGTGCAGACCAAGAACCAGCGCGTGATGCGCGTGCTGCCGCTGGAAAACGAAGACATCAACGAGTGCTGGATCTCCGACAAGGACCGCTTCTCGTATGAAGGCCTGAACAGTGCCGACCGCCTGACCCGCCCGCTGCTGAAGCAGGGCGGCGAATGGATGGAAACCGACTGGCAGACCGCACTGGAATATGTGGCCAATGGCCTGGCCGGCATCAAGCGCGAGCATGGCGCCGACCAGATCGCCGCGCTGGCGAGCCCGCACAGCACGCTGGAAGAACTGTTCCTGCTGGGCAAGCTGGTGCGTGGCCTGGGCAGCGACAACGTCGACTTCCGCCTGCGCCAGTCCGACTTCTCGGCCGCGCTGAAGGGTGCGCCGTGGCTCGGCCTGCCCGTGGCTGACGTCACCACGCTGCAACGCGTGCTGGTGATCGGCTCGTCGCTGCGCAAGGATCATCCGCTGCTGGCCTCGCGCCTGCGCCAGGCGACCAAGAAGGGCGCCCGCGTGGCCGTGCTGGGTGCTGGCGGTGAAGACCTGCTGATGCCCGCGACCCGCATCGACGTGGCGCCGTCCGGCTGGACTGCCGCCCTGGCGGGTGTTGCCCGTGCCGTGGCCGCCGCCAAGGGCGTCGCCGCCCCGGCCGGCACCGATGGTTTCGACGGTGGCGACGCCGCCGCCAAGGTGGCGGAAGCGCTGCTGCAGGGCGAGCGCCGTGCCGTGTTCCTCGGCAACGAGGCCGTGCGTCATCCGCAGTTCTCGGCGCTGCATGCGCTGGCACAGTGGATCGCCACCGAGACCGGTGCGACGCTGGGCTTCCTGACCGAAGCGGCCAACACCGTCGGCGGCTACGTCGCCGGCGCGCTGCCGAAGCAAGGCGGTGCCAACGCGCAGGCAATGCTGGACACGCCGCGCAAGGCCTACATCCTGCTGAACACCGAGCCGGAATTCGACACCGCCGATCCGGGCAAGGCCCTGGCTGCACTGTCGCAGGCCAACACGGTGGTGGTGCTGTCGCCGTTCCGCTCGGAAGCGGCCATGCAGTACGCCGACGTGATCCTGCCGGTCGCGCCGTTCACCGAGACTTCGGGCACCTTCGTCAACTGCGAAGGCAAGGCACAGAGCTTCAACGGTGTGGTCCGCGCGCTGGGCGAGTCGCGTCCGGGCTGGAAGGTGCTGCGCGTGCTGGGCAACCTGCTGGACGTCGCCGGCTTCGACTACGAAACCGCCGAGTCGGTCCGTGCCGAAGTGTTGTCGGCCCCGGTCGAGGCACAGCTGGACAATGCCACCGACGCGCCGATCCGCGTTGCCGCCGCTGCCGCCAACGGCATCGAACGCATCGCCGACGTGCCTATCTATCACGCCGACCCGATCGTGCGCCGCGCCGACTCGCTGCAGCTGACCGCTGCCGCCCGCCGCGCCATGCAGATCGCGCTGCCGGCCGACCTGTTCGCGCGCCTGGGCATCCAGTCGGGCGACCCGGTCCGCGTCACGCAAGGGCAGGGCAGCGTGGTGCTGCCGGCTGTGCTCGAAGCCACGCTGCCGGCCAACACCGTGCGCGTGCCGGCGGCAACGCCGGCCGCCATGGGCCTGGGCGGCATGTTCGGCACGGTCACCGTAGAGAAGGCCATCGACCTGGCACCGGCCAAAGCCGGCGCCGCGGTCACGGCGTAAGAACAACAGCGAGAAGAAGACATGATTGACTGGATTACCTCGCAAGGGCAGGGCGTGCTGGGCGCGTACTGGACGCCGCTGTGGATCCTGATCCGCGCCGTGCTGATCGTGGTGCCGCTGCTGCTGTGCGTGGCTTACCTGATCCTGTGGGAGCGCAAGCTGATCGGCTGGATGCACGTCCGTCTCGGCCCGAACCGCGTCGGTCCGCTGGGCCTGCTGCAGCCGATTGCCGACGTGCTGAAGCTGCTGCTCAAGGAAGTCATGATGCCGACGCAGGTCAGCCGCGGCATGTACCTGATCGCGCCGCTGATGGTGCTGATGCCTGCCGTCGCGGTCTGGGCCGTGATTCCGTTCCAGGCCGAGGTGGTGATGGCGGACGTCAACGCCGGCCTGCTGTACGTGATGGCGATCAGCTCGGTCGGCGTCTACGGCGTGATCCTAGCCGGCTGGGCCTCGAACTCCAAGTACGCCTTCATCGGCGCCATGCGTGCCGCGGCACAGATGGTGTCGTATGAAATCGCCATGGGCTTCGCGCTGGTGACGGTGCTGATGGTTGCCGGCAGCCTGAACCTGTCGGCCATCGTCAACGGCCAGAACACGGGCTACTTCGCCGACATGGGCATCAACATCCTGTCGTGGAACTGGCTGCCGCTGCTGCCGATGTTCGGTGTCTACTTCATCTCGGGCGTGGCCGAAACCAACCGCCACCCGTTCGACGTGGTGGAAGGCGAATCGGAAATCGTGGCCGGCCACATGATCGAATATTCGGGCATGGGCTTCGCGCTGTTCTTCCTGGCCGAGTACATCAACATGATCATCATCTCGGCCATGACCGCGCTGATGTTCCTGGGCGGCTGGGCGCCTCCGTTCTCGAGCGCGATCACCAACGCGGTCCCCGGCTTCTTCTGGCTGCTGGTCAAGGTTTTCCTGCTGCTGTCGGTCTTTATCTGGATCCGTGCCTCGTTCCCGCGCTACCGCTATGACCAGATCATGCGCCTGGGCTGGAAGGTGTTCATTCCGCTGACCGTGGTGTGGCTGATCATCGTGGCGATCTGGATCAAGTCGCCGTGGAACATCTGGCACTGAACAGCCAAGCGAAGGTGCGGCGCTGCAATGCGGCAGCGCGCACCGCGTGGAAATACTAGGAAGCAATCGTCATGCTGCTCGCCATCAAGGACTTCTTCAACAGCCTGCTCCTGAAGGAACTCTTCAAGGGCATGGCGCTGACCGGCCGCTATCTCTTCGCGCGCAAGGTCACCGTCCAGTTCCCGGAAGAGAAAACGCCGATCTCGCCGCGCTTCCGTGGCCTGCACGCGCTGCGCCGCTATCCGAACGGCGAGGAGCGCTGCATTGCCTGCAAGCTGTGCGAGGCGGTGTGCCCGGCGCTGGCCATCACCATCGAGTCGGACGTGCGCAACGACGGCACGCGCCGTACCACCCGCTACGACATCGACCTGACCAAGTGCATCTTCTGCGGTTTCTGCGAAGAGGCCTGCCCGGTCGACGCCATCGTGGAAACGCAGATCCTGGAATACCACGGCGAGAAGCGCGGCGACCTGTACTTCACCAAGGACATGCTGCTGGCCGTGGGCGACCGCTACGAGCCGCAGATCGCGGCGGCCAAGGCTGCCGACGCCAAGTATCGCTGACCGGCGCACGCGCCAAACGGCAGGGCGGCCACCCGTAACAGACCTGGCTGCTTCTGCCACCGAATTTGAATACGGTCCCTCCAATGCGAGGGGCCACAGCAAGGATGCCGCAGGAGCGGGCCACCCGAAGGGGAAGGCTTGTGCCGGACGGCCCTGAGAGGATCCGATAGGAACCATGGAACTCACGACCACCATCTTCTATGTCTTTGCGCTGGTGCTGGTGCTCTCCGCACTGAAAGTCATCACTGCGAAGAACCCGGTGCATTCCGCACTGTTCCTCGTGCTGTCGTTCTTCACGGCCGCCGCGATCTGGATGCTGCTCAAGGCGGAATTCCTTGCCATCCTGCTGGTGCTGGTCTATGTCGGCGCGGTGATGGTGCTGTTCCTGTTCGTGGTGATGATGATCGATATCGACATCGAGCACCTGCGCCGCGACTTCTGGACCTACGTGCCGATGGCCTCGGTAGTGGGCGCGCTGATCATCGCCGAGATGGCGATCGTGCTGGTGCGCAACTTCATCGGCACCACCGCGCCGGTGGTGGCCAGCGGTTCGCAGCAACCGGGCTACTCGAACACCGCTGCGCTCGGCAAGCTGATCTACACCGACTACATCTACGCCTTCGAAGTGGCCGGCATCATCCTGCTGGTGGCGATCATCGCTGCTGTCGCGCTGACCCTGCGCCGCCGCAAGGACACCAAGGCCCAGGACGTGTCGGCGCAGCTGCGTACCCGTCGCGACGAGCGCGTGCGCCTGGTGCCGATGCAGGCCGAAGCCCAGAACCCGCAGACGGAAGCCGCGGCTGCCGCCAATAAGAACTAAAGCCCGGAGAAACGCTGTGCTCTCTCTCGCCCACTTCCTCGTGCTCGGTGCGATCCTGTTTGCGATCAGCATCGTCGGCATCTTCCTGAACCGCAAGAACGTGATCGTGCTGCTGATGGCGATCGAACTGATGCTGCTCGCGGTGAACATCAACTTCGTCGCCTTCTCGCATTACCTGGGCGACCTGGCTGGTCAGGTTTTCGTTTTCTTCATCCTTACGGTGGCCGCCGCCGAGTCGGCAATCGGTCTGGCAATCCTGGTGGTGCTGTTCCGCAACCTGGATACGATCAACGTGGACGACATGGACACCCTGAAGTACTGATCCGTGCCGCACTACGCAGATACCCAAGACTCTCCGACCGCACACCACTAAGCGTCCTATGGCAACCACGCTCAACCCCAACCTGCTGCTTGCGATTCCGCTGGCGCCGCTAGTCGGCTCCGCGATCGCCGGCCTGTTCGGTACCAAGTTCTTTGGCCTGTTTTCCTCGGAGTCGCGCGGCGGCCGGATCGTGGCCCACACCTCGACCATCCTGGGCGTGGCCATTGCCTGCGTGCTGTCGGTGATGGTGCTGCTCGACGTGATGAACGGCGCGGGCTACAACGGCACCGTCTACGAGTGGATGGCCATCGGCAGCCTGAAGATGGAGGTCGGCTTCCTGGTCGACTCGCTGACCGCGATGATGATGGTCGTGGTGACCTTCGTCTCGCTGATGGTGCATATCTACACCGTCGGCTACATGGACGGGGACCCCGGCTACAACCGCTTCTTCGCCTACATCTCGCTGTTCACCTTCTCGATGCTGATGCTGGTGATGAGCAACAACTTCCTGCAGCTGTTCTTCGGCTGGGAAGCGGTGGGCCTGGTGTCGTACCTGCTGATCGGCTTCTGGTACACCCGCCCGACGGCGATCTTCGCCAACATGAAGGCGTTCCTGGTCAACCGCGTCGGCGACTTCGGCTTCATCCTGGGCATCGGCCTGCTGCTGGCCTACGCCGGCAGCATGAACTACACCGAAGTGTTCGCCGCGCGCGACCAGCTCGCCACCGTGATCTTCCCTGGCACCGACTGGATGATGATCACCGTCGCGTGCATCTGCCTGTTCATCGGTGCGATGGGCAAGTCGGCTCAGTTCCCGCTGCATGTCTGGCTGCCCGACTCGATGGAAGGCCCGACCCCGATCTCCGCGCTGATCCACGCGGCCACCATGGTGACCGCCGGCATCTTTATGGTCGCGCGCATGTCGCCGCTGTTCGAGCTGTCGGACACCGCGCTGTCGTTCGTGCTGGTGATCGGTGCCATTACGGCGCTGTTCATGGGTTTCCTGGGCATCATCCAGAACGACATCAAGCGCGTGGTCGCGTACTCGACGCTGTCGCAGCTGGGCTACATGACCGTGGCGCTGGGCGCCTCGGCCTACTCGGTGGCGGTGTTCCACCTGATGACGCACGCGTTCTTCAAGGCGCTGCTGTTCCTGGGCGCGGGCTCGGTCATCATCGGCATGCACCACGACCAGGACATCCGCAACATGGGCGGCCTGCGCAAGTACATGCCGATCACCTGGATCACCTCGCTGGTGGGTTCGCTGGCGCTGATCGGCACGCCGTTCTTCGCGGGCTTCTACTCCAAGGACTCGATCATCGAGGCAGTGGCCGAGTCGCATATCGCCGGTTCGGGCTTTGCCTACTTCGCCGTGCTGGCGGGCGTGTTCGTCACCGCGTTCTACTCGTTCCGCATGTACTTCCTGGTGTTCCATGGCAAGTCGCGCTGGGGCCAGAACCACGCGCACCAGCACCATGAGGGCGACCACGAGGACGAGGAAGTCTCGCACGACCATCATCACGGCCTGGCCGCCGGCGAGACTCCGCACGAGTCGCCGTGGGTGGTGACGCTGCCGCTGGTGCTGCTGGCGATCCCGTCGGTGATCATCGGCGCGATCGCGATCGAGCCGATGCTGTTCGGCAACTTCTTCAAGAACGGGATCGCCTTCAAGGAAGTGATCTTCGTCGGCGAGAACCACCACGCCATGGCCGAGCTGAAGGAAGCCTTCCACGGCTGGGTGGCGATGGCGCAGCACTCGCTGACCACGCCCGTGCTGTGGCTGGCCATCGCCGGCGTGGTGCTGTCCTGGTTCTTCTACATGAAGCGCCCGGATATCCCCGAGGCCATTGCCAATCGCTTCTCGGGCCTGTACAAGCTGCTCGACAACAAGTACTACATGGACGCCATCAACCAGGCCGTGTTCGCCCGCGGCGCACGCCTGCTCGGTACCGGCCTGTGGAAGGGCGGCGACCAGAGCCTGATCGACGGCCTGTTCGTCAACGGCGCGGCGCGCGTGGTGGCATCGTTTGCTTCGGCCAGCCGCTACCTGCAGTCGGGCTACATCTACCACTACGCGTTCGCGATGATCGTCGGCATGCTGGTGCTGCTGACGCTGACGATCACGGGCGTGATCGGCACCAAGTGATAGGCACCAAGTAAGGAAAACATAGAAATGGTTCTGTCTTTCTCAATCTGGCTGCCTGTCTTTTTCGGCCTGCTGATCCTGGCCTTCGGCTCGGACCGCAGCCCCGGCTTCGTGCGCTGGATGTCGCTGTTCGGCTCGATCGCCAGCTTCGTGGTCACGCTGCCGCTGGTGTTCAACTTCGACCGCGCCACCGCGGCGATGCAGTTCGTCGAGAAGGCGAGCTGGATCGAGCGCTTCAACATCCACTACCTGCTGGGGGTTGACGGCCTGTCGATGTGGTTCGTGGTGCTGACCGCCTTCATCACGGTGATCGTGGTGATCTCGGCCTGGGAAGTGATCACCGAGCGCGTGGCCGAGTACATGGCCTCGTTCCTGATCCTGTCGGGCCTGATGGTGGGCGTGTTCTGCGCGCTCGACGGCATGCTGTTCTACGTGTTCTTCGAAGCCACGCTGATCCCGATGTACATCATCATCGGCGTCTGGGGCGGCCCGAACCGTGTCTACGCGGCCTTCAAGTTCTTCCTGTACACGCTGCTGGGCTCGCTGTTGACGCTGGTCGCGCTGCTGTACCTGTACAACAAGACCGGCACCTTCGACATCCTGCAATGGCACCAGGCCAAGCTGTCGATGAACGAGCAGATCGCGCTGTTCCTGGCCTTCTTCGTCGCCTTCGCGGTCAAGGTGCCGATGTGGCCGGTGCACACCTGGCTGCCCGACGCCCACGTCGAGGCGCCGACCGGCGGCTCGGTGGTGCTGGCCGCGATCATGCTGAAGCTGGGCGCCTACGGCTTCCTGCGCTTCTCGCTGCCGATCGCGCCCGACGCCAGCCACTACCTGGCCCCGTTCATCATCACCATCTCGCTGATCGCGGTGATCTACATCGGCCTGGTGGCACTGGTGCAGGCCGACATGAAGAAGCTGGTGGCGTACTCGTCGATCGCCCACATGGGCTTCGTCACGCTGGGCTTCTTCATCTTCAGCGACATCGGCGTCGAAGGCGGCATCGTGCAAATGATCTCGCACGGCTTTATCTCGGGCGCGATGTTCCTGTGCATCGGCGTGCTGTACGACCGCGTGCACTCGCGCCAGATCGCCGACTACGGCGGCGTGGTCAACACCATGCCCAAGTTCGCCGCGCTGTCGGTGTTCTTCGCCATGGCCAACTGCGGCCTGCCGGCGACCTCCGGTTTCGTCGGCGAATTCATGGTGATCCTGGGCGCGGTCAAGTTCAACTTCTGGATCGGCCTGCTGGCCGCCACCGCACTGATCCTGGGCGCCGCCTACTCGCTGTGGATGGTCAAGCGCGTGATCTTCGGCGACGTCGTGCACCAGCATGTGCGCGAGCTGGCCGACCTGAACCAGCGTGAGTTCGTCATGCTCGGCCTGCTGGCCCTGATGACGCTGTACATGGGCCTGCACCCGAAGCCCTTTACCGACGTGATGCACCCGTCCGTGGTCAACCTGCTGCAGCACGCGGCGCAGTCGAAGCTGTAATCGGGGAGAGATATCAACATGCAACCGTCCTCGACACTCGCCCCCGTGGCGCCGATCATCTTCCTGGCGATCGCCATCGCCGCGATCAACTGGATCGACCTGGCCCGCGGCAAGGGCAAGCAGAGCGTGGCCTACCCGCTGTCGCTGCTGACCACGCTGGTGCTGACCGCCTGGTTCGGCATGAATGCCGCCACCGGCGAGACCCATTACGCGTTCGCCAACCTGGTCGTGATCGACCCGATGGCCAACGTGCTGTCGGCGTTCTGCGCAGCCGGCCTGTTCGTCACGCTGGTCTATACGCGCCGCTACCTGGCCGAGCGCGACATGTTCGCCGGCGAGTTCTACATGCTGGCGCTGTTTACGCTGGGCGGCCAGATCGTGATGATCACCGGCAACAACTTCCTGACCCTGTACCTGGGCCTGGAACTGCTGTCGCTGTCGTCGTACGCGCTGGTGGCGCTGCGCCGCGAGTCGCGCGTGACCTCCGAATCGGCGATGAAGTACTTCGTGCTGGGGGCGCTGGCTTCGGGTTTCCTGCTGTACGGCATCTCGATGATGTACGGCGCCACCGGTTCGCTGAACCTGGGCGAGGTGTTCCGCGCGGTCGAATCCGGCCGCATCAACACCACCATGCTGGCCTTCGGCGTGGTCTTCATCGTCGCCGGCCTGTCGTTCAAGCTGGGCGCCGCGCCGTTCCACATGTGGATTCCGGACATCTACCAGGGCTCGCCGACGGCGGTGACGCTGCTGATCGCCGGCGGCCCGAAGGTGGCGGCGTTCGCGCTGTTCATCCGCGTGCTGGTGGAAGGGCTGCTGCCGCTGGCCGGCGACTGGCAGATGATGCTGGTGGTGCTGTCGATCATCTCGCTGGCGATCGGCAACCTGACCGCCATCGTGCAGAGCAACCTGAAGCGGATGCTGGCGTACTCGACCATCTCGCACATGGGCTTCGTGCTGCTGGGACTGCTGTCGGGCGTGGTCGCCAACAAGGCCGACGGCGCCGCCGATGCCTACAGCTCGGCGATGTTCTACTCGGTCACCTACCTGCTGACCACGCTGGGCACGTTCGGCATCATCCTGCTGCGCACCAGCAAGGGCTTCGAGGCCGAGACCCTGGAAGACCTGAAGGGCATGTCGCGCCGCAACCCGTGGTTTGCCTTCCTGATGCTGGTGATGATGTTCTCGCTGGCTGGCATTCCGCCGACCGTGGGCTTCTATGCCAAGCTGGCCGTGCTCGACGCGGTGGTCAAGGCCGGCATGACCTGGCTGGCGGTGGTGGCGGTGCTGTTCTCGCTGATCGGCGCGTTCTACTACCTGCGCATCGTCAAGCTGATGTACTTCGACGCGCCCGCCGGCGAAGAGGAACTGGAAGCCACCTTCGGCCTGCGTTCGATGCTGAGCGTCAACGGCGCCGCGGTGATCCTGCTGGGCCTGTTCCCGGCCGCGCTGATGAACCTGTGCTACCAGGCCATCCGCTCGACCCTGGGTTCCTGATCGGCCACGCCACATGAGCGCCTCCGCAAGCGGCTGGTTTGTCATCCTGCTGGCACTGGTCTGTGCGAACCTGCCGTTCGTCAACCAGCGCCTGTTCGTGGTGATCCCGCTGCGGCAGGCGTGCAAGCCGCTGTGGCTGCGCCTGCTCGAACTGGTGGTCTGGTTCGGCGTGGCGGGCGCAGCCGGCTTTGCGGTGGAAGCCAACCTGGGCGGCACGTTTGCGCAAGGCTGGCAGTTCTACGCCATCACCGCCTGCATGATGCTGGTGTTTGCCTTCCCCGGCTTCACCTGGCAATACCTCGTCAAACACCGCACGGCCTGAAGCCGGTCTTGTCGGCGCCGGGCCCTGCCTGATCCGGAGCGTCCATGACCGACAAGACCCAACGCGGTACCCAACTTCCCGCCGCATCCGCCGGCCTGACCGCGAAAGACCAGAACGACGACGCACTCAGGGAAGTGTGCGTGGCGTCGGCCACGGTCCATCGCGGCAAGTTCCTTACCCTCAAGCAGGACATCGTCAGGTTGCCCGACGGCAAGCAGACCGGGCGCGAGTACGTGGTCCATCCCGGCGCGGTGATGATGATTCCGCTGTTCGACGACGGCAGCGTGCTGATGGAACGGCAGTTCCGCTACCCGGTGGGCGAGGTGATGCTGGAATTTCCCGCAGGCAAGCTCGATCCCGAAGAGGGCGCGCAGCGCTGCGGCGAACGCGAACTGCTCGAGGAAACCGGCTATCGCGCCGCGCGCTGGGACTACCTGACGCGCATCCATCCAGTCATTTCCTATTCGACCGAGTTCATCGATATCCTGCTGGCGCGCGACCTGACGCATGGCGAGGCGCAGCTGGATGACGGGGAATTCCTGGAAACCTTCATCGCGCCGGCCGGCCAGGTAATAGACTGGGTGCGCAGCGGCCGCATCACCGACGTGAAGACCATCATCGGCGCGTTCTGGCTGGATAAAGTGCTCTCGGGTGCCTGGCAGCCCGGGGAGCAGCCCATGCCGGCGTATGGGGCGGCACAACGGTAAGCCGGGGGGGCGAGGGCCGCAGCATTCGTTCCGAACGGTCGTTCTAAAAAATTTAGCACGACCGTTCACAAAATTTGGTTTCGCGGATAATATAGCTTTTGACGGGCTGGAAAGATCATGAAGGTGCTCGACCTGCGCTGCGCGCATGACCATCGTTTCGAGGGCTGGTTTGCCTCGGAGGAAGAGGCGCAGTCGCAAATCTCGCGTGACCTGGTCCAATGCCCGGTCTGTGGCGACCATGCCGTGACCCGGCTGCCCAGCGCGCCGCGCCTGAACCTGTCGGGCGCGACCGCGCGCGAGGGCAAGGCCAGGCCGGCGGCGCCGGCAGCCGCACCGGTGACACTGCAAGCGCTCTATATGAAGGCAGTGAAGCAGGTGCTGGCACAGACCGAGGACGTTGGCGAACGCTTTGCCGAGGAGGCAAGGCGCATGCACTACGACGAGGCGCCGGAACGCGGCATCCGCGGTTCGGCCTCGCCGGAGGAGGTGCAGGCGCTGGCCGAGGAGGGCATCGAGACTTTTCCGCTCGTGGTGCCGGATGCGCTGAAGCAGACGGCTCACTGAATTGCGTCCTGTGCCCGTTGCTGTCGGCGCATGACGCGCAGGCAGAACAAACCGCCGGCGGCCCGCGCCATGCCGGCACCACTGGAGACGGGCATGGATCTCAACTACTCGGCGTCCGACGATGCCTTCCGCGAGGAAGTGCGTAGCTGGCTCGAAGCCAACTTGCCGGCGGACATCCGCAGCAAGATTCTCAACCACCGCCGTCCGAACCGCGACGACCTGGTGCGCTGGCACAAGCTGCTCGCCGGCAAGGGCTGGTCGGCGCCGCACTGGCCGGTGCAGTACGGCGGCACCGGCTGGAACGCCACCCAGCGCCATATCTGGGACGAAGAGAATGCCCGCGTCGGCGCGCCCGGCGTGCTGCCGTTCGGCGTGGCCATGGTCGCGCCGGTGATCATGAAGTACGGCAACGAGCAGCAGAAGTCGTACTACCTGCCGCGCATCCTCGACTGCACCGACTGGTGGTGCCAGGGCTATTCGGAGCCGGGCTCGGGTTCGGACCTGGCTTCGCTGAAGACCCGCGCGGAACTGACGTCCGACGGCAAGCACTACATCGTCAACGGCCAGAAGACCTGGACCACGCTCGGCCAGCACGCCGACATGATCTTCTGCCTGGTGCGCACCGACCCCGAAGCCAAGAAGCAGGAGGGCATCTCGTTCCTGCTGATCGACATGAAGACCCCGGGCATCACCGTGCGCCCGATCATCATGCTCGACGAAGAGCACGAGGTGAACGAAGTCTTCTTCGACAACGTCAAGGTGCCGGTCGAGAACCGCGTCGGCGAAGAGAACAAGGGCTGGACCTACGCCAAGTACCTGCTCGGCCATGAGCGTACCGGCATTGCCCGCGTCGGCAATTCCAAGCGCGAGCTCGGCTTCCTCAAGCGCGTGGCGCGCCAGCAGCAGAAGAACGGCAAGCCGCTGCTGGAAGATCCGGTGTTCGGCGCCAAGGTGGCCGCGCTGGAAATCGAGCTGATGGCGCTGGAAATCACCGTGCTGCGCGTGGTGTCGAGCGAAGCGGCGGGCAAGGGCCCCGGCCCCGAGGCCTCGATGCTGAAGATCAAGGGCACCGAGATCCAGCAACTGCTGACCGAGCTGATGGTCGAGGCCGTCGGCCCGTACGCGCAGCCGTTCGACACCGCCTACCTGGAGTGCGAGACCGAGCACGCCGTGACCGGCTACGACGACGCCGCGCCGCTGGCCGCGTACTACTTCAACTATCGCAAGACCTCCATCTACGGTGGGTCCAACGAAATTCAGAAGAACATCATCAGCCAGATGATTCTGGGGCTGTGAGGAGACACGCATCATGAACTTCAATCTCAGCGACGAACAGAAGCAGCTGGCCGACGCCGTCCGCCGTTTCATCGACAAGGACTACGGTTTCGAGGACCGCAAGAAGCGCTACGAAAGCGCCGCCGGCTACGGCGAGACCGCATGGGGCGCGCTCGCCGAGCTCGGCCTGACCGCGCTGCCGGTGCCGGAAGCGCAGGGCGGCTTTGCCGGCAAGGCCCTCGACATGATGGTGGTGCAGCAGGAACTGGGTCGCGGCCTGATCGTCGAGCCCTACCTGGCCACCGTGGTGGGCGCCTACGCGCTCGGCCTGGCCGGCGGGCAGGATGCGCTGCTGGAGCAGGTGGCCGGCGGCGAGCTGAAGCTGGCGGTGGCGTTCAACGAGCCGCAGGCGCGCTATGAGCTGAACAACGTGCGCGTTGCCGCGCGCGACGGCAAGCTCAACGGCCGCAAGACCGTGGTGGTGCATGGCGGCCAGGCCGACCAGCTGATCGTGTCGGCGCGCAGCAGCGGCGCCGATGCCGACCGGGATGGCATCTCGCTGTTCCTGGTCGATGCGAAGGGCAATGGCGTCAGCATCAAGGACTACCGCACCATCGACAACCTGCGCGCCGCCGATATCACCTTCCAGGACGCGCCCGCGCAACTGCTGGGGGAAGCCGGCAAGGGTTTCGCGCTGGCCGAGCAGGTGGCCGACTACGCCGCGGTGCTGCTGTGCGCCGAGGCCGTGGGCGTGATGGACACGCTCAATGCCGCGACGCTGGAATACGCCAAGACGCGCCAGCAGTTCGGCGTGCCGATCGCGCGCTTCCAGGCGCTGCAGCATCGCATGGTGGAGATGTTCATCCACGCCGAGCAGTCGCGCTCGATCACGCTGCTGGCCGCGGCTCGTTTCGAGGAGGCCACGCCGGAAGAGCGGCGCCGCTACGTCTCCGCCGCCAAGGCGCGCGTGGGCCAGGCCGCGCGCACGGTGGGCCAGGAGGCGGTGCAGATCCACGGCGGCATGGGCGTGACCAACGAACTGCCGGCCGCGCATATGTTCAAGCGGCTGACCATGATCAACACCACCTTCGGCGACGTGGACCATCACCTGGGCCGGTTCGCCGCCCAGCCCGGATTCCAGGAAGCTGCCTGATCCGGCTAGTCCCAGTCAAAACCGCGCTGCAGTCCAGGCGCGGTTTTTTTCTTTGCGCGCTGTTAGGGGCGGGTTCGGCAAATACGGACGCGCGCGCCCGCCTGCCATGCGATCATCGTGCGAACCAGTCAACCGCATCCACAACGGAGACGCCCCATGCTGTATTTCGAGGATTTTGAAGTCGGCAGCCGCCGCGAGCTGGGCTCCTACCTCGTCACCGAGGAAGAGATCCTGAGCTTCGCCCGCCAGTACGATCCGCAGCCATTCCATATCGACAAGGAAGCCGCCAGCAACAGCATCTACGGCGGCCTGATCTCGAGCGGCTGGATGACGTGCTCGATCATGATGCGGCTGCTGGTGCTGAGCACCACCGGCAAGTCGGCCAGCATGGGTTCGCCCGGCGTCGACGAGATCCGCTGGCTCAAGCCGGTCTATGCCGGCGACACGCTCACCGTCGTGCTGAACGTGCTCGACAGCCGGCCGTCGCAGTCCAAGCCGGACCGCGGCGTGGTCCATACCCAGTGGGAGGCGACCAACCAGCGCGGCGAGCTGGTGTGCACCGTCAAGGGCATGGGCATGTACGGCCGCCGGCCGGCGTAACAACACTTAACCGTCACGAGGAGACGATCGACATGCGTACCATCGCAACGCTGGAAGAACTGGAAGGGCTGCAGGGCCAGGAAGTCGCGGTCAGCGACTGGATCGAGGTGACCCAGCAGCAGGTCAACCAGTTTGCCGAGGCCACCGGCGACCACCAGTGGATCCACATCGACGTGGAGCGCGCGAAAAAAGAATCGCCTTATGGCGGCCCGATCGCGCACGGCTTCCTGACGCTGTCGCTGCTGCCCAAGTTCATGCACAACGCGCTCAGCATGCCGTCCAAGATCGGCGTCAACTACGGACTGAACCGGGTGCGCTTTACCGCACCGGTGCCGGTCGGCAGCAAGCTGCGCGCGCGCATCAAGCTGCTCAAGGTCGAGCGCCTGGATCCGCTGCCGAATTCGCCCGAACTGGTCGGCGCGCAGTCCACCTGGGAGGTCACGGTGGAGCGCGAGGGCAGCGAGCGGCCAGTGTGCATCGCTGAGTCGATCACGCGCCGTTACGGCTGAGCTGCGGCGCCGCATGCGGCACTGCGACAATATGCCACAGCGCAGTGTCGCACCCCGGAGAGCCGCGCAAAGCGCGGCTTTCTGCATATTTAAGCGTGTTTTTGTGATGTTGACGTGGATCAAGGACAGCGCGGTGCACCAATGCATTGATTGTCCGTTTAAATGAACAGTGTGTTCCGTAGCGTTGGGTTTACCCCTAATGTTGCGTTGCGGTACAGTCGCGCCCACGATGTTTTACGTGTTGCGCTCCCCGGCCGAAAACCGCGCCTGTCATGACGGCAGGTCTGTCGGGAGGCGCAAAAGCCTCGTATTCCAACGCTACCCGGCCGCAGTATTCAGCCGGGACCGTTCGCGGTTTCGGCCATCAGGTGCCGCAGCGCCGGCAAGGTCCCACAGGGCCTGCAGCGCGCGCAGTCAGTTGTCCTTCCGTGTTCATGGCGTTGCAAGGCCGCATGGTCCTCCGGCGTTAGATCCGCCGCCCGACCGCAACGCCAGCTAAGGACACGTCCTTCCGGTTTTCCCATAGCCCCACGCCTCTTGCGCGAGCATCAGGCGGTTTAGCCACGCTTTTGCCCAAAGCGCGGTGTAACCAAACCAGTCGTGACATGAAGAAACCCATACTGCCGCGGTGGACGCGGTTCCTGCCTTGCCTTGGCCTGCTCCTGCTCGCCGGCTGCAACATGACGCTGCTCGACCCGAAAGGGCAGGTCGGCGTCGACATCAAAGGCATCATCCTGATCGCCACCTGGCTGATGCTGCTGGTGGTGGTGCCGGTGATCGTGCTGACGCTGGTGTTCGCCTGGAAGTACCGCGCCAGCAATACCTCGGCACGCTACGAACCCGACTGGTCGCACTCGACCGCGATCGAAGTGGTGGTGTGGCTGATCCCGTGCCTGATCATCATCGCGCTGGGCATCATCACCTGGAAGTCCTCTCACGACCTGGACCCGTACAAGCCGCTGGAATCGAGCAAGAAGCCGGTCACGGTCGAAGTGGTGGCGCTGAACTGGAAGTGGCTGTTCATCTATCCGGAACTGAAGATCGCCACCGTCAACCAGATCGCCTTCCCGGTCGATACCCCGGTGAACTTCAAGATCACCTCGGATTCGATCATGAATTCGTTCTTCATCCCGCAACTGGGCAGCCAGGTGTACGCCATGGCCGGGATGGAAACCAAGCTCCACCTGATCGCCAACGAAGCCGGCAGCTATGACGGCGTGTCCGCCAACTACAGCGGCGGCGGCTTCTCGGGCATGAAGTTCAAGGCCATCGCCATGTCGAACTACGAGTTCGACCAGTGGGTGGCCAAGGTTCGCGCCTCGTCGACCGAACTGGGCGTCGAAGGCTACCAGACGCTGGCGCAACCCAGCGAGAAGGAGCCGGTCGCGTACTACGGCAAGGTGGAAGACCAGCTGTTCCGCCACATCCTGCACAAGTACATGGGCCACGGCGGCGCCGCACTGGCCGCCGACGGGTTCAAGGGCGGCCCGATCTGCACGTCGCGCAACACCCTCGGTGAAGAGCAGCTGTCCTTGACCACGCCGGCCGCGCTGCCGGCAGGCGCGTAATCCTGGGAGCAATGATGTTTGGCAAGTTGAGTTTGTCGGCGATTCCGTTTCATGAGCCGATCATCATGGTCGTGCTGGCCGGCGTCGCCGTGGGCGGTGCCGCGCTGCTGGGCGCGATCACCTATTTCAAGAAGTGGGGCTATCTCTGGAACGAGTGGTTCACCTCGGTCGATCACAAGAAGATCGGCGTGATGTACTGCCTGGTGGCGCTGATCATGCTGCTGCGCGGCTTTGCCGACGCGGTCATGATGCGCACCCAGCTGGCGCTGGCCACCAATGGCGCGACCGGCGTGCTGCCGCCCGAGCACTACGACCAGATCTTCACCGCCCACGGCGTGATCATGATCTTCTTCGTGGCCATGCCGCTGATGACCGGCCTGATGAACCTGGTCGTGCCGCTGCAGATCGGCGCGCGCGACGTGGCCTTCCCGTTCCTGAACACGCTGTCGTTCTGGCTGTTCGTCGCGGGCGCCATGCTGGTCAACATCTCGCTGGGCGTCGGTGAGTTCGCCAAGACCGGCTGGCTGGCCTACCCGCCGCTGTCGGGAATCGACTACAGCCCGGGCGTAGGGGTGGACTATTACCTCTGGAGCTTGCAGATCTCAGGCCTGGGCACCTTGCTGACCGGCGTGAACTTCCTGGTGACGATCCTGCGCATGCGCGCGCCTGGCATGACGCTGATGCGCATGCCGGTGTTCACCTGGACCGCGCTGTGCACCAACGTGCTGATCGTCGCCGCGTTCCCGGTGCTGACCGTGACCCTGGCGCTGCTGGGCCTGGACCGCTACCTCGGCATGCACTTCTTCACGAACGACGGTGGCGGCAACGCCATGATGTACGTGAACCTGATCTGGATCTGGGGCCACCCCGAGGTGTACATCCTGATCCTGCCGGCGTTCGGCATCTTCTCTGAAGTCATCGCCACGTTCTCGGGCAAGAAGCTGTTCGGCTACAAGGGCATGGTGTACGCGACCGCCGCGATCATGGTGCTGTCGTTCATCGTGTGGCTGCACCACTTCTTCACGATGGGCTCGGGCGCCAACGTCAACGCGTTCTTCGGCATCACCACCATGATCATCTCCATCCCGACCGGGGTGAAGATCTTCAACTGGCTGTTCACCATGTACCGCGGCCGCGTGCAGATGACCTCGCCGGTGCTGTGGACCCTGGGCTTTATGATCACCTTCGTGATCGGCGGCATGACCGGCGTGCTGATGGCGGTGCCGGCGGCCGACTTCGTGCTGCACAACAGCCTGTTCCTGATCGCCCACTTCCACAACGTGATCATCGGCGGCGTGCTGTTCGGCTACCTGGCCGGCATCACCTACTGGTGGCCGAAGGCGTTCGGCTTCAAGCTGAACGAGCGCCTGGGCAAGGCTTCGTTCTGGTGCTGGCTGGTGGGCTTCTACTTCGCCTTCATGCCGCTGTACGTGCTGGGCCTGATGGGCATGACGCGCCGCCTGAACCACACCGACAACCCGGCCTGGACGCCGTGGCTGTACCTGGCCGTGGTGGGCGTGGTGTTCGTCGCGCTGGGCATCTTCTTCCAGGTGCTGCAGATCGTGGTATCGATCCGCGACCGCAAGAAGCTGGCCGACGTGACCGGCGACCCGTGGGGCGGCCGCACGCTGGAGTGGGCCACTTCGTCGCCGCCGCCGTTCTACAACTTTGCGCACACCCCGGTGGTGCGTGACCTGGACGCGTTCGCCGACATGAAGGCGCGTGGCGAGACCCTGCCGACCGAAGGCTACGAGAAGATCCACATGCCCAAGAACACGGGCGCGGGCTTCATCATCGGCGCCTTCAGCCTGGTGTTCGGCTTTGCCCTGACCTGGCATATCTGGTGGCTGGCCATCGTTGGCCTGGTGGGCATGATCTGGGCGTTCATCCACCGCAGCAACGACGACCACATCGACTACTACGTGCCGGCCACCGAGGTCGAGCAGATCGAAACGCGCCATCTGCAGCGCATTGCTTCGCAAGCCTGAGAACCATGTCGACTCAAGTCCTAGACCGCATCCCCGCGCAGGCAGGCGCCCCGGCTCACGCCGGTGCGCACGGCCACGGCCATGACCACGCGCACCACGATACCAGTGCCAATACGGTGTATGGCTTCTGGATCTACCTGATGAGCGACTGCATCATCTTCGCCGGACTGTTCGCGGCCTTCGCCGTGCTGCGCGGCGAAGTGGCAGGCGGCCCGTCGGCGAAGGAGCTGTTCGAGCTCAACTACGTGCTGGTGGAGACCTTCATCCTGCTGTTCTCCTCGATCACGTACGGCATGGCGATGATCTCGCTGCAGAACCGCAGCCTCAAGCACGTGCAAACCTGGCTCGGCATCACCTTCCTGCTGGGCCTGGCGTTCATGGCGATGGAAATCAACGAGTTCCACCACCTGATCGCCGAAGGCGCCGGCCCGGGCCGCAGCGCGTTCCTGTCGTCGTTCTTCACGCTGGTCGGCACCCACGGCCTGCACGTCGCCAGCGGCATGCTGTGGATGATCGTGCTGATGTGGCAGCTCGGCAAGAAGGGCATCACCCCGACGCTCACCAAGCGCCTGATGTGCCTGTCGCTGTTCTGGCACTTCCTGGACGTGGTCTGGATCGGCGTGTTTACCGTGGTCTACCTGATGGGACATCTGTGATGGCACAACACAACGCACCGGCGGCGCACGGCGCCCACGACTCGCACGCGCATGACAGCCACGCTGGCGGCCACGCCAGCTTCAAGGGCTACGCGATCGGCTTCATCCTGGCCGTGATCCTGACCGTGATCCCGTTCAAGATCGTGATGGACGGCACCATGGACAAGGGCACCATCCTGTGGACCATCCTCGGCATGGCCGTGGTCCAGATGATCGTGCACCTGAAGTACTTCCTGCACCTGGACTCGTCGTCCGAACAGCGCAGCAACGTGATCGCGCTGCTGTTCACGGCGCTGATCCTGGTGATCGTGGTGGCGGGTTCGCTGTGGATCATGCACAACCTGAACGCCAACATGATGGTGATGTAAGGACCGGCGTCCTGGCATCGGAAAAAAGGGGCCGCAGGGCCCCTTTTTCATTGCCGCAACGGCGTCGTCAGGGCTTGAACGTGTCCCCCAGCACCACGCCTTCGCGCCGCGGGTCGGCGCCGCCCACCAGCACCGCCGAGCCGCCGATGGTGGTGCGGATGATGGCGCTCAGCCCGCTCGACTGCGCCGCGGTGTTGACGGTGTGGCCGAGGTTGCGCAGGCCCCTGACCAGCGGGTCGTTGTCGCCCGGCAGGCCGCCGGCCGGCGTGCTGGTGTCGACGTTGGGATGCTCGCCGCCGACGATCATGGCCGAGCCGGCGCCGTTGGAGCCACCGAAGTCGATCATCGATACCGCCTGCTGAGCATCCAGGCCCCAGTCCAGCGATGCCACCAGCGTCTTGGCGACGAACTGGATGATGGTGGCGCCGCCCGGCGAGCCGGTGGTCATGTAGAAGTCGCCGCGCGAGCCGTCGCTGTTGCGCCGGAACACCACCGTCGGCGCCATCGAGCTGCGCGGGCGCTTGCCCGGCTGCAGCCGGTTGGCCACCGGCACGCCGCCCGGCGCGGGATCGGCATTGAAGTCGGTCAGCTCGTTGTTGAGCAGGAAGCCGTTGGTCATGTGGTACGAGCCCAGGCCGGCCTCGATGGTGGTGGTCATCGCCACCACGTTGCCGTACTTGTCATGCAGCGACAGGTGCGTGGTGCCGCGTTCCTGCACCATCGAAGGCGCCAGCGGCACGTCGCCGAGGTTGCCCGCCGCCACCGGCGTGACCATCGAGCCGGTGGTGCTGATCAGGCTGGCGCGCTGGCTCAGGTAGGGCTTGTTCAGCATGGTGTCCCATGTGCCGCCGGGCAACGGGATGAAGTCTGTGTCGGCCACGTATTTGTTGCGGTCGGCATAGGCCAGGTGTCCGGCTTCGCCCATCAGGTGGGCGCCCAGCACGCTCGGCCGGCCGCCGTTCTGGTCGACCAGCGTGGGCTTGTGCGCGGCCATGTCGAAGTTCTCGACGATGCCCAGGATCTGCGCCACCGCGATCCCGCCCGACGACGGCGGCGGCATGCCGCACACCTCGTACTGCCGGTAGGTGGTGCACACCGGCGTGCGCTTCTTGGCCTGGTAGTTGGCGAGGTCGTCGAGCGTGGTCACGCCCGGCGTGGTATTGCCGTCGTAGGTGGTCTGGATCTTGGCGACGATGGCCTGCGCGATCGGCCCGTTCTTGTAGAAGGCGTCGGCGCCGTCCGCGGCGACGGCGCTGAAGACCGCCGCCAGCGCGGGATTGCGCAGCACGGTGTTGACCGCGCGCGGGGTGCCGTCGGGATTGAGGAAGTAGGCAGCCATCTCCGGATCGCGCTTGATATTGGCGACGGTGGCGCTGTCGGAAATCGCCGCAGCCATGCGCGGCGGGATCGCGAAGCCGTCGGTGGCCAGCTTGATCGCCGGCGCGAACAGCTCCTTCCAGGCGGTCTTGCCGTAATCGCGGTGGGCCAGCTCGAGCACGCGCAGCGTGCCCGGGGTGCCGATCGAGCGGCCGCTGCGCTGGGCATTGGGCAGGGGCGGGGTCGGGTCGGTCGCTGACTTCCAGCGCAGGTAGTTCTCGTCGGCCGCGGCCGGCGCGGTCTCGCGGCCGTCGTAGGCGGTCAGCTGCCGCGTCGCCGCATCGAAATGCAGGATAAAGGCGCCGCCGCCGATGCCGGACGATTGCGGCTCGACCAGGTTCAGCACCATCTGCGCCGCCACCGCGGCGTCGATCGCGGTGCCGCCGGCCTTCAGCACGTCGCATGCCGCCTTGGTCGAGACCGGGTTGTTGGTCACCGCCATATAGGTCTTGCTGTAGACCGTGACCTTGGGCGCGTAGCCGGTCGCCTGCTCCGGCGCGTTGGGGTCGCCCGGCAGCACCACGGCCTGGCCGCCGGTACTGCCGTCGAGCTCGCAGCCCGCGGTCGGCGTGACCGGCGGTGGCGGGGGCGGAGGCGGGGGATCGTCGCCGCCGCCGCAGGCGCCCAGGGTCAGCGCCAGTGCCGCCAGCGCCAGCTTGCCGCGGCGCGGGCGCCAGTACGGGGTGGCACGCGGCTGCGGCTGCGGCTCGGCGGGGGATGCGTGGGGGTCGGCAGCGTACGGCATGGTTTCTCCTTCCTTTTGTGTGGGTCCGGGAAATGCCATGGCCGGGTCGACAGGCGGGACCGCGGCCATCTTTCACCGTAGTGCCGCGGCGCGCCGGCCTTAATCATTGAATGTACGGATTTACATGCATTCGAATCCGGGTTTAAGCGCCTGCTTAATCGGCGCTGGCCGGCACGCTGGCACGCCGGCGCTTGCCAATGGCGCCACGTTGGCGCAAGCCGGTTCCGGCAACGTGCGCCATGCACCGGGATCGGACGCGCCGGCCGGCACGCACTGTCGCAGTGCGCTGATTCGCTGCACGGCGATGGTGCGCACGCGCGCGGCAGGCGGCGTCCGGCCCCGCGCACCGCCTGTAGCCGCGCCGCGCGCGCGATATCGCCGTGGCACGCTAGTTGCAGATGCATCACCCCGGGGAGCGTAGTCCCTGACCAACACCATAAACGGGAGCTGCAAATGCAACGACGTGACATGCTGAAGCTGTCGGCGATAGCCGCCGCGGCGATGATCGGTACCAGCCCGCTGGCGCTGGCGCAGTCCAAGGAGCCGATCAAGGTCGGCATCCTGCATTCGCTGTCCGGCACCATGGCGATCTCGGAAACGTCGCTGAAGGACGTGGCCCTGATGACCATCGACGAGATCAACAAGAGCGGCGGCGTGCTCGGGCGCAAGCTGGAGCCGGTGGTGGTGGATCCGGCGTCGAACTGGCCGCTGTTCGCCGAGAAGGCGCGCCAGCTGGTCAGCAAGGACAAGGTGGCGGTGACCTTCGGCTGCTGGACCTCGGTGTCGCGCAAGTCGGTGCTGCCGGTCTACGAAGAACTCAACTCGCTGCTGTTCTACCCGGTGCAGTATGAAGGCGAGGAGATGTCGAAGAACGTCTTCTACACCGGCGCGGCGCCCAACCAGCAGGCCATCCCCGCGGTCGAATACCTGATGAGCAAGGAGGGCGGCGGCGCCAAACGGTTCTTCCTGCTCGGCACCGACTACGTCTACCCGCGCACCACCAACAAGATCCTGCGCGCCTTCCTGAAGAGCAAGGGCGTGGCCGACAAGGACATCGAAGAGGTCTATACGCCGTTCGGCCACAGCGACTACCAGACCATCGTCGCCAATATCAAGAAGTTCTCGCAGGGCGGCAAGACCGCGGTGATCTCCACCATCAACGGCGATTCCAACGTGCCGTTCTACAAGGAGCTGGGCAACGCCGGGCTCAAGGCCAAGGACGTGCCGGTGGTGGCGTTCTCTGTCGGCGAAGAAGAGCTGCGCGGCATCGACACCAAGCCGCTGGTGGGCCACCTGGCCGCGTGGAACTATTTCATGTCGGTCAAGAACCCCGAGAACGACGCCTTCCGCAAGCAGTGGGCGGCGTGGGTCAAGGCCAACAACCTGCCCGGCGGCGACAAGCGCGTGACCAACGACCCGATGGAAGCCACCTACGTCGGCATCCACATGTGGGCGCAGGCGGTGAAGAAGGCCGGCAGCACCGATACCGCCAAGGTGCGCGCGGCCATGTACGGCCAGACCTTCAAGGCGCCGGACGGCTTCACCCTGACCATGGGCGAGAACCACCACCTGTACAAGCCGGTGATGATCGGCGAGGTCAAGGCCGACGGCCAGTTCGCGGTGGTGTGGAAGACGCCGAAGGCGGTGCGCGCGCAGCCGTGGAGCCCCTTCATCGCGGGCAATGAAGGGAAGCCGGACAAGGCGATGTAAGGCGGTCGACTTCCCTCTGTTTGGCTCCCCTCTCCCGCTTGCGGGAGAGGGGCTGGGGGAGAGGGCCGGCGCTGGCAATTGTGACGGCGCTCACTTCGTCATAGATGCCGGCCCTATCCCCCGACCCCTCTCCCGCGCGCGGGAGAGGGGAGTGTGCACTCAGTTTGCCAACACTCTCGCAATCGCCAGCCCTATGCGCAATCCCTTATCCGTTCGAGTCGTGCCCTGGCTGCGCGCCCTGCTGGCAGCGCTGCTGCTGGCCTCGGCGCCCTGGGCCACGGCACTGACGCAGGCCGACCTCAAGCCGCTGGCCGAAGACGACTTCGACGCCAAGACCGCCGCGCTGTCAGCCCTGGCCAAGGCAGCGCCCGCCGCAGCCGGCCCGATCCTGCAGGCGCTGCAGGACGACACCCTGCAATACGCGCCGTCGGTCGGCATGGTGCGCCAGGACGGCGACAAGCTGGTCGATGCGATCACCGGCAAGCCGGTTTCGGTCAAGGCCGACGAACTCGAGTCGCTGACCCTGAACAACAGCCTGCGCGCGCTGATCGACAGCGCCGCCAGCAGCCTGCTGCTGCAGTCGCCCGACATCGGGGTGCGCGCGCAGGCGGTGGCCACGCTGCGCGAGCAGCCGGAAAGCGCGTCGCTGGCGGCGGTGGAAGCCGCGCGCAAGGCCGAGGCCGATGCCGGCCTGCGCGCCAGCCTGGACGTGATCTGGGCCAACCTGGTGCTGGCCGATGCGCCCGATGCCACCACCCGCGAGGCGCGCCTCGAAGCCATCCGCATCCTGGGCCGCGACAGCAACCCCCAGAGCCGCCAGAAACTGGCGCCGCTGGTGGAGCGCGACAGCGCCGGCCGCTACCGCGAGCCCGACGGCAGCGTGCGGCTGGCCGCGCAGCGGGCGCTGGACACGCTGCAGCGCGACCAGCGCCGCGCCGAAGTGATCGGCAACCTGTTCGCCGGGCTGAGCCTGGGCAGCGTGCTGCTGCTGGCCGCGCTAGGACTCGCCATCACCTATGGCCTGATCGGCGTGATCAACATGGCGCACGGCGAATTCCTGATGATCGGCGCCTATGCCACCTACGTGGTGCAGTCGCTGTTCCGCGCCTATGCGCCGGGCGCGCTCGACTGGTATCTGCCCGCGGCGCTGCCAGCTTCGTTCCTGGCTGCCGCGATGGTGGGCTTCGTGCTGGAGCGGCTGGTGCTGCGCCACCTGTACGGGCGTCCGCTGGAAACGCTGCTGGCCACCTTCGGCGTGAGCCTGCTGCTGATGCAGGCGGTGCGCACGCTGTTCGGTGCGCAGAACGTCGAAGTGTCCAACCCCGGATGGATGAGCGGCGGCATCGAGTGGATGCCGGGGCTGGTAATTCCCTACAACCGCATCGTCATCGTGCTGTTCGCGCTGGCGGTGGTGGCCATCGCATGGGCGGTGCTCAACCGCACCCGGCTGGGCCTGTTCGTGCGCGCCACCACGCAGAACCGCACCATGGCCGCGTGCGTGGGCGTGCGCACCTGGCAGGTCGACAGCTATGCCTTTGCCTTCGGCGCCGGCATCGCCGGGCTCGGCGGCTGCGCGCTGTCGCAGATCGGCAATGTCGGTCCCGACCTGGGCCAGGCCTACATCATCGATTCGTTCATGGTGGTGGTGCTGGGCGGGGTGGGGCAGCTGGCCGGCACCATCGTCGGTGCCTTCGGGCTGGGCATCCTCAACAAGTTCATCGAACCCTTCTATGGCGCGGTGCTGGCCAAGATCCTGGTCCTGGTGCTGATCGTGCTGTTTATCCAGAAGCGGCCGCAGGGACTGTTCGCGCTCAAGGGGCGCAGCGCGGAGGCATGATGCAGCGATTCCAACCGAACTCTTCCGCGGCACCGTTCCGGCTGGCCGTGCCCGAACGCCAGTCGCTGTTCTCGCCGCGCGGCTGGATCGCGCTGCTGGCGCTGACGGCAAGCGTCGGCATCGGCGTGCCGGTGTGCGCGCTGCTGCTGCCGGAAGGCCATCCACTGCACCTGTCGGCGTATGCGCTGACGCTGGTCGGCAAGATCATGTGCTTCGCGCTGGCGGCGATCGCGCTCGACCTGGTGTGGGGCTACTGTGGCATCCTCAGCCTCGGCCATGGGCTGTTCTTCGCGCTGGGCGGCTATGCCATGGGCATGTACCTGATGCGTTCGATCGGGCGCGAAGGCGTATACCAGAGCGACCTGCCGGACTTCATGGTGTTCCTCGACTGGAAGGAGCTGCCGTGGTTCTGGCACGGCACCGATCATCTCGGCTATGCGCTGCTGCTGGTGGTGCTGGTGCCGGGCGTGCTGGCGTGGTTGTTCGGCTTCTTTGCCTTCCGCTCGCGCATCAAGGGCGTGTACCTGTCGATCATCACGCAGGCGATGACCTATGCGGCGATGCTGCTGTTCTTCCGCAACGAGACCGGCTTCGGCGGCAACAACGGCTTTACCGACTTCAAGCGCATCGCCGGCTTTGCCATCGCCGCGCCGCAGACGCGCACGGCGCTGTTCGTGCTGACCTTCCTGGCACTGCTGGCGGGCTTCATCGCCTGCCGCTACATCGTCACCTCGAAGCTTGGCCGGGTGGTCACGGCGGTGCGCGATGCCGAGATGCGCGTGATGTTCTCGGGCTACAACCCGCTCGGCTACAAGCTGTTCGTGTGGACCTTCTCGGCGGTGCTGTGCGGCATCGCCGGCGCGCTCTACGTGCCGCAGGTCGGCATCATCAACCCGGGCGAGATGTCGCCCGGCAATTCGATCGAGATGGCGGTGTGGGTGGCCGTGGGCGGGCGCGGCACGCTGGTCGGGCCGGTGATCGGCGCGTTCCTGGTCAATGGCGCCAAGACGCTGTTCACCGCGCACTTCGCCGAATACTGGCTGTTCCTGCTGGGCGCGATGTTCGTGCTGGTGACGCTGTACCTGCCCGACGGCGTGACCGGCCTGTGGCAGCGCTGGCGCGAGCGCCGCGCGAACCCCGCCACGCAGGAGCCGGTGGCCACGCCGGCGGTTGCCGGCCGCAGCGGAGGCGAAGCATGAACGCCGCACTCGAACACGGCCAGGCCGAAAGCGGCGACGCCACCGGCCTGGGCCGCATCGTCGAGCCGGGCACCATCGACGTGTCGCACGGCCCGATCCTTTACCTCGAGGACGTCACCGTGCGGTTCGACGGCTTCCGCGCGCTGAACCAGCTGAACCTGTCGATCGACCACGGCGAGCTGCGCTGCGTGATAGGCCCCAACGGCGCCGGCAAGACCACCATGATGGATGTCATCACCGGCAAGACCGGGCCGCGCAACGCCAATGTCAGCGGGCGCGTGTTCCTGGGCCAGACCATCGACCTGATGCGGATGACCGAGCCGCGCATCGCGCAGGTCGGCATCGGCCGCAAGTTCCAGAAGCCCACCGTGTTCGAGCAGCACGCGGTGTGGGAAAACCTGGAGCTGGCGATGCAGGCCGACAAGCGCTGGTGGTCGTCGTTGCGCGCGCGGCTGACCGCGGCCGGGCATCGCCGCATCGAGCAGACGCTGGCGCTGACCGGCCTCGAGGCCGAGGCCTACCGGCCCGCCGGGCTGCTGTCGCACGGGCAGAAGCAGCGGCTGGAGATCGGCATGCTGCTGATGCAGCAGCCACAGTTGCTGCTGCTCGACGAGCCCGTGGCCGGCATGACCGATGAAGAGACCATGCAGCTCGCCAGCCTGCTCAACGGCCTGCGCGGCAGCTGCTCGATGATGGTGGTGGAGCACGACATGGAGTTCGTCGCCGCGCTGGCGGGCGCGGCCGGCAAGGTCACGGTGCTGGCCGAGGGCAGCGTGCTGGCCGAAGGCACGCTCGACAGCGTCAAGCGCGACGAACGCGTGATCGAATCCTACCTGGGGAGATAGGCATGCTGCAGGTCAATGCACTGAACCAGTACTATGGCGGCAGCCATATCCTGCGCAACGTCAGCTTCGAGGTGCCGGCCGGCAAGCTGACCACGCTGCTCGGCCGCAACGGCGTCGGCAAGAGCACGCTGCTGAAATGCCTGATGGGCGTGGTGCCGACGCGCAGCGGCAGCATCCACTGGGACGGCAAGCCGCTGGAAAAGAAGGCGCCGTACGAACGCGTCGCGGCCGGCCTGGCCTATGTGCCGCAGGGGCGCGAGATTTTCCCCCGGCTGACGGTCGAGGAGAACCTGCTGATCGGCGCCGCCAGCCGCGCGCGGCCCGCGGGCGTGCCGGAACGCATCTACCAGTTGTTCCCGGTGCTGCGCACCATGCGGCTGCGCCGCGGCGGCGACCTGTCCGGCGGCCAGCAGCAGCAACTGGCGATCGGGCGCGCGCTGATGAGCGAGCCGGGCCTGCTGATCCTGGACGAACCCACCGAAGGCATCCAGCCCTCGATCATCCAGGACATCGGCCGCGCGTTGCGGCTGCTGGTCGACGAATTTGGCATGACGGTGCTGCTGGTCGAGCAGTACTACGAATTCGCGCGGCATATTGCCGACCACTATGTGGTGATGAGCCGCGGCGAAGTGGTGGCGCGCGGCGCCGGCGCCGGCATGGAGCGGGACGGCGTGCGCGAGCTGATCGCCGTATAGCCCGCACGCAAGTTCGATTCCCCCGCAATGCGCCATCCCGATTTCCCTTCGTCCCTCGCCATGCCGGCGGCCTGGCAGGCCACGCTGGAGCTGCGCTTTGCGCGGCGCGGCGAGCGCACCGTGCTGACCGGGCGGCGCCACCGGGGCCCGCTGCTGGTGCAGAAGGCGCTGTACCCGGAAGGGGGCATCTGCCACGCGGTGATCCTGCATCCGCCGGCCGGCGTCGCCGGTGGCGACAGCCTCGAGATCGACGTGACGGTGGAGGCCGGCGCGCATGCGGTGCTGGCCACGCCGGGCGCCACCAAGTGGTACAAGTCGCTCGGCCGCGACGCGGCCCAGCGGGTGCGGCTGGCGGTGGGAGAGGGCGCGCGGCTGGACTGGTTGCCGCAGGAGAACATCGTCTTCGACGACGCGCGCGCGCGGATTGCCACCGAGCTCGAGGTCGCGCCGGGCGGCAGCGCGATCGGCTGGGATGCCGTGGTGCTCGGCAGGCAAGCATCGGGCGAGCAGTGGGCGCGCGGCGCGCTGTGGCTGGATACGCGCATCGGCGCCGGCGAGCGCGCGCTGTGGATCGAGCAAGCGCAGATCGAGGCGGCATCGCCGCTGCGCCATGCCGTGCCCGGGCTGGACGGGCTGAACGTGCTTGGCACGCTGTGGGCCGTCGGTGCAGGCGCCACGCAAGACCTTGCCGAAGCGCTGGCCGAGCGGCTGCCCTATACGCCGGCGTTGCGCGCCGGCGTGACCTGCCTCGCCGCCAACGGTCAGTCGATGCTGCTGCTGCGCGTGCTGGGCCGGCACATGGAAGCGGTGCGCCAGGTCATGACCGACACCTGGCAGGCGCTGCGCATGCCGCTCCATGGCGTCGCGGCGCAACCGCTGCGGCTGTGGGCGACGTAACCCGTCACTACGCAACCGAACATCAAACAGGAAGAGAGATGGAACTGACGCCGCGAGAGAAAGACAAGCTGCTGATCTTCACCGCCGCGCTGCTGGCCGAGCGGCGCAAGGCCCGCGGGCTGAAGCTGAACTACCCGGAAGCGGTGGCGCTGATCACCGCCGCCATCATGGAAGGCGCCCGCGACGGCCGCACCGTGGCGGAGTTGATGCACGAAGGCACCACGGTACTGACGCGCGACGATGTGATGGACGGCATCGCGGAGATGATCCCTGAGATCCAGGTCGAGGCTACCTTCCCGGACGGCACCAAGCTGGTCACCGTCCACCATCCCATTGTCTGAAACGCATCGATCACCGAACCAACAACCCGCCACGCCAATGACCGCGATGACCCGTACCGCTTGCCTGCGCCTTGCCCTGGGCGCTTCCCTGACCGTTGCCGCCGGCGCCGCGCTGGCGCATCCCGGCCACGATGCCGCCACCGTCGGCGCCAGCCTGTGGGCCGGCCTGGCGCATCCGTTCACCGGCGCCGACCACCTGCTGGCGATGGCCGCGGTGGGGGTATGGAGCGCACTGGTGGCGCGTTCCGCCGCCGATACGTTGCGCCTGCCGCTGGCCTTCGTGGGCTTGATGCTGGTGGGCGCCGCGCTCGGCCTCGCCGGCATGGCGCTGCCGGCGGTGGAGCCGATGATCGCGGCTTCGCTGCTGGTGCTCGGGCTGCTGCTGGCGCTGCGCGCCAGGCTGCCGGCGTGGGCCGGCACGCTGCTGGTGGGCGGCTTTGCCGTGTTCCACGGCTATGCGCATGGCGCGGAACTGCCCGCCAGCGCGGGCGCGCTGCCGGCGGTGCTGGCCTATGTCGGCGGGTTCGCCGCGGCCACCATGGCGCTGCACCTGCTGGGCATCGGCGCCGGCACGCTGCTGCGCCGCCGCGCCGGCTGGCTGGCGCGCGCGGCCGGCGCGGGCGTGGCGCTGTACGGCGCCGGCCTGCTGGTGGCCTGAGGAGAACCGCCATGATCCCCGGTGAACTGATGCCCGCCGACGGCGAGATAGCACTCAATGTCGGCCGCGCCACCGTCAGCGTGACCGTGGCCAATACCGGCGACCGGCCGATCCAGGTCGGCTCGCACTTCCACTTCTACGAAACCAACGCGGCGCTGTCGTTCGAGCGCGAGGCCGCGCGCGGCTTTCGCCTGAACATCGCCGCGGGCACCGCGGTGCGGTTCGAGCCCGGGCAGACCCGCACCGTGGAACTGGTGGCGCTGGCGGGCGACCGCATCGTCTACGGCTTCAACGGCAAGATCATGGGAGCGCTGTGATGGCATCGATCTCCAGGCAGGCCTATGCCGAAATGTTCGGCCCCACCACCGGCGACCGCCTGAGGCTGGCCGACACCGGGCTGATCATCGAAGTCGAGAAGGACTTCACTATCTACGGCGAGGAAGTCAAGTTCGGCGGCGGCAAGGTGATCCGCGACGGCATGGGGCAGAGCCAGCGCATGGCCCAGGACTGCGTCGACACCGTGATCACCAATGCGCTGATCGTCGACCACTGGGGCATCGTCAAGGCCGATATCGGGCTCAAGCACGGGCGCATCGCGGCGATCGGCAAGGCCGGCAATCCCGACATCCAGCCCGGCGTCACCATCGTGGTCGGCCCCGGCACCGAAGTGATCGCGGCCGAGGGCATGATCGTCACCGCCGGCGGCATCGACAGCCATATCCACTTCATCTGCCCGCAGCAGATCGACGAGGCGCTGATGAGCGGCGTCACCACCATGATCGGCGGCGGCACCGGGCCCGCCACCGGCACCTTCGCCACCACCGTGACGCCGGGGCCGTGGTACATGGAGCGCATGCTGCAGGCGGCCGACGCCTATCCGATGAATATCGGCCTGCTGGGCAAGGGCAACGCCAGCCAGCCGGGGCCGATCCTGGAGCAGGTGCAAGCCGGCGCCATCGGCCTGAAGCTGCATGAGGACTGGGGCACCACGCCGGCGGCGATCGACACCTGCCTGTCGGTGGCGGACGAGACCGACACCCAGGTGGCGATCCACACCGATACGCTCAACGAGGCCGGCTTCGTCGAGGCCACCATCACCGCGTTCAAGGGCCGCACCATCCATACCTACCACACCGAGGGCGCGGGCGGCGGCCATGCGCCGGACATCATCAAGGTGTGCGGCGAGGCCAACGTGCTGCCCTCGTCGACCAACCCGACGCGCCCGTACACCATCAACACGCTGGACGAGCATCTCGACATGCTGATGGTGTGCCACCACCTGGACCCGTCGATCGCCGAGGACATTGCTTTCGCCGAAAGCCGCATCCGCCGCGAGACCATCGCCGCCGAGGACATCCTGCACGACCTCGGCGCGTTCTCGATGATCTCGAGCGATTCGCAGGCGATGGGGCGCGTCGGCGAAGTGATCATCCGAACCTGGCAGACCGCGCACAAGATGGCGGCTCAGCGCGGCAAGCTGCCCGGCGATCCGCACGATGCGCGTGGTGGGCACGACAACTTCCGCGTCCGGCGCTATGTTGCCAAGTACACCATCAACCCGGCGCTGACCCATGGCATCGCGCATGAGGTAGGTTCGGTCGAGGTCGGCAAGTGGGCCGACCTGGTGCTGTGGCGGCCCGCGTTCTTCGGCGTCAAGCCCAGCCTGATCCTGAAGGGCGGCATGATCGCCGCGGCCGCGATGGGCGATCCCAATGCCTCGATCCCGACGCCGCAGCCGGTGCACTACCGTCCCATGTTTGCCGCGGCCGGCGGCGCGCTGCATCGTTCCTCGCTGACCTTCGTCTCGCAGGCGGCGCTGGCGGCTGGCATCGGTGAACGCTACGGACTGGCCAAGACCCTGGCCGCGGTCCGCGGCACCCGCACCGTCAGCAAGCGCGACATGATCCACAACGACTGGCAACCGCACGTCACGGTCGATCCCGAGACCTACCAGGTGGTTGCCGACGGCAAGCTGCTGACCTGCGAGCCCGCCACCGAGCTGCCGATGGCGCAGCGCTATTTCCTGTTTTGATGGGTGCGGAATCGCCATGCTGAAGATCGATAAACACCTGACCGCGCCGCACGGCATCGCCAGCGTGCTGGTGCGCCGCGCCCCCAAGCTGGTGCTGCCGTTCGCCGACCGCAGCAAGAGCCGCCTGCGCGCCGTGCTCGACAACGGCACCGACGCCGCGCTGTTCCTGCCGCGCGGCACCGTGCTGCGCGGCGGCGACCTGCTGGTGGCGGAGGACGGCAGTTTCATCGAGGTCCAGGCCGCCGCCGAGTCCGTGCTGGAAGGGCGCGCACAAGACCCGCACGCGCTGATGCGCGCGGCCTACCACCTCGGCAACCGCCACACGCCGGTGGAGATCGGGCGCGACTACCTGCGGCTCGAATATGACGCGGTGCTGGCCGACATGCTGCGGCGGCTGGGCGTGCAGGCGAACCGCGCCGAACTGCCGTTCGAGCCGGAGGCGGGCGCCTATGGCGGCGGGCACAAGCACGGGCACGACGCGACCTTCGCGGAGGATTATGCGGCGGCGCAGGCGGTGTTTCATGAGCATCATGGGCATGGGCATGGGCATGGGCATGGGCATGGGCATGGGCATGATCATGGCGATATGGATCATGTTGACGATGCAGACTGCGTGCGTAAGCATTGATTCCGGCTAATGCTTAAGACATCAGGGCGCGATTGTGAATCTGGCTGAGAACGTTACCAATACCGACACCGCGCTCCCCTCTCCCGCTTGCGGGAGAGGGGATGGGGGAGAGGGCCAGCGCCTGCCAGCACCGACATTCGTCCGCATGCTCCGCTCCAACCAGACCAAGGCGGAGCAACGTCTTTGGTACCACTTCCGTGCCCACCGATTTCTGGGGTTGAAATTCAAGCGTCAACAGCAGTGCGGGCCTTATGTCGCGGATTTCGTCTGCATCGCGTTCAAACTGGTCATCGAAGTGGATGGCGGCCAGCATGGCTCTGAGGCTGATGCGACAAGAGATGCCTGGTTCCATCGCGAGGGATATGGTGTGTTGCGGTTTTGGAACCATGATGTATTGGGAAATACGGTGGCAGTACTAGAAACAATACGCGAGGTGTTGTTGGAGTCGGGGCTCGTGGATGCTCCGGCCCTCTCCCCCGACCCCTCTCCCGCAAGCGGGCGAGGGGAGCGAACCATCGCAAAGCAAAGCGTCGTGTGATGACCCATCTCCACCAGCTCATCTCACTGCTCCACCTCGCCTCGCCATCGCTGCCCATCGGCGGCTTCAGCTATTCGCAAGGCCTCGAAGCTGCCATCGAATGCGGCGTCGTGCATGACGCCCCGACCGCCGAGCGCTGGATCCGCGACAACCTGCGGCATGTCCAGGCGCAATGCGAGGCGCCGTTGTGGCTGCTGCAGCATCGCCACTGGCAGGCGGGCGACGCCGCGCAGGTGCGGGCCTGGAACGACTGGTTCCACGCCACCCGAGAGACCTCCGAGCTGCGGCTGGAGACCGAGCAGATGGGCTGGTCGCTGGCCCGCCTGATCGCGCAGATGGAGTGGGGCACGCCGGCGTTGCGCGACGCGCTGGCCGCGCTGTCGCCGGTATGCCTGCCGACCGCGTTCACCGCCGCCTGCGTGGCGCTGCAGATCGGTGCGCGCGACGGCCTGGCGGCCTACTGCTTCAACTGGGCCGAGAACCAGGTGGCCGCGGCGATCAAGGCGGTGCCGCTGGGGCAGGTGGCGGGGCAGCACATGCTGCGCCGACTGCATGGCGCCGTGCTCGATACCGTTGATGAAGCCGGCCGCCGCGCCGAAGCCACGCCGCCGCAACTGTCGACGTTTTCCCCGATGCTGGGACTGCTGTGCGCACGCCACGAAACGCAGTACTCCCGGCTGTTCCGATCCTGAACCGATACCGCACCATGACTCACGCCCGTACCAAGAAGAACCCTCCGCTGCGCGTCGGCGTCGGCGGCCCCGTCGGCTCCGGCAAGACCACCTTGCTGGAAATGCTGTGCAAGGCGATGCGCGACCGTTATGACCTGGTCGCGATCACCAACGACATTTACACCAAGGAAGACCAGCGCCTGCTGACGATCTCCGGCGCGCTGCCGGCCGAGCGCATCCTGGGCGTGGAAACCGGCGGCTGCCCGCACACCGCGATCCGCGAGGACGCATCGATCAATCTGGAAGCGGTCGATCGCATGCTGGCGCGCTTCCCGGATGCCGACGTGGTCTTCATAGAGTCCGGCGGCGACAACCTGGCCGCGACCTTCAGCCCAGAACTTTCTGATCTTACGATCTACGTGATCGACGTCGCCGGGGGCGAGAAGATTCCGAGGAAGGGCGGGCCGGGCATCACCAAGTCCGACCTGCTGGTGATCAACAAGACCGACCTGGCGCCGTATGTGGGCGCATCGCTGCCGGTGATGGAAAGCGATGCGCGCAAGATGCGTGGCAGCCGGCCGTTCGTGATGGGCAGCGTCAAGTCCGGACAGGGGCTGGACCAGGTGATCGGCTTCATCGAACGGCAGGGCATGCTGGGGCTCTAGCCTTCCGGGGGCGCGTCGGCATCGGGTGCCGGCCTGGTGCCGGAGCCGCCGTGGCCGAGCGCCGGGCGGAAGCTGCCCTTGCCCGCCAGCGCCCGCGCCACCGCGGCGACCAGGTTCAGCTCGGGCTCGGTCAGCTCGGCCATGTGGTGCATGGTGGCCTCGATTGCCGCGCGCTGGCGGTTGCCGAACGGCGCGCGCGATTGCTCGACCTGCAGCTGGCTGGCGTCGTGGCGGCTGAAGTCGAGCATCTCGGCGGTGGGCACGGCGAGGGTCTCGGCCAGCCTGCAGATGTTGGCCAGCGCCAGGTTGCGCTTGCCGCTTTCAATGCCGCTCAGGTACGAGCGCGACAGTCCGCTTTCGAGCGAAAGCGTCTCCTGGGACCAGCCTCGTTGCTTGCGTAGCCAGGCGAGATGCAATCCGAAAAGTCTGAGATTTCGAGAGGTCATGGGGTCAACAAAAGTTCGGAGTGGTCTGAGGCTAAGGGTTTGACCTTGAGGCCACGACAACTTATCCTCATCCTCACTATCGGTGTCCGATCCGCAAATTGAGGGGCGCGCCAGGCATTGGCGCGGCACGATGGCATCAACCGGGTGGCCTGCATCGCAGCGCCGCGCCAGACGGGTTATTGCGCAAGACCGCGCGTCACGCTGCCACGCGTGCGCCGGCTGCGCGGACAGGCGCAGCACGCCTGTCGCCCTGCAGGGGGATTGCCATGCAGATCTTCACGCTGTTCGAGGCGCGCATGCGCGCCATCGATGCCGACCGCCACGCGCCGTCGGATTTCCTTCCCGGATTCCAGCCACGCCTGCTTGCCGCCGCTGCCGGTCTCGGCTGTACCTGCGACTACGTCTTCCTCTGCGCCGGCGAGCGCCAGCCCGAATTTTCAGCGGATTGCCATGAATGGTGGGGTTGCCTGCGCGGTGGCCTGCGCCTGTCTTCGCCCGGCCGCGGCAGCTTGCTGGTCGGCGGCGGCGAATTGTTCGCGCCCGCGCCCGGCGTGCCGATGCGGGTGCAGGCGGTCGCCGACACCATCCTGGTGCGCGCGGTGCCGCAAGGCCCGGCCGGGTCCTCGCGTGCCGTGGCGATGCCCGCGGGCGCGTGGCAGTGCGCGCTGGGTGCCATTGCCCCCGTCAATGCCGGGGCCGATGCCGATGGCCTGGCCGCGCCGCATGCGCTGGCGGACGTGTCGGAAGCGGATCAATGGCAGGCGCAGCAGGGCATGCGCCCGGAGTTTGTCCAGCTGGATGGCGCGGTGGATGACTGGGGCCGGCACCTGCAGGCGCGCGGCCTGCGCTGGGCGCTGTGTTACCGGGGCGCGCTGGCCCTGCACTGGCATGGCGCGCTGGTGCGCAGCGGCGGCGACATGGCCTTCCTGCAGCCCGGCGCGCTCTACGCGCCGGACGCGCACGAGTCATGCCGGCTCGACGTGCTGGTGCCGGGCACCGGCCTGCTGTGCTGCTTCGGCGCGGGCGATGCGCCGCACGATGGCGCGGACGCCCGCGGCGGCCGGCGCGCGGACGGCCACGCCGTGGCGCGCGCGGCGCTGGCGCTGGCCTGACGGCGGGCGTGGCTTTGGCGGGCGTGGCCGCGGACCGGCGCCCTGCGCAAGCCGCGCTGCCGCCGGCCGCGGCGCGGTCTTCAGTGGCGCTTGTACTGCGTGGCGCCGAACAGCACTTCGCGCGCCTTGTCGTCCTGCAGCGCCTTGCGCGCGCTGGCCAGCACCTCGACGCCGCGCTTGACCGCGGGACGCTCGGCGATCTGGTTGAACCAGCGCTTCAGGTGCGGGTAGTCGTCCAGGTCCACGCCCTGGTTCTGCCAGCTGCGCAGCCACGGGAAGGTGGCGATATCGGCGATGGTGTACTGCTCGCCGGCCAGCCATTCGTGCTTCGACAGCTGCGTGTCGATCACGCCGTACAGGCGCTTCGCCTCGTTGGTGTAGCGGTTGACCGCGTACTCGATCTGCTCGGGCGCATAGATGCGGAAGTGGTGCGCCTGGCCCAGCATCGGACCCACGCCGCCCATCTGGAACATCAGCCACTGCAGCGTCTCGTACTTGCCGCGCACGTCCTCGGGCAGGAACCTGCCGGTCTTGCCGGCCAGGTAAAGCAGGATCGCGCCCGATTCGAACAGCGAGATCGGCTTGCCATCGGGTCCGTCCGGGTCGACGATGGCGGGAATCTTGTTGTTGGGGCTGATCTTCAGGAAGTCGTCGCCGAACTGGTCGCCGGCGCCGATATTGATCGGGTGGACCTGGTATTCCAGTCCGCACTCCTCCAGCATGATGTGGACCTTGTGGCCATTGGGCGTGGCCCAGGTGTAGACGTCGATCATTGCAGGGATCTCCTGGCTGCATTCATGGGAACGGCCACATCGACCACCGACGTGGCGAACCGCGCGATTTAAGCACAGAAGAAAAAAACGCGCAGGCCGGCTGCGCGTTTTCCACAATGCCGGCAGGGGCGGGCCCCGCTGGCGCTACCGGGTGCTCCGGGACGCTCAGAAACCGCGCGCCACCGGCATCTTGATGGTGTCCGGGTTGACGTTCATGTGCTTGGCCAGTTCCAGCTTGGCGATGGCGTTGCGGTGCACCTCGTCCGGACCGTCGGCCAGGCGCAGCGTGCGCTGGTGCGCCCACCAGTTGGCCAGCGGGAAGTCGCTGGAAACGCCGGCGGCGCCGTGGACCTGGATGGCCCAGTCGATCACCTTCAGCGCCACGTTGGGGGCCACCACCTTGATCATGGCGATCTCGGCCTTGGCCACCTTGTTGCCGACCGTGTCCATCATGTATGCGGCCTTCAGCGTCAGCAGGCGCGCCATCTCGATCTCGCAACGGGCCTCGGCGATGCGCTCCTGCGTCACGCCCTGGGCCGACACCGGCTTGCCGAATGCCACCCGCGACAGCGCGCGCTTGCACAGCAGTTCCAGCGCGCGCTCGGCCACGCCGATGCTGCGCATGCAGTGGTGGATGCGGCCAGGGCCGAGGCGGCCCTGCGCGATCTCGAAGCCGCGGCCTTCGCCCAGCAGGATGTTCGAGACCGGCACGCGCACGTTCTTCAGCTCGATCTCCATATGGCCGTGCGGCGCGTCGTCGTAGCCGAACACCGGCAGGAAGCGCTTGATGGTGATGCCCGGGGTATCGGCCGGCACCACCACCATCGATTGCTGCTCATGGCGGCCGGCCTCGGGATCGGTCTTGCCCATCACGATATAGACCTTGCAGCGCGGGTCGCCGGCGCCCGACGACCACCACTTGGTGCCGTTGATCACGTAGTGGTCGCCATCGCGCTCAATGCGGCATTCGATATTGGTCGCGTCCGACGAGGCCACCGCCGGCTCGGTCATCAGGAAGGCGGAGCGGATCTCGCCGGCCAGCAGCGGCTCCAGCCACTGGTCCTTCAGCTCTTCCGACGCGTAGCGCTCCAGCGTCTCCATGTTGCCGGTGTCGGGGGCCGCGCAGTTGAACACCTCGGCCGACCAGGGCACCCGTCCCATGATCTCGCACAGGGTGGCGTATTCCAGGTTCGACAGGCCCTGCGGCGCGCGCGGCGAACGCGGCAGGAACAGGTTCCACAGGCCGGCTTCGCGCGCCAGCGGCTTCAGTTCCTCGATCACCCTGGTCGGAATCCAGGCATTGCCGGCGCGGCGATTGGCGTCGATCTCCTCGGCGAAGCGCTTTTCGTTCGGATAGATGTGCTGGTCGAAGAAGGCCAGCAGCTTGGCCTGCATCTCCTTGACCTTCGGGCTGTACTCGAAATCCATGTGGTCTCCTCGCTACGGGATCGGTGGGCGCGGGCGGCCGCCGGCGCCGGTTGGCTGGGTCTTCGGGCTCTCGGGGTAACTACCCTTGCCGATGCAATGCACTCTATCTGAAAGCGTGTAATTAGAAAAATGAATTTTCTGGATTTGCCAGTATCAATTCCCTGCATTCCGTGCCAGAATCACCAGCATGCAGCTCTCCCGCATCGACCTCAACCTCTTTGTCGTGTTCGACGCCATCTACAGCGAAGGCAGCATCACCGCGGCCGCGCGCCAGCTCAACCTGACGCAGCCGGCGGTCAGCCACGCGCTGGGACGGCTGCGCACGCTGTTCGACGATCCGCTGTTCGAGCGGCGCGGGCAGGGCATGGCGCCCACGCCGCTGGCCCGCTCGCTGGCGGCCGAGGTGCGCAGCGCGCTGCAGTCGTTCGCGCGCACGCTGCAGGACACGCCGCACTTCGATCCCACCAACACCGTGCGCCGCTTCACCATCGGCATGCGCGACGCGCTCGAGTCGACGCTGTTGCCGCCGCTGATGAGCCGCGTCACGGCGGTGGCGCCGCAGGTGGAGATTGCCGCGATCCGCTTCGACCGGCGCGAGATGGAATCGGAACTGCTGGCCGGCACGCTCGACGCCGCGCTCGACATCCTGCTGCCGGTGTCGCCGGCGATCCACCATGCGCCGTTCATGGCCGACCCGATGGTGGTGCTGGCACGGCGCGACCATCCGCTGGTGAAGAAAGAGCTGACGCTGGAGCGCTACCTCGCGGCCGAGCACGTCCATGTGTCGTCGCGCCGCCGCGGCGCCGGCCTGGAGGACCAGGCCTTGCATCGCATGGGCCTGACGCGGCGCGTGCGGCTGCGCTGCCAGCACTACGCCGCGGCGTGCCGCGTGGTCAGCTGCACCGACCTGCTGGCCACGCTGCCGTTGCGCTATGCGCGCATCGCCAACGAGCCCTATGCCAACCGGCTGCTGTCGCTGCCGTTCAAGGTGCCGTCGCTGGAGCTGCACCTGTACTGGCACGCGGGCGGCGAGAATGACGGCGCCAATCGCTGGCTGCGCGAGCAGCTGATGGCGGTGATGGCCTCGCTCGGCAGCGGCATGGCCGACGTGGCCGTGGCGGGCTGACGGCGTTCGACCGCAACCCTGCCGCAGCTCGTATTCCGTTCGAATTCCATTCAGGTGCGGCGCGCGCGGGTCACACGTAAGCAATTGTTCGCGGGCTAGACCCTCGCTGTCCCGGCCCATACCATCGTCCGGTCTTTCTGCCCCCGGCAGAGCCAGCGCGAGCCCGTGCTGCACGGTGCCCGCGATGGTTGTCGCGCCGGCCGTCCGCGCTCGCGGATCCCCCGGGCAGACCCCGGGCAGAACAATCCGCCGAACTCCACCACGACGACTCAGACCGATGATTGGGAAACGCTTGCCTGCCGATTGCCCTTCCATGCCGCCGCGCCGCGCGCGGCACACCACGCTGGCCCTGACCACGCTCTGTACCGCCGCGGCGCTGGCGCTGGCCGCCTGCGGCGGCGGCGATGGCGGCGACGGTGGCACGACCTCCGGTGCCGCGCCTGGCGGGTCGGCCCCGGCCGGTGCACAGGCCAGCGCGCCTGCTGGCGGCCAGGGTGCAGCCACGTCGCCATCCCCGACCTCCCCGACCGGCGCCACCACCACTACCACGGCCGGGGCCTGCTACACCGTCAGCGGTCCCGCTCCCGCCGCCGCGCCGGGCAGCGGCATCTCGCTGCTGCCGGCGCGCGGCGGCGCGGTGAGCAACTACCGCGTACTGGAGGAGCCGCGCAGCGCCGGCCTGTGCTACGCCAACTATCGCCGCGAGCAGGTGGGCCTGCCGCCGCTGGCGGCGCGCGATCCGCTCAATGCCGCCGCGCAGGCGCATACCGACTACATGCTGGCCAACGCCACGCTGACGCACGACGAAAGCAGCGGCAATCCGGGCTACACCGGCGCTACCGCCCACGAGCGCATCCAGGCCGCCTATCCGACCGATGCCACCGCCGAAGTGGTGGCCGGCGCCAATCGCTGGACCTCGGTGGCCAACGCGCAGCTGTCGATGTCGCCCAAGGACGCACTGGTGTCGGACCTGGTCGACGCGCCGTTCCACCGCGCCGCGCTGCTGGGCAGCTATGGCTCGGCCGGCAGCGGCTTTGCCGAGCGCGTGGGCGCCAACGGCAGCGGCACCTCGGCCAGCTACTACCAGACCGTCGACCTTGCCGACCGGGTCAAGGGCGGCAGCGACAACCAGATGGTGGCCTATCCGTTCGATGGACAGAGCGACGTGCCGGTGAACTGGGTCAACACCGAGAGCCCCAATCCGGCGCCGGGCTATGAAAGCCGCACCATGGGTTACCCGGTGTCGCTGCAGGCGATCAACACCTCGCTGCAGTTCGATGCCGACAACTTCGCCATTACCGATGCGCAAGGCGCGAATGTCGACTGCATCAAGGTCGACAGCCGTTCCTCGGGCCTGAGCAGCGCGGCGCGCGGCCTGGCGGTGTGCACGCCGGTGGCGCCGCTGGCCAGCCAGCAGCGCTATACCGTGCGGGTCACGGGCCGGCTCGGCGCGCAGCCGGTGGACCTGAGCTGGTCGTTCACCACGCGCTGACCACCACGCCACGGCGCGCTCATTGCGGCGTGCCTGTCGGCAACTCTCCACGCAGCTCGATCCGCACCTGGCCTGGCGCCAGGGTCGGGTCGGCCTGCACCGCAACCGGCACCGGCGGGCGCTGTCCCGCCGGCATCGCCTGCCACAGCCGTTGCGTCCATTCCCGGATCTCCACATGGTCGGGCTCGGCTGCCCACAGCCTGAGCGGCGCTGCCGTGCCCAGGCGGGTCGCGACGGCCGCGGGATCGTCATGGGTCGAGACGGTCAGGGCGGACGCCGCCGCCGGTGCGCGCGAAGCCATCGCGGGGGCAGCCTTGCGAGCATAGGTTGACGGCGCGGAAGGCGCGGGCGCCGATGGTGCGGCTTCTGCGATGGCTGCGTCAGCGGGAGCCTGCGGCGCGGCAGCGATCGCCGGCGCCGGCGGCGCGGCCGGGCTCGCTGGTGCCGGGGCCTCGCTGTCCGGCGCGCGTTCGCGCGGAGCGCTTCGGGCCGCGTCCGTGCCGGGCGCCGCGCGAGGTGCCGGGCGGGCCGCGGGCGGCGCTGCCTTGGCGGCCGGCGGGGCGGGTTTGGGCGACGGTGCCGTCGACGCTGCCGGCTCAGGCCCGGTCGCGGCCATCTCGGTCGCCGCCATCTCGGCCGTTTCCGTCGGCAACAACGCGCCATCGTCGATCTGCCGCAGCACGATGCTGGTGGTCAGCCCGGCCACCGCCGCGACGCTGGCGGCCAGTCCGAGCGAACGCCACCACCGGCGGGTGCGCGCCGCATGCGTGGTCGGCTCCATCATGGAGGATGGTGCGGCGTTTCGTGTCGAATCCGCAGCCTGTGCCCGCAGCCACGCCGCCGCATCCGGACCGAGGCGCGCGCCGAGTACGTCCTCCGCGGCGGCGCCGGCGGCCACGCGTGCCAGCACCGCATCGCGCCGCGCCGACTGGGCCGCCTGCAGGCGCGCGGCTTCTTCCAGCACGGCCGCGGCCAGCGCCGGCGGCGCGGCAAAGGGCAGGGCCGCGGCGTCGGCCTGGTGGCGCCCGGCTTCCTCCTGCGCGGCGCGCGCGGCCGCAAGCACGGCGGCTTCCAGTGCCGCCGGCGGCGGGTAGGGCGGAAGTGCTTTCAGCAGGGCCGAGAGCCGGTCCTCGCCCGCGATGAAACGTTCGGCCGCCTGCGATGCGGCGTGGCCCGCGCTCATGGCCCCGACTCCGGCACGCTGCCGGCCAGGTCCGCGCGCAGGCGCGCAAAGGCATAGCGCAGCCGGCTCTTCACGGTCTCGAACTTCTCGCCCAGCATTGCGGCAATTTCTTCGACGCTCATATTGCTGAAGAAGCGCAGCACCACCACTTCGCGCTGCGCGACCGGCAACTGCAGCAGCGCGCGGTGGACGTGCTGGGCATGCTGTCGCAGCTGCAGTTCGGCTTCCGGCGACAGGTCGTCGGTGGGCAGCTCGGGCAGGTGTTCGTCCAGCGCGTCGCGCTGGCGCGCATCGGCGCTGCGCACCTGGTCGAGCCAGGCATTGCGCGCGATCTGGAACAGGAAGGTGCGGAACGCCGCGCTCGGCTGGTAGTCGCCGCAGCGGGTCATCAGCTTGACCCAGGTCTTCTGCGCGAGGTCCTCGGCTTCGCCGGTATTGCCCTGGCACAGCCAGGCCAGGTAGTTGTAGAGGCCAGCGTTATGCCGGCGGAACAGCTCGGTGACCGGCTGCTCGATGATGCCGCCCGCGACCAGCAGCATCAGGTCGTGGTCGGGCAGCGTGCGCAGCGCGTCGGCGGGCGCAGCGGATGGCGCAGCGGATGGGGCGGGGGCAAAGGCCTGCATGCGCCCGAGTATAGGAGAGCGCGGGGCGGCGCGACAGTCCGCGCCACCCTGCGGCGGCGGCGCGCCGAGGTGTGGCTCAGCGCGCCGCATGCCCGGCCGGTGCGCCGCCATGAGAGGCGGCCGGCGTTGCGGTGGCCAGGCTCTGCGCCAGGTCCACCAGCTTGACGAACTCGCCGCGGTAGCCGAAGCGGTCGGCGCCGCGCGCGCCTTGCGCCAGAGCGCGCGCGTCGGCGTAGCGCCAGTCGCCGGTGAACTTGCCGCCGCGCAGTACCTGGCCGAAGCCGGCCACCGCCGCGGCAAAGCGGAAGTCGTCGTCGCCCTGCGCCAGCGGGCGCAGCGCCTGCCGCGCCACGGTGACATCGAGCAACTGGCTGGTGCCGGCCGCCGGCAGCTTGTAGCGCAGCCGCACATGCGCCAGCTCGCCATCGCGCCCCGGCGCCGGCGCCGCGCGCTGGTAGCGCAGCGGGTCGACCAGCCCGGGCTGCCCCGCCAGCGTCAGCTCGTACAGCGCGGTCACGGTATGGCCCGCGCCGATATCGCCGGCATCGACCTTGTCGTTGTTGAAATCCTCGCGCGCCAGCATGCGGTTTTCATAGCCGATCAGCCGGTACTCGGTCACCGTGGCCGGGTTGAACTCGACCTGGATCTTCACGTCGCGCGCAATCGTCGCCAGCGTCGAGCTGATCTCGCTGACCAGCACCTTGTTGCCTTCCATCAGGTTGTCGATGTACGAGTACGCGCCGTCGCCGGCATCGGCCAGCTGCTCCATCAGCTGCTCGTTGTAGTTGCCGGTGCCGAAGCCCAGCGTCGACAGCGACACCCCCGACTTGCGCTTGTCCTCGACCATGCTCTTGAGCTGGCGGAAGTCGGTCACGCCCACGTTGAAGTCGCCGTCGGTGGCCAGCAGCACGCGGTTGATGCCGCCGGCGATATAGCTCTGCTGCGCGGCCTGGTAGGCCAGCGCAATGCCGCTGGCGCCGGCGGTGCTGCCGCCCGCCACCAGCTGGTCGATGGCCGCGCCGATGGCAGCCTTGTCGCTGCCCGGCGTGGGCGGCAACGCCACGCGCGTGCTGCCGGCGTAAGTGACCAGCGTGATGCGGTCCTGCGCGCGCAGCTGGTTCACCAGCAGCTTGAGCGAGGACTTCAGCAGCGGCAGCTTGTCCGGCGCGTTCATCGAGCCCGATACGTCGACCAGGAACACCAGGTTGGCCGCGGGCAGCGCGCCGCTGGCCACGTCCTTGCCCTTGATGCCGATGCGCAGCAGCACATTGGACGGGTGCCAGGGCGCTGGCGCCAGTGCGGTGTGCACGGCGAACGGGCGGCCGTCGGCGGGCTGCGCGTAGTCATAGGGAAAGTAGTTCAGCAGTTCTTCCACGCGCACGGCATCGGCCGGCGGCACGCGGCCGGCATTGAGCAGGCGCCGCACATTGCTGTAGCTGCCGGTATCGACATCGATGCTGAAGGTGGACACCGGTGCCTGTGCCACCAGCCGGACACCGTTCTCGTCGATGGCGCCGTAGCGTTCGCGCTCCTCCGGCGCGGGTGCCGGCAAAGCGTAGGGGTGCGGCATTGCCAGTGTGGCGTGCGGTTCGATGCTGTGCATTTCCGCGACGGGTTTGGACTGCGCTGCCCTGGCGGCGTGGTCGCGGTCGGCAGGCGGCGCCGGAGCAATCGCTGGCGAAACGGGCCGGGAGGTCTGTTCGGGCAGTGGCCGCGAAGGGCCGCCGCATGCGGCCAGTGCCAGCGCCAGCGTGGCGGCAAGGCTGGAAAGAAGGACCGGTGCGCGTGGTTGCATGTTGTTCTCCTGGAAGGCCGCGGGCGGGGCGCCGGCGTGACGGCCTGTCGATGTAACGGGCCACGCGGACCGGCGGGGTTAATAGGGCGAAAAATTTTTCACCACCCGGTGCCCGGGCTGGATGAGGCGCGCGCAAGACTTCCGTCCTCGCGGGATGCCCGGATCGCCACTACAATCGTTGGATCCTTCTGCCGGAGATCTCGCATGGCTCACCCTGACCTCACTTCGATGGCGTGGCGCGGCGCGCTGGCGCTGGCCCTGTCGGCGCTGCTCGGTGCCTGCGGTAGTCCGGGCGGAAGCACGGCCACCCCGGCCGCCTCCACTACGCCGGCAGCAGCGACTCCGCCCGCGGCGCTGCCGCCGGCGCCGGAGGTGGCCTCCGGCTACCGCCCCGGCATGGCCACGGTCTACGCGCAGCGCCATATGGCAGCCGCGGCCAATCCACTCGCCACCGAGGCCGGACGCGCGATGCTGCGCCAGGGCGGCTCGGCCATCGACGCCGCCATCGCCATGCAGGCGGTGCTGACGCTGGTCGAGCCGCAGGCCACCGGCATCGGCGGCGGCGCCTTCATCATGTACTGGGACGGCAAGAACGTGCAGGCCTTCGACGGCCGCGAGACCGCTCCTGCCGGTGCCACGGAAAACCTGTTCATGCGCCCGGACGGCAAGCCGATGTCGTTCAGCGAGGCCCAGATCGGCGGGCGCTCGGTCGGTACCCCGGGCGTGATGCGCGCGCTGGAGATGGTCCACCGCAAGCACGGCCGCCTGCCCTGGGCCAGGCTGTTCCAGCCGGCCATCGAGCTGGCGGAGAAGGGCTTCCCGATCTCGCAGCGGCTTTACACGCAGGTCGCGGCCGACAAGTTCCTGGCCAATTCGCCGGAGATGGCGGCGTACTTCCTCGATGCCCAGGGCAAGCCCAAGCCGGCCGGCACGGTGCTGAAGAACCCGAAGCTGGCGCAGACGCTGCGCGACATTGCCCGGCGCGGCGCAGGCGTGCTCTACGGCGGCCCGATCGCGCGCGACATCGTCGCCAAGGTCAACGGCGGCAGCAATGCCGGCTCGCTGTCGCTGGCCGACCTCGGCAGCTACCGCGCCAAGCAGCGCGTGCCGGTGTGCACCGACTACAAGCGCTACAAGGTCTGCGGCATGCCGCCGCCGTCGTCGGGCGGCATCGCCATCGCGCAGATTCTCGGCACGCTGCAGGCGCTGGAAACCAGGAACCCCAAGTACGCGCTCGCGGCGCTCAAGCCGCAGCCCGTGAACACGCCGGCGCAGCTCGAAGCCCATCCCGACGCCGTCCATGCGATTGCCGAAGCCGACCGGCTGGCCTATGCCGACCGGGGCCTGTACGTCGCCGATGCGGATTTCGTTCCGGTCGACGTCAGCGGCATGGTCAACCCGTCCTACCTCGCCGCGCGCGCCGAACTGATCGGCGAGCAGAGCATGGGCAAGGCCCAGCCGGGCACGCCACCCGGCGCCACGGTGGCTTACGCGCCGGACCGCTCGCCGCCGCGCGTTTCCACCTCGCAGATCGTCGCGGTCGACGACCGCGGCGGCGCCATCTCGATGACCACCACGATCGAGTCGTACTTCGGCTCGCATCTGATGGTGCGCGGCTTCATGCTCAACAACCAGCTCACTGATTTCTCCTTCGTGCCCAGCGAAAACGGCAAGCCGGTGGCCAACCGCGTGCAGCCGGGCAAGCGCCCGCGCTCATCGATGGCGCCGACGCTGGTGTTCGACCGCCAGAGCGGCCAGCTGGTGGCAACGGTCGGTTCGCCGGGCGGCTCGCAGATCATCGAGTACGTATCCAAGGCGCTGGTCGGCATGCTCGACTGGAACCTGGACCCGCAGGCGGCGATCGGCATGGGCAACTTCGGCAGCCGCAACGGCCCGACCGAAGTCGAGCAGGGCCTGGTCTCGCCGGGGCTGGTGCAGGCACTGCAGGCGCGCGGCCACCAGGTGACGGCGATCGAGATGACCAGCGGCACGCAGGCGATCGTGCGCCGCCAGGGGCCGGATGGGAAGACGGTGTGGGCCGGGGGAGCGGATCCGCGGCGGGAGGGAGTGGCGCTGGGGGATTGAGCGAAGCCGGGGCGTGCGCGACTTCACAACGACTGGGCGCTGCGGGATGCCACAGGTCCAGTCGTCGCCGTCTGGCCCCCGGCATCGGCTGCTAAACGTTCATATAGCTCTGGTACTCATACTTCGCGCCAAGAATTCCGGCAATCTCGACAAACGCGGCAGTGACGGCATCGGAGCGTGATGCCGAGTAGTCGAACAACAGTTCGAATCCGCTCGACCGCCAGGCCCCGGCGCTCGTTCCCGGCGGCCGGTTCCTGGCAGGAACCTTGAACTCAAGGGTTACCGCGTAGTAGCCGCCGCCCTTGGCGGGGAGAATCTCCGTGAAGCGTATTGTGGAGATCGACCAGTAGGGGAAGCGGAAGCTATCGTCGTCGAAGCGGAAGCCCGACCATGCGCGGTCTCGCGAGCGGAACACCACAAGCGAATCGCCAGCGGGTGTCGTCGCATCGTGCTGGTCGGCCAGATCCATGCAGGAAACCATCGCGGCGTCGGAACCCTCGCCACCCGACTCGACGTCCAGGTATTGCCCGATCGTCGCCAGCAGGTCCTCATAGAGGCGGCGGGTGCCTTCACGCCGGCCTTCCGCTTCATCCGTCAGGAAAAGTCGCTTGAACCGTGCCTTTTCTCCGACCTGGAGTGGCACTTCGAGCCGTTGGCGCAGTGTCTCGTTGGCGGGGGCAGTGGCGAGCGTGCCGTTGGTACGGTCCGCTAGCCAGAACAGCAAGACCGTCTGCACGGCAGGCACTGCCACCAGGGTGGCCAGGCCGGCGAGGGCGCCATAGTCTGACCACACCTTCGATGCTGCAATGGCGGCAGGGAGCAAGTAGCAAAGCCAGAACATCCTTTGATTTGGTGTTTCTGTGGATTCTGGCGATTATGCCGTGCTTTGCCGCGCCGAAAAGAAAACGCCCCTGCAAGCCTTCAGGCTTGCAGGGGCGTGGGAATGGAACCGCTCAGCCCTCAGCCCTTCGCCTTCTTCGCATACTCCCACCCCATCTCGGCCATCGGCCGCGCGCGCTTGCCCGCGTCGGTGGCCTGCGCCGACGAGGCGGTGCCGTCGACCACGCGCTTCATGATGCCCTGCAGGATGCCGGCGATGCGGAACATGCTGAAGGCCAGGTAGAAGTTCCAGTCGCCGGTGATGGGGCGGCCGGTGCGCTGCTCGTACAGGCGGCGGTAGCTGGCTTCATCGGGGATGCCGAGCGCGGCGAAGTCGAGGCCGGCGATGCCGCGGAACTGGCCCGGGGCGATATGCCAGCTCATGCAGTGGTAGCTGAAGTCGGCCATCGGGTGGCCCAGCGTCGACAGCTCCCAGTCCAGCACCGCCAGCACGCGCGGCTCGGTCGGGTGGAACATCAGGTTGTCGAGCCGGTAGTCGCCATGCACGATCGAAGTCAGGTCGGCGTCTTCCTGCGGGATATGCTGCGGCAGCCAGTCCATCAGGGAATCCATGGCCGGGATCGACTCGGTCTCGGACAGCTTGTACTGCTTGGTCCAGCGCTCGATCTGGCGCTGGAAGTAGTTGCCGGGCTTGCCGTAGTCGCCCAGGCCGATGGCGTTGTAGTCGACCGAGTGCAGCGCGGCGATGACGCGGTTCATCTCGTCGTAGATGGCGCTGCGCTCGGCCGTGCCCATGCCGGGCAGCGACTGGTCCCACAGCACGCGGCCCGCGACGAATTCCATGATGTAGAAGGCGCGCCCGATCACGGACTCGTCCTCGCACAGCGCGTACATGCGCGCCACCGGCACATCGGTGCCGGCCAGCGCGGCCATCACGCGGTACTCGCGCTCGATCGCGTGCGCCGACGGCAGCAGCTTGCTCTTGGGGCCGGGCTTGGCGCGCATCACGTAGGTCTGTCCCGGCGTGACCAGCTTGAAGGTCGGGTTGGACTGGCCGCCCTTGAACTGCTCCACGGTCAGCGGGCCGGCAAAGCCCTCCACGTGCTGGCGCATCCAGGCCTCGAGCGCCGCAGTGTCGAAACGCTGCTGGTCGGCCACCGGGCGCGTGCCTTCGAAGTGCGATACGTTGCTGGTCATGCTGTCTCCGTTGGTTTTCTGTTCGGGTTCGATAAGGAAATCGGGGGCGGGGAACCTCAGCCGGCCGGCTGGCGTCCGCGCAAATACTGGTGCAGCAGCACTTCCATGGTGGTGTGGCGCGAGCCGCTGTGCACGGGCGTCGGCGGCGAGTAATTGGTCATGCGCACCACCCAGTCGAGCGGCCCGTCGCCCATGTCGAGCACATTGATGCAGCCGGCGGTCTGCAGCAGCGAGCCGAAGAACACGCGCCGTCCGCAACTGATGGCCTGCGACAGGATGGCGCGGTTGGTGCCGCCATGCAGCACCATCAGCACGGTATCCCAGTCGGGGTCGTCGCGCAGGCGCGCCAGTGCGGGCAGCACGCGGTCCAGGAAGGCGCCGACGGTCTCGCCGTTGAGAAAGCGCTTGTGTTCCGGCACCTCGCCTTCGAAGGCGCCGACGAAGGCGTCACGCAGGTTTTCATCGGCAATGGCGGACAGGTCGCCGCCGCGGATTTCCTGCAGCTCGGGCCAGACTTCGGGGACGATGCCGTCCATCTCTCGCAGCTCGGCCAGCACGCGTTGCGCGGTCTCCACGGTACGCGGCAGCCCGCTGACGATGACGCGGTCGAAGCGGATCTGCTCCGCGGCAAAGGCGCGGCCGGCGGCGGTGGCCTGCATGCGGCCGGTCTCGTTCAACGGCACCAGCTCGGGCAGGGCGGTGCGGCGCCCGGCGTCGTCGAAGTAGGAAACCGCACCATGCCGCATCAGGTAGATGCGGCGACGCGAGGACGGCGGCAATTCCATGCGTGGTCTCCTTGCATTGTGCCGGCATGCCCGTCTGCGCGGGCTCGCCGTGCTGATGATCCGCCCGTGCGGATCAGCGGTACTGCGGCTTGCGCTTCTCCAGGAAGGCACTGATGCCTTCGCCGCCGTCGGGGTGATGCAGCGCGGCGACGAAGCTGTCGCGCTCGGCCAGCAGGTGCTCGGCGCGCGACGCGGTGGCGGCATGGTTGATCAGCGCCTTGATGCGGCCGACCGCGTGCGGCGACTGCCGCGCCAGGCCCGATGCCAGGCGCAGCGCTTCGTCCAGCGCCTGGCCCGGCTCGGTGACGCGGTTGACCAGCCCGAACTGCGCCAGCCGGGCGGCGTCGACCGGCTTGCCTTCCATCATCAGCTCGCTCGCCAGCGGCCGCGGCAGCGCGCGTGCGATCTCGTACGAGCCGCCGCCGTCAGGGGTCAGGCCCACCGACACGTAGGCCATCACGAACTTCGCATCGCTGGCCGCGACCACGAAGTCGCACGCCAGCACCACCGAGAAGCCCGCGCCCGCGGCAGCGCCTTCCACCGCCGCGATGATCGGCTTGGGAAAGGCGTGCAGCGACTCGATCCAGCCGTTCAGCAGCGCGATGCTGGCGGCCTGCACCTCGGGCGGCTGGCTGCGGTTGCCGAGCAGCCGGTTCAGGTTGCCGCCGGCGCAGAAAATGCCATCGGCGCCGGTGATGATGACCGCGCGCAGCGTGTCATCCACCGCGGCCTGTTCCAGCGCCTGCTGCGAGGCTGCGTAGATGTCCGGGTGCAGCGCATTGCGCGCCTCGGGGTTCGAGATGGTCAGCACCAGCGTCGAATCGACGCGGCGGGAAAGCAGCTGTGCGGGCATGGGCGGGGGCTCGGTGGGGGCGGGCGGGAGGCCGGGAGGCTGGGACGGCGGACCGGTTACTGCTCTTCGGCCAGCAGCGACAGGCCCAGGCCGGCACGGCGCCACAGCCACGGGCTCGGGCGGTAGCGCATGTCGCCGGTCAGCGCTTCCATGTTGCGCAGCGTCTCCAGAACCAGCTGCGGGCCGACCGCGTCGCCCAGTGCCAGCGGGCCCTTCGGATAGCCGAGGCCGAGGTTCACGGCGAGATCGATATCCGACGGCGTGGCGATGCGCTGCTGCGCGATATCGCTGGCGATATTGATGATGCAGCAGAGCACGCGCTGGGCCACGAAGCCGGCCGAGTCGCGGATCACCGTGACCGGCACGCCGTCGCTGGCGAATAGGCCGTGCGCGGCATCGCGCGCAGCGGCGCTGGTGGCCGGCGTGGTCATCAGCGTGCGGCGTTTGGTGGCCTCGAACGGCAGCAGCGTGTCGATAGCAACGGTGCGGGCCGGGTCCAGGCCCTGCTGCAGCGCGCTGGTGGTGGCGTCCAGGCCTAGCGGCGTGACGATGATCAGCGCCTCGGCCGACGGCTGGTTGCCGCCTTCCGGGGTCACGCCGAGCGCGCCCAGCAGCTTGGTGACCATGGCATGGCCGCGCTCGCTGGCGTGGCTGACCCATACGCTCGACGGGCGCGCGCCCGGCACCGCGGCGGCGGCCGGCACCTGCTTCTGGCCATCGGCGTAGGCATAGAAGCCGGCGCCCGCCTTGCGCCCGATCAGCCCGCCGACCGCGCGGATCGCGGTGATCGGCGACGGACGGTAGCGCGGCTCCTGGTAGAACTGGTTGTAGATCGATTCCATCACCGGGTGCGACACGTCCAGCCCGGTCAGGTCCATCAGCTCGAACGGACCCATGCGGAAGCCGGCCTGCTCGCGCATGATGTTGTCGATGTCGGCGAATCCGGCCACGCCTTCCTGCGCGACCTTCAGGCCTTCGATATTCATGCCGCGGCCGGCATGGTTGACGATAAAGCCCGGCATGTCCTTGCAGCGCACCGGCGTATGGCCCATGCGGCGCGACAGCGCCATCAGCGCGTCGCCCACCGCCGGGTTGCCGGACAGGCCGTCGATGACCTCGACCACCTTCATCAGCGGCACCGGGTTGAAGAAGTGGTAGCCGGCGATGCGGTCCGGATGTTTCGAACCGACGGCGATCGCGGTGATCGACAGCGACGAGGTATTGGAGGCGATGATGGCGTCCTCGCGCACGATCGCTTCCAGTTTCGCGATCAGGTCGCGCTTGACCTCCAGCTTCTCGACAATGGCTTCGAGCACCATGTCGCAGCCGGCCAGGTCTTCCAGCGCGCCGCACGGCTTGACGCGGGCCAGCGTGGCCTCGGCGTCGGCGGCGCTGAGCTTGCCCTTGTCGGCGAGCTTGGCCAGCGTGTCCTGCAGGTACTTGCGCGCGGCTTCCACCGCCTGCGGGTTGGCGTCGTACAGGTTGACGGTCAGGCCTGCCTGCGCGGCGATCTGCGCGATGCCCCGGCCCATGGCGCCGGTGCCGACGATACCCAGCGTATCGATGGTGAAAGTGCTCATCATTCGTCCCAAAAGTTGTGGTTAAATTAGCACGATCGTACGTTTTTTGCACCTTCCGCGACAGACCGGCGGGGCAGGCCGCGTGCGCTGATCGGCCAGCCGGTTCACTGCAGACGCCGGATGGTCCACAATCCCCCGTTCCACGCCATGCGATGCGGGGACCATTCCCATAACGGAGACAGACGACATGCTGAAGCTCTGCGGATTTGCCGCCAGCAACTACTACAACAAAGTGAAGCTGGCGCTGCTGGAAAAGAACGTGCCGTTCGAAGAGGTGCTGGCCTGGATCGGCGAGACCGACCCGTCGGCGACGCCCGCGGGCAAGGTGCCCTACATCATCACCGAATCCGGCCCGCTGTGCGAGTCCGAGGCCATCGCCGAATACGTGGAGGCGGCCTACCCGCAGACGCCGCTGCTGCCGGCCGATCCGTACCAGGCGGCCAAGGTGCGCGAGATCATCGTGTTCCTGGAGCTCTACCTGGAGCTGACCGCGCGAGAGCTGTACGCGGAAGCCTTCTTTGGCGGCAAGGTCAGCGACGGCGTCAAGGAGCGCCAGCACAAGCTGCTGAGCCGCTATATCCCCGCCTTCGCCAGCCTGGCGAAATTCTCGCCCTACATCGCCGGCGACCGCTTCACGCTGGCCGATTGCGCCGCCGCGGTGCACCTGCCGCTGGTGTCGTCGTGCACCAAGATCATCTACGGCACCGACATGCTGGCGGAACTGCCGGTCAAGGACTACCTGAAGACGCTGTCGCAGCGCGAGTCGGTGCAGAAGGTCAATGCCGACCGCAAGGCGAATACCGAGCTGATGATGAGCCGGAGGAAGTAAGCGCAGAGGGGAGCAAACCGCCCCCACAAGAAAAAAACGCCCGCGATCCGCGGGCGTTTCCGTTTCATCTCAGAGCTTCGCCAACCGCTCCAGCGCCAGCGCCAGCGTCTCTTCCTTCTTCGCAAAGCAGAACCGCACCACGCCCGATTCGCGCGGCTGCGAGTAGAAGGCCGAGACCGGGATCGCGGCCACGCCGATCTCGCGCGTCAGCCACATGGCGAAGTCGGCCTCGCTCAGGTCCGAGATCGCGGAATAATCGACGCACTGGAAATACGTGCCGTCCGACGGCAGCAGCTTGAAGCGCGACCCCGCCAGCCCGGCGCGGAAGAAATCGCGCTTGGCCTGGTAGAACGCCGACAGCTGCAGGTAGGGCGCCGGATCGGCCATGTAGTCGGCCAGGCCGTGCTGCACCGGCGTGTTCACCGTGAACACGTTGAACTGGTGCACCTTGCGGAACTCGGCCATCAGCGCGGCGGGCGCGGCGACGTAGCCGACCTTCCAGCCGGTCACGTGATAGGTCTTGCCGAAGCTCGAGATGACGAAGCTGCGGCGCGCCAGCTCTGGATGGCGCGACACCGATTCATGCGGCTGGCCATCGTAGACCATGTGTTCGTAGACCTCGTCCGACAGCAGCAGGATGTCGGTGCCGGCCAGGATCTGCGCCAGCTGGTCCATGTCGCCCGCGCGCCAAATCGTGCCGGTGGGGTTGTGCGGCGTGTTGACGAGGATCATGCGCGTGCGCGGCGTGATCGCGGCGGCGAGCTTGTCGAAGGGCACGCGGAACGCGGGCGCTTCCAGCGCGACCGGCACCGCGGTGGCACCGGCCAGTTCGATCGCGGGCAGGTAGCTGTCGTAGCACGGCTCCAGCACGATGACCTCGTCGCCCGGATGCACCGCGCACAGGATCGCGGTCAGGATGCCCTGGGTGGCGCCCGCGGTCACCGTGATCTCGCTGTCCCAGCTGTACTGGTGGCCATACAGGCTGGCGATCTTGGCGGCGATGGCCTGGCGCAGGCGCGGCACCCCCGCCATCGGCGGATACTGGTTATGGCCGGCGCGCATGGCACCGGCCACGGCATCGACGATGCTCGGGTCGCAGTCGAAGTCGGGGAAGCCCTGGCCCAGGTTGACCGCATTCTTTTCGGCGGCGAGCGCCGACATCACGGTGAAGATGGTGGTGCCGACGTTGGGCAGGCGCGACGGCGGCGGCGTCAGGGGGGCGAGCGTGGTGTCTGCGGACATAGAGCGCGAGTCAATGCAGTAGGAACGGTAGGCAGGCGTGCGGCAGCGCAGGGCGGTGCCGCGAGCCGCCATTCTAAAGCGGATCGGCCGCCGTGGCCGGGCCCAGCGCGGCCAGCCAGGCGCCGAATGCCGGCGGCGTCATCACTTCGACGCCGCTGCTGCGGCGCAGGCGGCTGCGCAGCTTGAGCACGGCCTTGTCCTTCGACACCAGGCAGGCGGCGCCGGCAAAGTGGGCCAGCTCGACGAACTTCTGGTCGTCGGTGTCCTTGCAACGCGGCAGGCGTAGCGCGTCGCAGTCGGCCTGCGGCGGCGCCGCCTCCAGGCTGGCGAGGCGGTCGACGGTGGCGAGCGCGGCGCCGATATCGACTTCAAAACGGGCAAATTGCGGATAGGCCAGCACCCGGCGCAGTTCCTCGCGACAGTCCGCGCGGATCACCGGGGCGATGGTGCCGGCTTCCAGCGCGGCGCGGATCGGCTCGACGTGCGGATCCCGGAACACCAGCAGGTCGACCCAGATATTGGAGTCCAGCACCACGCGCGGCGCGGATGTGATGCCGGCGGGGCGGCCGGCGTCCCCGGCAGTGCCGGCGGGCAGGATGGTTGCGGTGGTGTCGAGGCGCATTCGCTACAATCTGGGCTTGTTTGTCCTTGGCTACTGCCGCGATTTTGCCATGCTCATCGTTTTGTCTCCCGCCAAGTCGCTGGACTACGAGACTCCCGCCCGCATCAAGACCCACACGCTGCCGCGCTTCATCGACCGTTCCGCCGCGCTGATCGAGCGCCTGCGCCGGCTTGCGCCGCAGGACGTGGGCGCCCTGATGGACATCTCCGACAAGCTCGCGGTGCTCAACGTGACCCGCTACGCCGACTGGTCGCCGACCTTCACCGCGGCCAACAGCAAGCAGGCGGTGCTGGCCTTCAACGGCGATGTCTACGACGGCCTCGAGGCGAAATCGCTGTCGGCCGACGAGCTTGGCTTTGCACAGAAGCACCTGCGCATCCTGTCCGGGTTGTACGGCGTGCTGCGCCCGCTGGACTGGATGCAGCCGTACCGGCTCGAAATGGGCACGCGCCTGGACAATGCCGCCGGCAAGGACCTGTACGCGTTCTGGGGCGACGACGTCACGCAGCTGCTCAACGCCGATATGGCCGAGCTCAAGCAGGAGGGCGCGCCGGTGCTGATCAACCTGGCCTCGGAAGAGTATTTCAAGGTGGTGCGGCCCAAGGTGCTGCAGGCGCGCATCGTCACGCCGGTGTTCGAGGACTGGAAGGGCGGCCGCTACAAGATCATTTCGTTCCACGCCAAGCGCGCGCGCGGCACCATGGCGCGCTACGCCGTGGCGCACCGCGTGACCGAGCCGGAGAAACTCAAGCGCTTCGCCGAGGACGGCTATGCCTTCGACAAGGCGGCCTCGGACGCGACCCGCTGGGTGTTCCGCCGTCGCCTCGAAGACTGACCACGCGTCCTGAACCCATCGCCACGAGACCGCCAGCCATGCTGCATATCTCTTCGCATTTCGATTCCGGTGCCATCGAGGTCGAGGCGCTCGACCGCGCCGACGATATCCGCCTGCGCATCCGTGCCGATTCGCATGCCGACTTCCGCCAGTGGTTCCATTTCCGGCTGCAGGGCGCGGCCGGGCAGGCCTGCCGCATGCATTTCCTGAACGCGGGCGACTGCACCTATCCGGACGGCTGGCGCGACTACCGCGCGGTGGCGTCGTACGACCGCGCCAACTGGTTCCGCGTGCCGACGCGTTTCGACGGCCAGGTGATGACGGTGGAAGTCACGCCCGAGCACGACAGCATCTGGTTCGCGTATTTCGAGCCGTATCCGGACGAGCGCCACCTGTCGTTGCTGGCAAGCTGCCAGCGCTCGCCGCTGGCGCGGCTGTCGCATCTCGGCAGCACCGTCGACGGGCGCGACATGACGCGCGTCACCATCGGCGCGCCCGGTCCCGGCAAGTCGACCATCTGGATGATTGCGCGCCAGCACCCGGGCGAAAGCATGGCCGAGTGGTTCGTCGAGGGCGTGCTGCAGCGGCTGACCGGCACCGGCGTGTGGGCGGGCGACCCGGTCGCGCGCAAGCTGCTCGAGCGCGCGGTGTTCCATATCGTGCCGAACATGAACCCCGACGGCTCGGCGCGCGGCAACTTGCGCACCAACGCCGCGGGCGCCAACCTGAACCGCGAGTGGATGGCGCCGAGCGCGGATACCAGCCCCGAGGTCTACCACGTGCGCCGCGCGATCGAGGCAAGCGGCTGCGACATGTTCTTCGATATCCATGGCGACGAGGGCCTGCCGTACAACTTCGTCGCCGGCAGCGAGATGCTGCCCGGCTTCACCGAAGCGCGCCGGCGCGACCAGCAGCGCTTTATCGAGGCCTTCAAGCGGGCGTCGCCGGACTTCCAGGACGTGCATGGCTATGCGGCCAGCAAGTACAACGCCGACGCGCTCAAGCTGGCGTCGAAGTACATCGGCCATACCTTCGGCTGCCTGGCGCTGACGCTGGAGATGCCGTTCAAGGACAACGCCGACCTGCCGGATCCTGCGGTCGGCTGGAATGGCGCGCGCAGTGCGCTGCTGGGAACGGCGATGCTGCAGGCGATACTGGATTATCTGGGCTGAGCCGAGGCATCGGCACGCTAGTGGTTTTCTCCCCTCTCCCATTTATGGGAGAGGGGCGGGGGAGAGGGCCGGAGCTTCCACGGAGTGAAGCGTCATCGTGCTTGCCGTGCGCCTGCCCTCTCCCCCAGCCCCTCTCCCGCAAGCGGGAGAGGGGAGCCAGCCAGCGCCCGCATCGGCGTGCGCTGTCTTGCTGCGCCTACTGCTTCTTCTTGCTCTTGCTGCTCGCCTTCGCCGACGTAGACTTGGCGGAGCTCGACTTCACGGACTTCGATGCCGACGCCTTGCCGGACTTCGACGCCGTGCTCTTGCCCTTGGCCCCCTTGCGGCTCTTGCTGGCCGAGGTGCGCGTGGCGGTGGGTACCGCCGGCGCCGCGGCGGGCTCGCTGATGGTGGCGCCGCTGCTGTCGAGCAGCTCGTACGCCAGCATCATGCCGTCGTCATAGCCGCAGCGCACCTTCACCGGCTGCCAGTCTTCGCTGCCCTTGCGCTTGTGCGCGGTAGCGGCGAAGGTGACTACCGAGCTGACCGGCACGGCCTGCTTGCCCGGCGAGAAACGCCCGCTCCAGGGTTCGGTGGTGGCCTGTCCCGCGGCGAGTGCGCCGGTAGGGATCTTCAGCGCATCGTAGGTGGCCGAGCGCGGCACCACCCAGCTCGCGTGGGCGGCGCAGTCGGCCACGTCGCTGCTGGCGTTCTCGGTCTTCATCAGCTGTTCGCGCATGCGCGCGCGGTACTCGGACAGGCTGACGCGGCCGCGGTCGGGCAGGTTGATGGTCTTGGTGGGAGGCGAAGCGGAAGCGGCCGGGGCGGGGAGAGCTGCGGGACGGGCTGGTACCGGTGCGGGTGTGGCGGTTGCAGGAGCAGGCGCCGGGCTGGCGGCGGTGCCGGCGGCTTCGTCCGGCAGGTTGGCGCAGCCTGCCAGCGCGATCGCACCGGCTACGGCGGCGGCCACCATGCGCAGCCGGCTGCCGAGCATTGCGGAGATTCGTCGGATCACGGTGTTAGCGTTGTGAGCGTGTGTGCTTGCCTGGGATTGCCCGCCGGCGTCAGGGGCCGGCAGCCAGGATGGGTTCGCAAAGGATTGCCATGATAGAGGAAACCCATCTGCCAAAGTTCCTAAATCTTGTTACCCATTCTTCTAAAGCCTGGCCGACACGCTAACGCCCGCGCGAAGTGATCCCGGCGCGGGCCCGCGGTTTCCGAAGCGAACCCCGGCGGCGCAGCCGGGCCCGGGATCGCAGCGGTTTTCAGGCCACGCGCGACGGCATCGCGCGCGTAAAGCGCAGCAGTTCGTCCAGCAGGCTGTTCAGGTCATGCCGCAGCTTGGCAAAGCCGGCGGTATGCGTGAGGCCGGTCTCGTCCATGTAGAGCTTGCGGTTGACCTCAAGCTGCAGGCTGTGGCGGCCGGCCTGCGGCTGTCCGACCACGCGCACGATCTCGACGCCCTTGTACGGGTGGTTGCGCCAGACCTCGTAGCCCATCTCCTTGAGCAGCCCTTCGACGCGGTCGGTGAAGCGCTTGTCGCAGGTGGTGCCGTCGCGGTCGCCGACGACGAAATCCGGATGCTCCAGTCCGGGGAATTCGGTCGCGAACGGCGCGGCGTGGCTGGGCATCGAGTGGCAGTTGATATGCCAGGCGCTGCCATGGCTGGCGACGGCACGCTCGGCCAGCTTCTGCAGCTGCGCGTAGTAGGGCAGGTAGCAGCGTTCGATGCGCGCCTGCACCTCGGCCACGCTCAGCTTGCGGTCGTAGATGGCTTCGCCGGTGTCGAGCACGCGCCAGACCAGGCCCTTGCCCAGCCGGGTCTTGGCGGTCTCCTGCCTGGCGCCGGGCCACGGCGCGTCGAGCAGGGCTTCGTCGATTTCCTCGAGCGCGCGGTTGGCGTCGAGGTAGCTGCGCGGAAAGCCCGCGCACAGCAGCGGGATGCCGCGCGCCGGGGCGCCGGCGTAGAGCTCGTCGACGAAGGTGTCCTCGGCCTGGCGCAGCAGCGGCAGCGGCAGCGCCGGATCGGGGCGGAAGTCCGTCGGGTAGGTGGTCGCGCTGTGCGGCGAGTCCAGGAACAGCGCCGCGGGCTCGCCCTCGGGCTGGTACAGGCAGAACGGACTGTCCGCGCTGGTTCGGTCGGTGTCGGTCATGGTGTGCGGTGCGTTCAGTCGAGCGAGATCTTGGCGGCGGCGGCGACGCGCTTGTTCTTGGCCACTTCGCTCTTGATCTGCGCGGCAAAGTGCGCCGGGGTGTCGCCCACCGGGGTCGCGCCGAGCTTCTCCAGCTTGGCCTTGACCTCCGGCAGCGCCAGTACCTTGACCGCGGCGGCATGGAGCTTGTTCTGCAGGTCGGCCGGCAGGTTGGCCGGCGCGATCAGGCCGAACCAGGCGGCGTCGTTGACTTCGCCGAGGCCCAGTTCGGCAAAGGTCGGCACATTGGGCAGCGCGGCCACGCGCTTGGGTGCCGCCACTGCGAGCGCGCGCAGCTTACCGCCCTCGATAAACGGCAGCGACGACGGCAGGTTGTCGAACAGCACCTGCACCTGGCCGGCCAGCGCGTCGTTCAGCGCCGGGCCCACGCCCTTGTACGGCACGTGCAGCAGTTCGGTCTTGCTGCTCAGCTTGAACAGTTCGCCCATCATGTGCGAGACGCTGCCGTTGCCGGCCGAGCCATAGGCCAGCTTGCCCGGCTGCGCCTGCGCCAGCGCGATGAACGACTTCATGTCGGTGGCCTTGACCGACGGGTGGATGCTCATCACGTTCGGCACCGAGGCCAGGTTGGTGATGGTGGTGAAGTCCTTGGTGGCATCGTAGGACAGGCGCGGGTACACCGCCGGGTTGATGCCGTGGGTCGAGGCCGTGGCGATGCCCAGCGTATAGCCGTCCGGCGCGGCCTTGGACAGGAAGGTGGTGCCGATGCTGCCGCCGGCGCCGCCGCGGTTATCGACCACCACGGCCTGGCCCAGCTGCTGGCCGAGCTTGTCGGCGACGATGCGCGCGACGATGTCGGTGGTGCCGCCCGCCGGGAACGGCACCACCAGCGTGATCGGCTTGGTCGGATAGCCGGACTGGGCGGCGGCGCTGAACGACAGGCCGGTGGCGAGGGCGGCCGAGGCGGCGGCCAGGACGCGGAGCAGGTGGCGACGTTGCATGATTTTCGTGGCGAAAGGTATCAAGGAAGAGACAAAGGCGTTTTCACGATTCTGCTCGTGCAAGCAGGACCCTCGCAAACGAAATAAAATCCCTAGCTCATTCCATTTGGTCGTGAAGTAGAGGTGATTTATGCGACGCCTATGTCCGTCGCTGACCGAGTTGCACGCCTTCGAAGCGGCGGCGCGACACAATAGTTTTACCGTAGCCGCCCGCGAGCTGCATGTCACGCAGGGCGCGGTCAGCAAGCAGGTGCGCAGCCTCGAGGCCTACCTCGGGGTCGAGCTGTTCCAGCGGGTGCGCCAGCGGCTGGTGCTGACCCCCGCCGGCGAGCGCTATCTCGAGCGCATCGCGCCCAGCCTGAACGAGCTTGAGGCGGCCACGGTGGAGCTGATGGCGGGGCAAGGGCGGGGCGGCGTGCTGCATATCGCCAGCATGCCGACGCTGGGCGCCAAGTGGCTGATCCCTCGCCTGCCGCAGTTCTTCGCGCGGCATCCGGAGGTAACGCTGGAGTTCGTGCCGCACGCGCAGGGCTACGATTTCTCCGAACCGGATCTCGATGCCGCGATCCGCTTCGGCGATGGCGTCTGGCCCGGCAGCCTGGCCGACTACATGACCGGCCGCGAGGTGCTGCCGGTATGCCGGCCGGGCCTGCTGGCGGCCGAGCCCGATGGCGTCGCGCCGACGCCGGCGGCATTGCTGCGTTACCCGCTGCTGCACCACACCACCGTGCCCGAGGCCTGGCCCGACTGGTTCGCCACGCTGGGCCTGCCCACGCGCGACGCCTGGAGCGGGGCGCGTTTCGACCAGTTTTCCCTGCTGACGCAGGCGGCGCTGTCGGGGCTGGGCATCGCGCTGATTCCGCGCTGCCTGATCGAGGCAGAGCTGGCCAGCGGCGCGCTGGTGGTGGCGCATCCCGCGCAGGTGCTGGCCAAGAAGGGCTATTACCTGTGCTATCCGGAGCAGAAGCAGCACCTGCCGGCGTTGCGCACGTTCAGGGCGTGGGTGATGGAGGGGGCGGACCTGGCACGGCCTGGGTGAGGGGCAGGTTCCAGCATGCCGGTGGTTTGCTCCCCTCTCCCGCAAGCGGGCGAGGGGAGCCTTGTTCGGGCGGCGTTGGCTGCGGCGCGCGTTGCGCGTTTCAAGTCTTACTTCGACAACACCTTCATCGCCTGCTCTAGCCCCGCCAGCGTGACCGGGAACATCCGTCCCTTCATCAGCTGGTTGATCACCGTGATCGACTGCCGGTACTGCCACAGTCCTTCCGGTTCGGGGTTGAGCCAGACGAAGTGCGGGAACTGCTCGGTCATGCGGTTCAGCCACACCGCGCCGGCCTCGGCGTTGTTGTACTCGACCGAGCCGCCCGGCTGCAGGATCTCGTACGGGCTCATGGTGGCGTCGCCGACGAAGATGATCTTGTAGTCGGGTGTGTACTTGTGCAGCAGGTCCCACGTCGCCAGTTTCTCGGCGTGGCGGCGGCGGTTGTTCTTCCACACGTAGTCGTACAGGCAATTGTGGAAGTAGTAATACTCCAGGTGCTTGAACTCGGTCTTGGTGGCCGAGAACAGTTCCTCGACGCGCTTGATGTGGTCGTCCATCGAGCCGCCCACGTCCATCAGCATCAGCACCTTGACCTTGTTGTGGCGCTCGGGCCGCAGCTTGATGTCGAGCAGGCCAGCGTTGGCCGCGGTGGAATGGATGGTGTCGTCGAGGTCCAGCTCGGTGTCGGCGCCTTCGCGGGCGAAGCGGCGCAGCCGGCGCAGCGCGACCTTGATATTGCGCGTGCCCAGTTCGACCTGGTCGTCATAGTCCTTGTAGGCGCGCGCCTCCCACACCTTGATCGCGGTGCGGTTGCCCTTGGACGGGCCGCCGATGCGGATGCCCTCTGGGTTGTAGCCGCCATGGCCGAACGGCGAGGTGCCGCCGGTGCCGATCCACTTGTTGCCGCCCTCGTGCTTTTCCTTCTGCTCCTCGAGCAGCTGCTTGAGGCGCTCCATCAGCTTGTCGAGGCCGCCCATGGCCTCGATCTTCGCCTTTTCCTCGGGCGACAGCTCGCGCTCCAGCGTCTTCTGCAGCCAGTCGAGCGGGATGTCGGACTTCCAGTCGACCAGGCTCTCCACGCCCTTGAAGTAGGCGGCGAAGGTCTGGTCGAACTTGTCGAAGTGCTTCTCGTCCTTCACCAGCGTCATCCGCGACAGGTAGTAGAACTCGTCGATGGAGGGCGTGATGACCTGCGCCTTGAGCGCTTCCAGCATGGTCAGGTATTCCTTGACCGACACTGGCAGCTTGGCGTGGCGCAGCGAGAAGAAGAAATCGATCAGCATGGGGCCTCGCTTTCAGTCGGCGCGGCGCGTCAGCGCGGGCGCTCGAGCTGGAATTGCAGGTGTTGCCGCACCGCCGGCCATTCGCTGGCGATGATCGAGAACACCACGGTGTCGCGCAGCGTGCCGTCGGGCATGCGCATGTGGTTGCGCAGCACGCCGTCCTGCCGCGCGCCCAGGCGGGCGATCGCGGCGCGGCTTTGCTGGTTCATCCAGTGCGTGCGGAATTCCACCGCGATGCAGTCGAGATGGTCGAAGGCATGGCCCAGCAGCATCAGCTTGCACTCGGTGTTCAGCGGCGTGCGCTGGACCCGGCGCGCATACCAGGTCGAGCCGATCTCGACGCGCCGGTTGGCCGCGTCGATATTCATGTAGGTGGTCATGCCGGCCAGCTCTCCGGCCGCGTCGCGCACCGCGAACGGCAGCATGGTGCCGCGCTGCTGCAGGTCCAGGCGCCGCGCGATCTCGGCCTCCATGCGCTCGGGCGCCGGCACGCTGGTGTACCAGAGCTTCCACAGCTCGCCGTCGGCGCAGGCGGCGCGCAGGCCGTCGGCGTGCTCGGGGCGCAGCGGTTCCAGCGTGGCGTGCAAGCCCGCCAGGGTCACGGGTTGTGCAAAAACGGTCGTGTCGGTCATCGGGCTTGGCCGCGCGCTCAGCGGTTGGCGCGGTTCATGAACACCAGGCGCTCGAACAGGTGCACGTCCTGCTCGTTCTTCAGCAGCGCGCCGTGCAGCGGCGGGATCGCGGCCTTCTTGTCCGGGCTCTTGAGCGCCTCGGGCGGGATGTCCTCGGCCATCAGCAGCTTGAGCCAGTCGATCAGCTCGGAGGTCGACGGCTTCTTCTTCAGGCCTGGCAGGTTGCGCATCTCGTAGAACGATTCGAGCGCGGCGGCAACCAGCTCGCGCTTGATGCCGGGGTAGTGCACGTCGACGATCTGCTGCATCGTCTCGGCATCGGGGAACTTGATGTAGTGGAAGAAGCAGCGGCGCAGGAAGGCGTCGGGCAACTCCTTCTCGTTGTTCGAGGTGATGATCACCAGCGGACGATGCTTCGCCTTGACCAGCTCGCGGGTCTCGTAGACGTAGAACTCCATGCGGTCGAGTTCGCGCAACAGGTCATTGGGGAATTCGATGTCGGCCTTGTCGATCTCGTCGATCAGCAGCACCACCTGCTGGTCAGCTTCGAAGGCCTGCCACAGCACGCCCTTGACGATGTAGTTGCGGATGTCGTGGACGCGGTTGTCGCCCAGCTGCGAATCGCGCAGGCGCGACACGGCGTCGTACTCGTACAGGCCCTGCTGCGCCTTGGTGGTCGACTTGATATGCCATTGCAGCAGCGGCATGCCCAGCGCGGCGGCGACTTCCTCGGCCAGCATGGTCTTGCCGGTGCCGGGCTCGCCCTTGATCAGCAGCGGGCGCTGCAGCGTGCGCGCGGCATTGACGGCGAGCTTGAGGTCGTCGGTGGCAACGTACTGGTCGCTGCCTTCGAAGCGGACCGGCTGGGAGGAGGCTTGGGCGTTGGCGGTGTTTGACATGAGGCAACCTGAGGTGGCGGCCGCTCGCGGGCGAGGGCCGGGTTGGCGTGCTGGGCGCGGTCTCTTCGCGCTGCAAGGCGCGCTTTCGTTATGGAACACAGGGTCCGTGGCGGGCGCCCGCGTGCCGCTGGCGGAGCATACGCGAACGGTCGTGCGGATTCCCGGAATGGGCCAGTATAAAAGACCTTTGCGGTTCATGTTGGGGCGTGCCGACAGGGTTCCGCCGGCGCCGGCCGCTGGCTGGACTGGCAGGTGCCGGCTGCGGTACAATGCGGCGGTTTGACGCGCCCCCACGTCCAGTTCACCAGTATCCGGCAGTCCGCGTTCAGAAGTCCCAGCGGCCCTTCCGGGTCGCGGCGATTGCGCGAGGTGGTTCCAGAATGGTGTTCCACTCCCCGGCAAACCGACCGGATGCGACATCTCTGGCGGGTTGCACCCCGGCCAACCGACTGGCTGCCCTGGTTGCTCCGCAGAAGCATTCTGAAACCGTCTCCGCCCGGCAGGGCAGGTCACACGGTTTAACTTCCAATCCGCAAAGACAATGAAAAAGCTCCTCACGATGGTGGTGCTGGGCGCGGCTGCAACGGCCGCGCAGGCGCAGGAAGTCAAGGGCAATGGAGACGCTGCCAAGGACAAGGTTGCAATGTGCATCGGATGCCACGGCATTCCGGGCTACCGCGCGTCCTTCCCCGAGATCTATGAAGTGCCGCTGCTGGGCGGCCAGAGCGCCAAGTACATCGAGAACGCGCTGAAGGCCTACCAGAAGGGCGAGCGCAAGCACCCCACCATGCGCAGCATCGCCGCGACGCTGACCGAGCAGGACATCGCCAACGTGGCGGCCTACTACTCGCAGCAGAACGCCGGCACGCAGAACAATTCCCTCAAGTAAGAGACCCACATGAAGACGCTCAAGACGCTTTCGTTCGCGCTCGGCGCACTCGTGCTGGGTGCTGTCGCCATGCCGGCCTCGGCCGCCGACCTTGCCAACGGCAAGACCCTGGTCGAAAAAGGCAACTGCGTGGCCTGCCACGGCGCCGGCATGAACAAGCCGATCTCGCCCGACTACCCCAAGCTGGCCGGCCAGCATGCCGACTATCTGTATCACGCGCTGATGTCCTACCAGGTGTCGGGCAATGCGCTGGTGGGCCGTTCCAACGCGATCATGGCCGGCCAGGTCAATGCCAATCCGGCGGTCACCGACAAGGACGGCAAGCCGCGTCCGTTCACGCGCAAGGAGCTGAAGGACATGGCCGCCTACATCGAGTCGCTGCCGGGCGACCTGGTGCTGAAGAAGTAAGCGCCGGCGGCCAGGCCGCCTGCAGGCAAGCAAGCCGCTTCGCTGGAAGCGGCTTTTTTTTCGTCCGCGGCGCGGGCGCTCAGATTTGCCACAGCCTTTGCGCCATGCCGGCGGACATCCAGCGGCCGCCATCCCCCACGATCAGCCCCTCGACGCCGGCGATGCCGCCGACCAGCCGAGCCCAGGCTGCCTCGCCGGCCACCATCAGCGCGGCGCCCAGTCCGTTGACCGCGGCCACGGTGGGTGCCACCAGCGTGACCCCGTGCGGCCCGGCCGACGGCAGGCCGGTGGCGGGATCGAGCACATGGTGATAGCGCCGTCCCCCGGCGACAAAGCAGCGCTCGTAGTCGCCTGACGACGCCACCACGGCGTCGCTCACCTGCAGCACGCCTTGCAGCCGCGCCGGCGCGAGCGGGTCGCGCAGCCCGATGCGCCAGTCGCGCCCCTGCAACTGGCCCGTGGCCAGCACATCGCCGCCGCCGTTGATCATCGCATTGGCCAGTCCGTGCCGCCGCAGCACCTGCATGCCCGCATCGAGGATCGGCAGCTTTGCTATGCCGCCGAGGTCCAGCCGCATGCCGGGGCGGGCCAGCATGGCCGTGCCGCGCCGGGCGTCGAGCCGCACTTGCCGGTAGTCCACCAGCGGGCGCTCGCGCGCCAGTTCGGCGGCGTCGGGCAAGCGGTTGCCATCGGCGCCGAAGCGCCAGCCGGCGAACGCGCCGACGGTGATATCGAAGGCGCCGCGGGATCCTGCCGAAACTGCCGCGGCAGCCTGCAGCACCGCCATCAGTTCCGGCGCCACGTGCAGCGCGTGGCGGCCCGCCGCGCGCTGCAGCGCGTTGACCTGGCTGTCGGGGCGATAACGGCTCATCAACTGCTCCAGCCGCGCCATCTCGGCAAAGGCTGCGGCGATGGCGGCCTCCACCGCGCCGTGGCAGTGGTCCTGCACGACGATGTCGACGCGCGTGCCCAGCAGGCGGCGCGATGCACGCGTGACCGAGGGATCGGCCAGCGCCGGCCGCACGAACATCGCGGTGGCGAGCAGCGGCACGCTCGCGGCCCCGCGCACGAGGGCGCGGCGCCGGCGGTCGATGTGGTCAAGCGGGGCGATGTGGGGGAGGGAAGGCTGTGCAGGCAGTAGGGTCTTGAAGCGCATGACGAGGTGGTATCGATCGCGAAAGCGGCGGTAAGCCTTGCCGTGCCGCCATTCTGTCCGCGCTGCCGGAGAAAAACATGCATCGCTAATGAATATTCAAGAGAACCATGACGATCATCAAGCTCGATCGCGCCAACTGCTTCGACCATCTGTAGCCGGCAGCAGCAAGCCACCACAAGACAACACAAGCAGCAAGCCGGCGGAGCGGACTCCGCCTTTGCCATGACGGTTCGAGGAACGAAGATGACCAGGCATACGCAGCATCCCCTGCCACCCCACGATGCACCGGCCGCGCCCGGACGGCGGCGCTTCATCAATACCGCGGCGCTCGCCGGCCTTGCCGGTGTGGCGGCGTGCACCGACAACGGCGGCGCGCCGGTCGCAGCCACGGCCGCCAGCGGCGCCGGTGCCCACGCCGGCCATGCCGGCGACACGGCCACCGCGGCCACCACGGTGCACCTGAAGCCCGGCGAGCTGGACACCTATTACGGGCTGTGGAGCGGCGGCCATGCCGGCGACATGCGCGTGCTGGGCCTGCCCTCCGGGCGCGAGCTGCACCGGATTCCGTGCTTCGTGCCGGACGCGCTGACGGGGTGGGGCATCACCAATGAATCGAAGCGCGTGATGGGCACGCGCGCCGACGGCAGCCTGCAGTACACCGTCGGCGATACCCATCACGTGCATGCCTCGTACAAGGACGGCAACTACGACGGCCGCTATGCCTGGATCAACGACAAGATCAATGCCCGGCTGGCGCGCATCCGGCTCGACTACTTCATCTGCGACAAGATCACCGAGCTGCCCAATGTGCAGGGCTTCCACGGCATCTTCCCCGACAAGCGCGATCCCGTCGACGCCAGCATCAACTACACCACGCGCGTGTTCTGCGGCGCCGAGTTCGGCGTGCCGCTGCCCAATACGCCGACCGAGGACGGCAGCAAGTACCGCTCGCTGTTCACCTGCGTCGATGCCGAATCGATGGCGGTGCGCTGGCAGGTGCTGATCGACGGCAACTGCGACCTGGTGGCGACCTCGTACGACGGCAAGCTGGCCGCGACCAACCAGTACAACGTGGAAATGGGCGTGCGCTTCGAGGACATGATGTCGGCCGAGCGCGATGCCTGCCTGTTCTTCAACATTGCCCGCATCGAGGCGGCCGTGAAGGCCGGCAAGTTCAGGACCATCGGCGATTCCAAAGTGCCGGTGGTCGACGGCACGCATGCCGCCAACCAGGACCCGGCCACGGCGTTGACCGCCTATGTCTCGGTGCCGAAGAACCCGCACGGTGTCAACGCCAGCCCCGACCAGAAGTACTTCATCTGCGCCGGCAAGCTGTCGCCGACCGGCACGGTGATCGAGCTGGCCAGGGTGCTGGACTGGTTCGACGGCAAGCTGGCCAGGCTGGACGACGCCATCGTCGCGGAAGTCGAGCTGGGCCTGGGGCCGCTGCATACCGCCTTCGACGGCCGCGGCAATGCCTACACCACGCTGTTCCTGGACAGCCAGGTGGTCAAGTGGAATATCGACGCGGCGATCCGCTTCCACCGTGGCGACAAGAGCGCCAAATACGTGGTCGACCGGCTCGACGTGCAATACCAGCCCGGCCACCTCAATGCCTCGCAATCCGAGACCGTCGCCGCCGATGGCAAATTGCTGGCGGTGGGTTGCAAGTTTTCGAAGGACCGCTTCCTGCCGGTGGGCCCGCTGCATGCCGAGAACGAGCAGCTGATCGACATCTCCGGCGACAAGAAGGTGCTGCTGGCGGACCACCCGGTGCACAGCGAGCCGCACGATTTCATCATCTTCCGGCGCGAGCTGCTGCGGCCGAAGCAGGTCTACGCGCTCGAAGATTTCCCGCTGGCGATCAAGGATGCGCAGCAATCGGGCGTGTTCCGCAACGGCCGCAAGGTAACGGTCAAGCTGACCTCGCAGGCGCCGGTGTTCAGCCTGCGCGAGATCAGGCTGAAGCGGGGCGACGAGGTCACGCTGATCCTGACCAACCTCGACAAGATCGAGGACCTGACGCACGGCTTCGCCATCCCGAAGTACAACATCAACTTCATCGTCAATCCGCAGGAGACCGCGTCGGTAACTTTCGTTGCCGACAAGCCCGGCGTGTTCTGGTGCTATTGCACCCACTTCTGCCACGCGCTGCATCTCGAGATGCGCAGCCGCATGATCGTCGAGGCCTGAGACGGTCTGGCGTAGCGAGGCCCGCGGCACATCGGCCGCGCGCAGCGCTACGCCTGCCGCCTTTCCATGATGCACGCAATCTTCAAAGGACTCGTCGCGGTCCTCGCCGCGTGGCTATTCTCGCTTGGCCTGGTCGCGCCGGCGCATGCGGGCGCCTACGAGGCCGAGCTGCCGCCGCAGCTCGCCACCGCTATCGACCTGTGCGCGCTGGTGCCGTGCGCGCAGGTGCTGCCCGGCGCCACACATTTTTCGGCACGCATGGGCCAGCCGCCCTATGTCGAGGGCTACCGCACCGGCCCCGGCGGCCAGCGCGAGCTGCTCGGCTACGTCATGCTGTCCACCGACATTACCGATACACCGGCGTATTCGGGCAAGCCGGTGGTGACGCTGATCGGCATGGACACGCAAGGCCGCTATGCCGGGGTCAAGGTGCTGAAGCATTCGGAGCCGATCCTGCTGCTGGGCATCCCGGAATCGGCGCTGCTCGATTTCAACCGGCAGTACGTCGGCAAGTCGGTCGCCGACAAGATCGAAGTGGGGCAGTCGCGACCCGACGAAGGCGTGGTCGGCGTCGATGCGATTTCCGGCGCCACGGTGACGGTGATCGCGCAGAACCAGGTGCTGACCACGGCAGGTGCGGCGGTGGCGCGGCAGGTTGGCATCCTGGCGCCGACGCAACGCGCGCCGGCGCGCTACGTTGAAAGCGGTACGCACTACAGCTGGCCGCAACTGGTGGCGATGGGCGCGGTGCAGCGCCTGCTGGTGCAGCCCGCGCAGGTCGGCCTGCCGGGCGGCGACGGGCCATTTATCGAGCTGTGGTTCGGCGACCTCAACCATCCCGATATCGCGCGCAGCGTGCTGGGCGATGCCGGCTGGCAGGGCCTGCGCGCGCAGCTGCGGCCGGGCGAACATGCCATCTTCGTGATCCGCACCGCCGGCACCGAGTCGTTCAAGGGCTCGGGCTTCGTGCGTGGCGGCATCTATGACCGGGTGCAGGTGCGCCAGGACGCCGACGCCTTCACCTTCCGCGACCTCGACTACCGGAACCTCTATGGCGTGGCCGCGGCTGGCGCGCCGGCGCCGACCGAGTCGGCGATCTTCGTGATCCGTTCGCCGGCGTTCTCGGCGGCGTATCCGTGGAAGCTGTCGTTCCTCGGCAACCGGGTCGACCGCGCCACGGGCACGCGCAGCTTTGCCAGCTTCGACGCGCCGTACTGGCTGCCGGCGGCGCTGCTGCAGGGCGGCCGCGCCCATATCGACGTGCCCGAGGCGCCGTGGCGCAAGGTTTGGCATCGGCAGGCCGGCACCATCGCGCTGTTCGTGGCGCTGCTGGGCGCGGTCACGCTGGTCTACGCGCTGCGCGACCGCCTGACGCGGCGTGCCACCCACCGGCACAAATGGCCGGTCAACGCGATCAAGTACACGGCCTGGGCCCTCAGCATCGTCTTCGTGGGGTTTGGCGCGATGGCGCAGCCTTCGGTGACGCAGGTGCTGACGTGGTTCCACGCGCTGCTGCTGCGCTGGGACTGGGCCTTGTTCCTGAGCGATCCCTTTATCTTCTGCTTCTGGATCTTCATCATCGTCACGGTGCTGCTGTTCGGGCGCGGGCTGTTCTGCGGCTGGCTGTGCCCGTTCGGCTCGCTGTCCGAGGCGCTCTACAAGCTCGGCCGTTTCCTGGGGCTGAAACGATGGCAGCGGCAGTTGCCGCGGCACTGGCACGACCGGCTCAAGTGGGTCAAGTACGGCGTGTTCTTCGGGCTGCTGGCGGTTTCGGTGTTTTCGATGGGGCTGGCCGAGCGGCTGGCGGAGATCGAGCCGTTCAAGACCACCTTCCTGGTGGGCATCGCGAACCGCGCGTGGCCCTACGGCCTGTTCGCATGCGCGCTGCTGGCGCTGTCGCTGTTTGTCGAACGACCCTACTGCAAGTACCTGTGCCCGCTCGGCGCGGCGCTGGCAATGCCGAGCACGTTCCGCTGGTTCGGCCTGCGGCGGAAGCCCGACTGCAACCGCTGCAAGGCATGCGCGGCGGGCTGCGGCGCGCAGGCGATCGATGCCGATGGCCGCATCGACCAGCGCGAGTGCCTGCATTGCCTCGACTGCATGGTGCTCTACACTGATACGCACGGCTGCCCGCCGCTGGCACGCGAGCGCAAGCGGCGCGAGCGCGACGGGCTGCCGCTGACGCCGGTGGGGCGCAACGGGTATTTCATTCCGCTGGTGCCGGTGACGATCGCTGCGGCACAACCGTCGGACCCCGATCCACGCATGCCGACCGATCCCGTGACGCCGCCCTACGCCGCCACCACGGGCGCCGCGCGCTGCTTCGCCGAACTATGGGACCACCTGTGGCCCTGGAGCGGGCAGGGCTGGCGCTCCGCCGCCGCGTTGCAACTGGCGGGGGTTGCGGTGGCGCTGGCGGCGACCGTGGCGTGGGCGCTGGCGGCCAGCGGACAACTGCGCGCCGGCGCGGTGATCGGCTGGTGGCTGGGCTGGAGCCTCTACGAGGTGCTGATCCGCCTTTCGGCCAAGCGCTATGTCAAGGATGGTCCGTGGTGGCGCGGCCGCTACCGGCGCGCCACCGTGATGGACATGCTCAGCTATGTCGGCTTCAAGAACCTGCTGGTCGGTGCCGTGCTGTTCCTGGCGCTGAAGGCGATGGGGAGGCTGGCCGCATGAAGCCGCTGTCCGGTATCCCGTTGCTATGGCTGGTCTGCGGTATGACCGGCGCGCTGGCGGCGACCTGGCGTGTGCAGCCCGGCCAGTCGCTGCAGGCGGCGATCGATGCCGCGTCCGCGGGCGACACCATCGAGATCGCGCGCGGCCACTACATTGGCAACTTCACCGTCTCCAGGCCGCTGGTGCTGCGCGGCATCGCGCGGCCCACGCTCAGCGGCGCGCTGCGCGGCGATACGCTGCGCCTCGCCGCGCCCGACGTGACGGTCGAGGGGCTGATCGTGCGCGACTCCGGCGACAGCCTGAAGGACCAGAACGCCGGCATCTACATCCAGCCCGGCGCGCACCGCGCGGTAGTGCGGCACTGCGAGCTGACCTACAACCTGTTCGGCCTGTGGATCGAAAAGGCCGACGAGGTCCGCGTCGAGGCCAACACCATCACCGGCAAGCGCGACTACAACTCGGCGCAGCGCGGCAACGGCGTGCAGCTCTACAACACGCGCGGCGCGCGCATCCTCGACAACCACATCAGCTTCGTGCGCGACGCGCTCTATGTCGACGTCTCGCACCACGCCGTGTTTCGCGGCAACCGGCTGCACCATAGCCGCTACGGCACTCATTACATGAACTCGTACCACAACCTGTGGGAGAACAACGACAGCTACCGCAACCGCGGCGGACTGGCGTTGATGGAGGTGCGCGACCAGTTGGTGCGCAACAACCGCACCTGGGCCAATGCCGACCACGGCATCATGCTGCGCACGCTGCAGGACTCGGTGATCGAAGGCAACGTGGTCGCGCACAACCAGCGCGGCTTCTTTATCTACGATGTCGAGTATGCGCAGCTGCGCGGCAACCTGGTGCTCGGCAACGCCATCGGCGTGCACCTGTCGGCCGGATCGACGCGCAACGTGGTGCAGGGCAATGACTTCATCGGCAACCGCGAGCCGGTGCGCTATGTCGGCGCGCGCGACGAGGGCTGGGGCGGACGCAACCCGTCCGAGCGTGCGCAAGGCAACTACTGGAGCAACTACCTGGGCTGGGACCGTGATGCCGATGGCGTGGGCGATATCCCGTACCGGGCCAATGACGTGGTCGACCGGCTCAGCTGGCGCTATCCGGGCGTGGCGTTGCTGCTGGGCAGCCCGGCGCTGCAGGCGCTGCGGCTGGCGGGGCGCCAGTTTCCGGTAATCCGTGCGCCGGGAGTGGTCGACGAATATCCGCGCATGCGCCCGGCCCGCGCCAACTGGGGGCAATGGCATGAGCCGGCCGACACCAGCCGCTGATCCGGCCATGGATGCCATCGTGCTGTCCAACGTCAGCAAGCACTTCGGCGCGCTGCGCGCCGTCGACGATGTCAGCTTGAGCGTCGGGCAAGGCGAGCTGCTCGGGCTGATCGGCCATAACGGCGCGGGCAAGAGCACGCTGTTCCGGATGATGCTGGGCCTGTTGCCGCCGACGCACGGCAGCTTGCGCGTGGCCGGCGCCAGCGTGGGCAGCCGCGCCTTTCGTGCGGCACGCCGCGGCATCGGCTACCTGCCCGAACATCTGGTGCTCCATGACAACCTGAGCGGCCTGGAGACGCTGCGCTTCTTCGCGCGGCTGAAGGGCGTGAAGGCGGAAGCGTGCGCGCCGATGCTCGACCAGCTGGGCCTCTCCTCTGCCGCCACGCGCCCGGTGCGCGAATACTCGAAGGGCTTGCGCCAGCGGCTGGGCTTTGCGCAGGCGCTGCTGGGTGCCCCGCGCGTGCTGTTCCTGGACGAGCCGACCAACGGCCTGGACCCCGCCGCGATCCGCGACTGCTACGCCATGCTGAACGCGCTACGCGAGCGCGGCGTCACCATCGTCATCACCTCGCACATCCTGGCAGAACTGCAGCAGCGCATCGACCGCTTTGCCATCCTGTCCGCTGGCCGGCTGCAGGCCGCCGGCAGCCTCGAGGCGCTGCGCGCCCGGGCCGGCCTGCCGCTGACGCTGGTGCTGCGGGTCGAGGCGGGCGCGCGTGACGAGGCGCTGCGCCGGCTGCGCGCGCTGCCCGCGCTGGAGATCGACGGAGCGCCGCCTGGTGCGCTGACGGTGCGTTGTGCGCCCGTCGCCAAGATGACGGTGCTGGCCGCGCTGCAGCCGCTCGCCGGCCGGCTGCTGGACCTGCAGATCCGCGAGCCGTCGCTCGAGGATCTGTTTCTCGGAATGAAGGAGTAAGGGATGGCGGAGTGGTTCGACGCGCGCCAGGTGGCGGCGCTGGCCGGCAGGGAATTCCGCGACCGCCTGCGCAACCGCTGGGTGCTGGCGGTGGCGGCGGTGTTCACCGCGCTGTCGCTGGCGATCGGCTACTTCGGCGGCGCCGAGCAGGGCGTGCTGGGCCCGCGCTCGCTGGAGCTCGTCATCACCAGCCTGGCCAGCCTGGTGATCTACCTGGTGCCGATGATCGCGCTGCTGCTGGGCTTCGACGCCGTGGTGGGCGAGCGCGAGCGCGGCTCGCTGGACCTGCTGCTGTCGCTGCCGCTGACGCGCGGCGAGCTGTTGCTGGGCAAGTACCTCGGCCTGGCCGCCGCGCTGGGGCTGGCCACGGCCGGCGGCTTTGCGCTGATGGCGTTGCTGCTGGCGCGCCAGTTCGGCTGGGCGGGGCTGTATCACACCCTCGGCTTTGTCGCCAGCGCGGTGCTGCTGGGGCTGGCGTTCCTGAGCCTGGCGCTGTGGCTGTCGGTGCTGAGCCGCGACCGCGCGCAGGCGTCGGGGCTGGCGATCGGGCTGTGGTTCTTCTTCGTGCTGGTGTTCGACCTGCTGCTGCTCGGCATGCTGGTCGCCGGCAGCGGCGCGGACGCGCAGCATGCCGCCACCGACTGGATCGCGTGGCTGCTGTTGCTCAACCCCGCCGACCTGTTTCGCATCGTCAATGCCTTTTCATTGGACCAGCTGCGCAGCGCCGGGGGCGTTGCCAGCATCGTGCCGCCCGCGCTGGCCAGTCCGTGGCCGACCGGCGCGGCGCTGCTGGCGTGGATCGCCGTGCCGCTGGGTCTTGCCGCCAGGAGTTTCCGCTGATGTGTACCCCGTTTTCATTGCATCGCCGCAATTTGGTGCTGACCCTTGCCGGCGGCGCCGTTTTGATCGCCGGCTGCGGCCGCAAGCCGGAGGCCCCGGCACAGCCGCAGGAATTCGACGCCGCCACCGCCTGCGCGCTGGACGGCATGCTGCTGGCGGATTACGCCGGGCCCAAGGCACAGGTGTTCTATGCGGGCGAAGGGCGTCCGCACTGGTTCTGCGATACGGTGGAAATGTTCCACGCGCTGCTGCGGCCGGAACAGGTGCGGCCGGTGCGCGCGGCGTTCGTGCAGGACATGGCGCAAGCCGACTGGGAGCAGCCGCGCGGCCACTGGTTCGACGCCACCACCGGCCTCTACGTCGCCGGCAGCCGGCGCCACGGCGCGATGGGGCCGACGCTGGCCAGCTTCAGGACGGAACGCGATGCGGCCGCCTTCGCTGCCCGCCATGGCGGGAAACTGCTGCGCTACGCCGAGGTGACGCCGGAACTGGCTGACCTCAGCGGCGGCGCGATGCACGACAGCCGGATGTAGCACGGCGGGCCGGGTGCCCGCCGTTGTGACTTCAGTGGCCGCTTCAGTTGCCGCTGCCCGACACCAGCCGGCGCTGGCGCACCGATTCGGCCAGGCCCTCGAGCACCTTGACCGAGTCGTCCCAGCCGATGCAGGCATCGGTGACGGACTGGCCATAGGTCAGCTCGTCGACCGGCTGGCCCTGGACGTGGTCCTGGCGTCCGGCCACCAGGTGCGATTCGACCATCACGCCGATGATGCGCTGGTCGCCGGCGGCAATCTGGCGGCCGATCTCGGCGCATACCGGGATCTGGTTCTCGTGCTTCTTGCTGCTGTTGGCATGCGAGGCGTCGATCATCAGGCGCGAGGCCAGGCCGGCCTTGGCGATGGCATCGCACGCTTCCTGCACGCTGGCAGCATCGTAGTTGGGCGCCTTGCCGCCGCGCAGGATCACGTGGCAGTCCTCGTTGCCCGAGGTCGATACGATCGCCGAGTGCCCGCCCTTGGTCACTGACAGGAAATGGTGCGGCTGCGACGCGGCCTTGATCGCGTCGACCGCAATCTTGACGTTGCCGTCGGTGCCGTTCTTGAAGCCGACCGGGCACGACAGTCCCGACGCCAGCTCGCGGTGCACCTGCGACTCGGTGGTGCGCGCGCCGATCGCGCCCCAGCTGACTAGGTCGGCGATGTACTGCGGGCTGATCATGTCGAGGTATTCGGTGCCGGTGGGCACGCCCATTTCGCTGATGGTCAGCAGCAGCTCGCGCGCGGTGCGCAGGCCGTCGTTGATCTTGAAGCTGCCGTCCATGTGCGGGTCGTTGATCAGACCCTTCCAGCCCACCGTGGTGCGCGGCTTTTCGAAATACACCCGCATCACCACCTCCAGCTCGCCGGCGAAGCGCTCGCGCTGCACCTTGAGCAGCTTGGCGTATTCGAGCGCGGCGCGGGTATCGTGGATCGAGCACGGGCCGATGATGACGATCAGCCGGTCATCCATGCCGTGCAGGATGCGGTGCATGGCCTGGCGCGCGCCGTAGATCACGTCCGAAGCCTGTTCGGAGCAGCCGAACTCGCGGATCAGGTGCGCGGGCGGCAGCAGCTCCTTGAGTTCGCGGATGCGCAGGTCGTCGGTGTTCTTCAGCATGATGGCTCCAGGATTCTTGTGAGGTCGTGAGGGTGTGGGAAAACAAAGGGGTATAAAAAAACCGCCAGGGTCGCTGGCGGTTTTTTTTGTATTCGGGGCGCTGCTTACAGCCATCCCTCCCTATCCGCCAGCGGTGTGAGATCGCCAAAAAAGTAAAAGTAAAACTTAGCGGACATGGCGGGAAAAGGCGTTGGCTTGGGTCAGCTTGAAACGATTTTCTTCGCGGGCGCCGGATTTATGCTGCACTGCGTGGCAGAAAGGCAGGAAATTGCGCGCCGCTTCGGTAATTTTCGTTGCGCATTGGCTGCTCGCCGCGCGACGAAGCATCTTTATAGCGCCTTTTGCCGGGGTTGGCAAGTGTCGCCGCAGCCATGCCGTGCGCTGGCGCACCAACCCGTCTTGCATTTCGGCGCGGCCTTGCGAGCCTGCTGCCGCCGCCGCTTTTCGGCTTTTCCAGGGATGGCCGATGGCTATATTGGAAGCGGGGAGCAGTCACACGGGGAGGTGCATCATGAGCGTCGATGAAGCGAGGCTGAATGCCTTCATGGAAAAATTCGTCGGCGATATCGGCGCGGTGATGCATGCCGCGACCGTGGTCGTCGGCGATGAACTGGGGCTGTACAAGGCGCTGGCGGAAAAGCCGATGACCGTCGCCATGCTCGCGGCGAAGACCCATACCGACGAGCGCTATCTGCGCGAATGGCTGTCGGCGCAGGCGGCCAGCGGCTATGTCGACTATGACGCGGGCTCGGCGCAGTTCAGCCTGAACGAGGAACAGGCCTATGCGCTGGCGCAGGAAGGCAGCCCGGCCTTTATCCCGGGCGCGTTCCAGATCGCCGTGGCGCAGTTCCGCGCGATCCCGAAGATGATCGACATCTTCCGCAATGGCCGCGGGCTGGGCTGGCACGAGCACGACCCCGCGCTGTTCCACGGCACCGAGCGCTTCTTCCGGCCCGGCTATGCGGCGCACCTGGTGTCGGAATGGATCCCGGCGCTCGACGGCATCGCGGCGCGGCTCCAGGCCGGGGCCATGGTGGCCGACGTGGGCTGCGGCCATGGCGCGTCGACCATCATCATGGCGCAGGCGTTTCCGGCGTCGCGCTTCGTCGGCTTCGACTACCACGAGCCCTCGGTGCGCCATGCGGCCGAGGCCGCGCGCCGCGCCGGCGTGTCCGAGCGCGTGCGCTTCGAGGTCGCCAGCGCCAGGGACTATGGCGGCACGGACTATGACCTGGTGGCGGTGTTCGACTGCCTGCACGACATGGGCGATCCGGTGGGCGCGGCGCGCCACGTGCGCGAGACCCTGCGCGCCGACGGCGCCTGGATGATCGTCGAGCCCTTTGCCAACGATGCGCTGGAGCAGAACCTGAACCCGGTGGGCCGGGTGTTCTATTCCGCATCGACCTTCATCTGCACGCCGGCATCGCGTTCGCAGGAAGTCGGCCTGTGCCTGGGCGCGCAGGCGGGCGAGGCGCGCATGCGCGCGGTGGCGGAGCAGGCGGGCTTCCGCAGCTTCCGGCGGGCGGCGCAGACGCCGTTCAATCTGGTGTATGAAGTGCGGCCGTGAGGGGGGTGGCCGCCTTGCTTGCTGATTGGGTGCTCCCTCTCCCGCTTGCGGGAGAGGGGGGCAAACCAGTGGTTAGCCAGCTGTCTTACGCCGTCCCGCCCACCGTCATATTCTCGATGCGCAGCGTCGGCTGGCCCACGCCCACCGGCACGCTCTGGCCTTCCTTGCCGCACACGCCCACGCCTGAATCCAGCCGCATGTCGTTGCCGATCATGGTGACGTCCTTGAGCGATTCCGGGCCGTTGCCGACCAGGGTCGCGCCCTTGACCGGGTAGGTGATCTTGCCGTCCTCGATCATGTACGCCTCGCTCGCCGAGAACACGAACTTGCCGTTGGTGATGTCGACCTGGCCGCCGCCGAAATTGACCGCATACAGGCCGCGCTTGACGCTGGCGATGATCTCCTGCGGGTCCTTGTCGCCGTTGAGCATGTAGGTGTTGGTCATGCGCGGCATCGGCAGCGCGGCATAGCTTTCGCGGCGCGCGTTGCCGGTGACCGGCATCTTCATCAGGCGCGCGTTGAGCGTGTCCTGGATATAGCCGCGCAGGATGCCGTCCTCGATCAGCGTGGTGCACTGGGTCGGGTTGCCTTCATCGTCCAGGTTGAGCGAGCCGCGGCGGTTGGCCAGCGTGCCGTCGTCGACCACGGTCACGCCCCTGGCCGCGACGCGTTCGCCCATGCGGCCGGCGAACGCCGACGAGCCCTTGCGGTTGAAGTCGCCTTCGAGGCCGTGGCCGACCGCCTCGTGCAGCAGCACGCCGGGCCAGCCCGGGCCCAGCACCACGGTCATGGCGCCGGCCGGGGCCGGGCGCGCATCCAGGTTGACCAGCGCCGACGACACCGCCTCGTCCACGTACTGCTGCAGCAGGTCGTCGGTGAAATAGCCATAGGCATAGCGGCCGCCGCCGCCCGACGAGCCGATCTCGCGGCGCCCGCCCTGTTCGGCGATCACCGTGACCGAGACCCGCACCAGCGGGCGCACGTCGGCGGCGATCACGCCGTCGCTGCGCGCTACCAGCACCACGTCGTACTCGCCCGCCAGGCCCGCCATCACCTGCACCACGCGCGGATCCTTGGCGCGCGCCATGCGTTCGATGCGTTCCAGCAGCGCCACCTTTTCCGCCGCGCTCATCGAATCGAGCGGGTCGTTGGGCGTGTACAGGTTGCGCCCCGCATGCGTGGCCAGCTCGCCGGCGACCTTGACGCGGCCGCTGCCGGCCTTGCCGATGGTGCGCGTGGCGGCCGCTGCCTGCGACAGCGCGGGCAGGCTGATTTCATCCGAATACGCGAACGCGGTGCGGTCGCCCGAGACCGCGCGCACGCCCACGCCCTGGTCGATGCTGAAGCTGCCCGACTTGACGATGCCTTCCTCCAGGCTCCAGGCCTCGTTGCGGGTGTACTGGAAGTACAGGTCGGCGTAGTCGACCTTGTGCGTGAAGATATCGGCCAGCACGCGCTGGAGCCTGGCTTCGTCCAGGCCGTACGGTGCCAGCAGCAGTTGCTGCGCGGTGGCCAGGTTGCGGATTCCGAGATCGCCGGCGTTCATGAGAAGTCCTTTTTTTCCTTGGGCCGCGCGGGCTGGCCGGCGCGGCAAACAATCCTGTGGGCGAGGGCGCCATCGGCCCCCGCGCTTGCGTACATGCTACAGCACCCGGTGCCGCAATGCCGGCAGGTTCTGCCGGACTTCCTCCAGCCGCGCCGGGTCGATCACGCCGCCGACCACGCCTTCGCCTTCGGGCAGCATCGCCAGCACTTCGCCCCACGGGTCGACCAGCATCGAATGGCCCCAGGTGCGCCGGCCGTTCTCGTGCTTGCCCCCCTGCGCTGCCGCCAGCACATAGCACTGGTTTTCGATGGCGCGGGCGCGCAGCAGGATTTCCCAGTGCGCCTGCCCGGTGGTGTAGGTGAAGGCGGCCGGCATCAGGATCAGGCTGGTGCCGCCGTCGGCGGCCAGGCCGCGGTACAGCTCCGGAAAGCGCAGGTCATAGCACACCGACATCGCCACCCGGCCGCACGGCGCGTCGAAGCTGACCGGCGTGCGCCCGGCCAGGATGGTGCGCGATTCGTCATAGCTTTCGGTGCCGCGGGTGAAGCCGAACAGGTGGATCTTGTCGTAGCGCGCGATGCGCTCGCCGCGCGGGTTGAAGGCGAGCGAGGTGTTGTACACGCGCTGCGGGTCGTCGCACCACATCGGCAGCGTGCCGCCGACCAGCCAGATGCCATGGCGGCGCGCCGCGTCGGCCAGGAACTGCTGCACCGGGCCGTCGCCGTCGTGCTCGCGCACCGCGACCTTGTCGGTTTCGGCGCGGCCCATGATGCAGAAGTACTCGGGCAGCAGCACCAGTTCGGCACCGCCGGCGGCGGCCTCGGCGATGCGCGCCTCGGCGCGCGCCAGGTTGGCGTCAAGCGAGGTGCCGGTCACGGTCTGGACGGCGGCAACGCGGAACGGGGCGGGGCTGGCTGGACTGGCTGGCGTCATGGGGGCGGCATCTTCTTCTAGCGCGGGAAGGCCGGGTCCGCGCGGTTCTGGAAGGTCGGGCCTTGCGCCTTATTGTCCTCCACTTTGCCGACCTGTGGGTTGGCCCAGCTGCCCGAGATCCGGTAGTGCTGGGTGAACATCTTGGAGAACTCGTCGGCGAACAGCAGCTGCGCGGCGAGCGTGCCGATGCCCAGCGCCGGGTTGATAAAGGCCGCCGCGATCGACGTGGTGGTGGCGTTGATGCGCGGCACCACCTCGACGCGCAGATCCTGGGTCTCGCGCAGCAGGTCGGCGGTGCCGCTCATGCTGGCGATGATCTGCGGGCTGCGCAGCTTGAAATCCTGGATCGTGCCGACGCCGTTCTCGATGGTGCCGCTGCCGGTGATGCGGTCGAACAGCAGACCGCGTCCCGAGAGCGTACGGAAATCCAGCGTGGCAAAGCGCAGCAGGCCCTGCAGGCTGAGCACGCCCAGCAGGCGCGCCGCGCCCGGCTCGACGCTGAGGATCTGGCCGTTCTCCAGGTCCAGCGACAGCTTGCCGGTCAGCGTCGGGTAGTCGATCGACAGCGGCGAGCCGCGCCACGCCACGCGGCCCTCGAGCTTGCCCTTGCCGTCGCTGAGGGTATGTGGGAGCCCCAGCCGGTCCAGTGTCGCGCCGGCATCGCGCACGTCGATGGCGAACGACAGCAGCGTGCGGCGCTCGGCGCTGGCGTCGGCGCGCAGGCGGCGCGGCACGCGCCAGCTGCCATTGCCGTTCAGGGTGGCGCCGGGCTGTTCGATCTGCAGCTTGTCCAGGGTCCAGACCGGATCGGTGCCACCGGCGCCGGTCTCGGTATGCGCCTTGACCTCGAGCTTGCCGAAGTCGTGGCCGCGCAGCATGAACTGGTCGGCGACCAGGTCGATCGCGGGCAAGGTGTCGATGCTGCTGGCCAGCGCATCGACCACGTTGTGCTCGTCGTTGGCATCGGGCACGTTCAGTCGCGCCAGGCGCAAGCGCAGCGAACCGGCGGCAGCCGTCGCGCCCGGGCGCCATTGCACCGCACCGGCAACCTGGCGCGAGTCGACCCTGGCGTTCCAGCCGTCGGCCTCGCGGCTGGCGTCGAGCGCGACCTCGTCTAGCGTGCGGCCCATGCCGTGTAGCGTGCGCGCGCGCAGCGCGATGCGGCTGGGCAGGAACGGCGAGGGTGGCTCGTCGGCGCCCGCGCCGCCAGCACCGCCGGCGAAGGCCGCGCGCCAGGCATCGATATCGAGCTGGTCGAAGGTGGCCGCGGCGCTGACGCCCGCGGCCGGCAACGGCGCCGCCTGCTGCACGCCGATGCCGCCGGCCAGCACTTCGAGGCCGCTGGTGCCGCTACCACTGCCATCGCGGCGCAGCAGGTAGCGGGCGTTGAGCACATTGCCAAGCTGCAGCGCCAGTTCGTCGGTGGCGGCACGCGCGGCATTGGGCGCGGCCGGGCGCAACTCCACGCGCAGCGGCAATGACGGCGACGCGGCCTTGGCCAGCGGCGCCGGCAGCTGCAGCGCCATGCCGTTGAGGTCAGAGTTCAGCTGGACCTGCAGCTGCCGTTCGCGCACGCCGATCACGGCGCTGTAGCCGGTGGCGCCTTCCAGCCGCGCTGCCAGCGGCGCCAGCGCCGTGCCCGCGGCGGCCTCGCGCAGCCCGGCGGCCGAGGCCTGGCCGTTCGCGCTCACGCGTGTGGCGCCGTCCGGCTGGGTGCCGCCGGCCAGGCGCAGCTCGCCGCCAAGAAAGCGCGCGCGCAGGTTCTCGAGCCCGAAGCCACGCTCGTTGAAGGTGATGACCCCGCTGGCATTGCCCAGCGGCGGCAGCTGCGGGCCGAGCACGACATCGTTGCCCGGAAAGCGGAAGCGGCCATCGACTCTGGCGGCGTCGGCGTGCTCGAGCGGCATCTCGAGCTTGAGCTTGAGCTCGCCGTGGCCGCCGGCCCGGGCCGCATCGGCCACGTGCCCGGTCCATTCGCGCACCGGCGACGCGTTGATGTAGCGCACGAAGCCCTGCACCGGCCCGGTGGCGCTGCCGTCGATGGCGAGCTTGCCGCGCGGGCTCAGGTCGTCGATGCGGCCGCTGACATCCTGCAGCGTGACGCCGGCAATGTCCTGCACCGTGGCCCGGCGCGCCAGGAAGGTCATGCCGCCGCGGTCGAACACCACGCGCCCGGCGATGTCGGTGAACACCGGCCACGACGATGCGCCGGCGGCGCCATGGGCCGGCTCGTGGGCCGCGTCATGCGGCGCGATCTGGTAGCTGACGTGTTCGATCGGCACCTCGACGCGGAACTCGCCCGCCTTCTCGTGCGGTGCGTGGAACGGGAAGTGCGCCAGGTCGCCGCGCAGCACGAAGCTGACCCCGGCAGCCTCGCCACCGGTAAGCGCGCCGGACAGGTAGTGGCGGGTCGCGGCGGGAATGCTCAGCGGCAGGTAGCGCGGCACCCGCGCGACTTTCGCACGGGTCATCTCGCCGGCCAGGTCGGCGATGCCCGAGACGCCATCGCCGCCTTCGCGCCAGCTGCCGCGCACCGAGCCGGCGGCGTCGGCATTGGCAAAGCGCACGCCGTCCAGCGTCACCGCCAGCTTGCCGTCGCGGCGCTGCCAGCGCACGTCGCCGGCGATCTGGTCGAACGGCAGGCGCGGGTCTTCGAACAGCCCCGGCAGCACCAGCGCCGCGTCGTTGCCCTCGAAGCGCGCGCTGCCCTGCTGGTCGTCGAGGGTGAAGGTACCGGACAGCCGCGAGAAGCCCGGCGTGCCCAGGCGCGGATGCCCGGCGGCGTCGAGCGCCGGCACCGCGGGCTGCCCGTTGATCGAGACCTCGCGCAGCGTGCCCTGGATGCTGTAGTGCGGCTTGCCGCCGCCGCGCTCGAGCATGCCGGTGCGCGCGCGGGTCCAGCTGACGTTGAGGTTGTCGATGTGCCCGGCTGGCTGCAGCGCGCGCAACTGGCGCAGCACCGCGGTATCGATCGGCATCGAGGTGGCCAGCGCGCGCACCGTGTTCAGGTCCAGCGAGGGCGCCTTCAGCGAGAACTTGTTCAGCGTGCCGTCCTTGGCCCGGGCCCAGCCGATGGCGACCTTGCGCATGCCTTCGCGCCAGCTGCCGTCGGCCACTGCGGGCGCGTTGCTGGCATCGGGCACCGCCGGCTGCTGGGCCTGCAGCGGCTGCCACAGCAGTGTGTCGACCGTCAGCAGGTTGCTGCCGTCGCGCTCGGTCCGGTGCAGCAGCAGGGCCTGCGCGTTGGCCAGCCGCAGCGGCGCGGCGGCGCCGGCCAGTTGCAGGTCGACACCGCTGGCGCGCAGCCGGGTCTGGCTGCGCACGATGCGCCCCTGGCGGAATTCGATGCTGCCGTCGGTGCTGAAGGTGCCGCTGGCCACGCGCTCGAACATCGCCAGGTAGCGCTGCAGCACCGGCAGCTGCAGCTGGCCGAGGTCCCAGGTGGCCTGGCCGGTCCAGTGGCGCCAGTTGCCGGCGCTGTGCAGGTAGTCGTCGCGGAAGGTCGAGCGCACCTCGAGCGGGCGCGGGCCCAGCGCCGGCGAGCGCGCTTCCAGGTGGAAGGTGTGGCGCGCGCCGTCGCGGCGGGTGTCGAGGCGGATCTCGCCGATGTCGAGTTGCGGCAGCCGCGCCTTTTCGTCGAGCCAGCGCAGCTTGCCGTCGGACAGCGCCACGCGTCCCTGCGACATCAGCCAGCCCAGGAAGCGGTCGTCGTCCTGCTGGCCGCCGGTGGCGTCGACCACCATGCCGGCGACCAGCAGCCGGCCCTCGGGGGTGCGGCGCACCAGGATGTCGGTGCCGCTCGCGCCCAGGCTGACGAACTGCAGGTTCATGCTGACCAGCGAGCGCCACGCCAGCTTGCCGTCGAGGACGGCGGCCGACAGCAGCGCGCGCTGCTGGCCGTCCACCGCGCTCAGGCCGCGCGCGCGGAAGGCGGGGTGCCAGCCGTCCCAATAGGTTTCCAGCGAGCCGATCTTGACCTGCGCCGACAGCGCCTGCGAGCCGCGCTGTTCCAGCCACTCGCGCGCGGCCGAGGCCTGCGGCCACAGCACGAAGCGGATCAGCAGGCCCGCCGCCAGCGCCAGCACGGCCAGCACCAGCGCCACGCGCACCAGCGCGCGCCCGAGGCCGCGCCAGAACGGATGGCGCACGGCCGCCACGGCAGCGCGCGTACCGGCGCGGGCCAGTGCCCCGGCGCGCGCCCACGCGGAGTTCCGCCGGCGGGCGTCAGGGGTGTCAATGCCAAGGGAACCAGTGGGCGTAGCGGGCAGCGTGGTGGCGGCCTCGTGCCCGCCCGCGCCGCCATTGGGGGGAGAACCGTCAGCGGGTTGTGGGGCGCGGCTGGACATGCGCAGATTATCCGACAATACTAGCCGCTCTCCAATCTGGTGCCCGGCCGGCTAAAACAAGAAATGCGCAAGCTGCGCGCACCGCGGCGGGGTACCCCTGGCCGCACCTTTCGCACTTTTGCTCGCATTTCAAATACTGGAATGACTGCCTCTGATCCGACGAGTTCCGCCGCCGGCGCCGCCGCTGACCAACATGGCGCGCGCGCCACACCGGAACCCGCCCAGGCGGCGTCCGTCGCATCAGGGCAGGGGCCCGGCACCATGGCTGCCGGCGCCTTTGCCGTCACCGCGGCGCAGGCGCTGCAGCCGGATGGCGAAGGCGCCCGGGCAGGCGGCGACGTATTGTACTCGGCCGCGTACTCGCACTACGCGCGGCGCGTGCTGCAGGCCCGCCCGGAGCTGCCGGAAATCCTCGCCGCCGCGGTGGCCCAGCCGCTCACGCGCGCCTGGATGGAAACCCGGCTGCAGGCGCTGCATGCGCCCTCGGCCGACGCCGAGGACGCCGCCAAGCGCGCGCTGCGCCGGCTGCGCGCCGAGGTCATGTGCGCGGTGATCGAGCGCGACCTGCGCGGCCTGGCCACGCTCGGCGAGGTCACCGGCGCCATGACCGACCTGGCCGAGCTGGCGATCCAGCACGGCCTGGCGGTGCTGGGCGACGATCTGGCCGCGACCTTCGGCCGCCCGGTCGGCGCCCACAGCGGCGAGGTGCAGGAGCTGGTGGTGGTGGGCATGGGCAAGCTGGGCGGGCGCGAGCTCAATGTCTCGTCCGATATCGACCTGATCTTCCTCTACGACGAGGACGGCGAGACCCAGGGCGGCCCGCGCACACTGTCCAACCACGAGTATTTCATCCGCCTGGGCCGCCGGCTGATCAACCTGCTCGCCGACGTGACCGCCGATGGCTACGTGTTCCGCGTCGACATGCGGCTGCGTCCCAACGGCGATGCCGGGCCGCTGGCCTGCAGCCTGGGCATGCTGGAGGAATACCTGGTGGTGCAGGGCCGCGAGTGGGAGCGCTACGCCTGGATCAAGGGCCGCGTGGTGTCGGCGCTGGACTCGCCCCATGCGCAGCGGACCGCTGCTCTGCTGGCGCGGCTGACCTCGCCCTTCGTGTTCCGGCGCTACCTTGACTACGGCGTGATCGCGGCGATCCGCTCGCTGCATGCGCAGATCCGCAGCGAGGCCGCCAAGCGCAGCGGCGGCCTGCCCGGACACGGGGTCAACCAACGCTCGTTCAATATCAAGCTGGGCCGCGGCGGCATCCGCGAGATCGAATTCATGGCGCAGGTGTTCCAGCTGATCCGCGGCGGCCAGGATCCCGCGCTGCGGATCCGGCCGACGCTCGAGGTGCTGGCGGTGGCGGTCGAGCGAGGGCTGCTGCCCGCCGGGCAGGCCGGGCAACTGGGCGACGCCTACCGCTTCCTGCGCCAGCTCGAACACCGGCTGCAATACCGCGACGACGCGCAGACCCACCACCTGCCGACCTCACCCGACGAGCAGCACGCGGTGGCACAGATGATGGGCTGCGCCGACTGGACGGCCTTGCTGGCGCGGCTTGCCGCGCTGCAGGAACCGGTCGCGCAGCAGTTCGAAGCGACCTTCTCCGATCCCGACGCCGGCCCGTGCGAAGCGCTGTGGCCGGACATCGTCATGGAAGACAGCGCCGCGCGCGCGCAGGACAACCCGCGCCAGGACCTGTCGCAAGAGGCAGCCGACAGCGCGGTGCCGTGCCAGCGGCTGCAGGCCGCCGGCTTTACCGACTGCAATGCGCTGCTGGACCGGCTGCGCGCGATCGCCGCTTCGCTGCGCTATCGCGCGCTTTCCGAAGCCAGCCGCGCGCGCTTCGACCAGCTGGTCAACCGCGCGCTCGACCTGGCCGCGCGCCAGGACGATCCCGACAGCACCATCGGACGCTTTATCGACTTCCTCGAGGCGATCAGCCGGCGCGCCTCCTACCTGTCGCTGCTGTCCGAATACCCGCAGGCGATGGACCGCGTCGCGCAGACGCTGCATGCCTCGCGCTGGGCCGCCGCCTACCTGACGCGCCATCCGCAACTGCTCGACGAACTGCTCGACAGCGACGCGCTGGCCGGCGCGCCCGACTGGGCCGCGTTCCGCAAGCGCCTGCATGAGCGGCTGCTGGCCGCGGAGGGGCAGGTCGAGCAGCAGATGGACATCCTGCGCCGCGAGCACCATGCCGAGACCTTCCGCGTGCTGCTGCAGGACCTGCAGGGCATGCTGACGGTCGAGCAGGTGGCCGACCGCCTGTCGGACCTGGCTGATGCCATGCTCGACGCGACCCTGGAAACGGTGTGGCGCCAGCTCGCCACGCGCCATCGCGAGGTGCCGCGCTTCGCCGTGATCGCCTATGGCCGGCTGGGCGGCAAGGAGCTGGGCTATGCCTCCGATCTGGACATCATCTTCCTGTACGACGACGAACACGAGCGCGCGCCCGAGGTCTACGCCGCCTATGCGCGCCGCCTGATCACCTGGCTCACCAGCCATACCGCGGCCGGCGCGCTGTTCGACGTCGACACACGGCTGCGCCCCAATGGCGCTGCGGGGCTGCTGGTGACCAGCTTCGACGCGTTCCGCCGCTACCAGCTGCGCGAAGGCGACAACACCGCGTGGGTGTGGGAACACCAGGCGCTGACGCGCGCGCGCTTCTGCGCCGGCGACGCCGCCATCGGCGCACGCTTCGAAGCGCTGCGCGGCGAGGTGCTGTGCCAGGAGCGCGACGCTGCGGCGCTGCGCAGCGAGATCGCGCAGATGCGCGGCAAGGTGGCCGAGGGCCATCCCAACCCCACCGACCTGTTCGACCTGAAGCACGATCGGGGCGGCATGGTCGACATCGAATTCACGGTGCAGTACCTGGTGCTGCTGCACAGCCGCGCCCATCCGCAGCTGACGCGCAACGCCGGCAATATCGCGCTGCTGCGCGAGGCCGGTGAGCTGGGCCTGATCGATGCCACGCTGGCGCTGGCGGTGGGCGACGCCTACCGGCTGTTCCGCGCGCGCCAGCACCAGATGCGCCTCGACGGCCAGGTCCATGCGCGCGTGGCGCCGGCGTCGATGGCCGCGCAGACCGCGGCGGTGGGCACGCTGTGGCGGGCCGTGTTCGGTGAGGACTGACGCCGCGGGGGCGCCGGCACCTGCCGGCGCATCGTGGCCGGGGCTGCTGGCGGCGGTGGCGCTGGTATGGGCGCTGTCGGCGGCGTTCACCTTCCTGCCGTGGTGGCATGCGCATGGCCTGTACCTGCGCGATGCGGTGCGGGTGGACGGCCAGTGGTGGCGCCTGGCCACGGCGATGTGGGTGCACCTGGACGGTCATCACTGGCTGGCCGACATGCTTGCCGCCACCGGCGTGCTGGCGATCTGCGCGCGCGTGGCGCGGGTGCGCAGCCTGTTGCTGGTGCTGGTGGCGTGCGGCATCGCGGTGCAACTGGTGCTGCTGCGGGTGCCGGCGATTGCCTGGTATGGCGGGCTCTCGGGCGCGCTGCACGGGCTGGCGCTGTGGGGCGCGCTGGGGCTGCTGCGCGCGCCGGGACTGGCACGCATCACTGGCGTGCTGCTGTGCCTGGGCGTGCTGGCCAAGGTCTGGGTGGAACAGTCGTGGCTGGCGCCGGTGGTGTTCGATCCGGCGTGGGGCTTCGGCGTGGTGCGCGTGGCGCACGCGGCCGGCGCCGTCGCCGGCCTGTTGTGCTGGGTCTTGCAGGAGTGGTGGCTGGCGCGGCGGCCGGCGCGCGATAGCGACGGACGATAGCGGCGGGCGATAGCGGCGCCGCCGCCTGAGCACCACCGCTGCCGCTAGACGCGGCGGCGCAGCGCGAAGCCGGTCAGTCCCGCCAGGGCGAGCAGCAGCGCGCTCCACAGCGGCACCGCGCCGCCGCCACCGCCGCCATCCGCGGCCGGTGCCGGCGCGGCCTGCGCCGGCGGCATGCCGAGCGCGGCCAGCAGCGCGCCGTCGGCATCGAGCAGCCCCGCGCCGCATACACCGGGATTGGTGGTGCAGAAGGTGCCGGAGGGATGCGGGCGCGCCGAACTCTTCAGTGCCGCGGTGACCTGTGCCGGCGTCAGCGAGCCGTTGAGCGCGAACATCATCGACACCACGCCCGAGACCATCGGCGTGGCGAAACTGGTTCCCGCCGACGACGCCACCACGTAATTGCCCAGCGACGTCTTGCCGTCGTTGCTGAGCGTGCGGATCACCGAAGGCGTGACCGTGCAGCGGCCGTCGACCACCTGCGAGTTGCCGCAGCCGCCGCCCGGCGCGCTGATCGCCACCTGCGGGCCGACGTTGGCATAGCTGGCGTTTTCGCCGCCGTTGGCGTGCGCGGTGACCGCGATCACGCCGCTGCAGTCGGCCGGCGCCTCGACCGCGCCGCGGTTGTTGCCGGCCGCAGCCACCACTACCACGCCGCGCGCATTCAGGTCGTTGACGGCCTGCTGTTCGATGCCGCTGCAGGTGCCGCCGCCCAGGCTGATATTGACCACGCGCGCCGGGTTAGGGTTGTCGGGCACGTTCGGCACCGGCAGGCCACCGGCCCAGCGCATGCCGTCGACGGTGTCGGACAGCAGCGCGCCGCAGCGTCCCGACACCCGCACCGGCAGGATGCGCGCATTCCAGTCGACCCCCGCGATATCGCGCGAGTTATTGGTCAGCGCCCCCAGCACGCCGGCCACGCGCGTGCCATGCCAGCTGTTGTTGGTCGGTTCCGGCGTGGGCGTGCTGCTGCCCGGGCAGGTGAAGCCGGCCGGCAGGCCGTCGCCGGCATCGGTCGGATCGCCGTCGCGGCCGTCGCCGTCATTGGAGACCGTGGTGGTGCTGATGAAGTCGAAGCCGGACAGCAGCCGACCCTGCAGATCGGGATGGGGGAGGATGCCGGTGTCCACCACCGCGACCACCATGCCGCTGCTGCCGCCGGTGCGATCCCACGCACGCGGCAGGTTGACGCCGCCGACGGCGGTGCCGGTGCCCTTCAGGTACGGCTGGTTGACCTGGAACTCGGGATCGTCGGGCAGGGTGTCGTGCAGGCGCAGCCAGCGGTCGGGCACGGCGTCGGCCACGCGCGGATCCTGGCGCAGCCGTGCGGCCGCGGCCTCGGGGTCGGCGGCAAAGGCGTCGGGCACCTGCAGCAACTGCAGGTTGCCGCCCATCGCGCGGCGCGCCGTGACGGCAATGCCGGTGCGTTCGCTCAGCTGCTTGAGGGCTTCGGCGGCAGCCGGCGACTTGCCGTCGACCGCGGTGGTGCCGTCGCGCCAGCGCACGATGATATGGCCGGTATAGGCCGGTGCGGACTGGGCGCCGGCTGCCAGCGCCGTGCCGGTCGGGACCGCGCCGCATGCAGCGGCGGCGGCCAGGGCGATGATCCGCCAGCGGCGGGCCGCGAAGCTGCGGCAGGGAACGGACAACGCGGACAGCGCGGATTGCGGCATGGATCTCTCCTCCCAGGGGCGTAGCGCGCTCGGGCCGGGCCGGCGCGTGGGCATGTTATGTAGCGAATACGATGCCGCCGGGTTGTGCAAGGCCGGCTTTGGCATCATCCGCGTCCGTTAATGCGGCGTTCCGTACAGATTTGGCCCCGCGCTAGCGCGCCGGCATGTCGCGGCTGGTGGGGATATTGCGGCTGGGCTTGAGCAGCCGGTCGGGTTCGGCGGTCTCGATGCGCGGCGTGGCGCGCAGCGTGTCGACGGCCTGGTCGAGGGTGGCGTCGGCCGACGGCGAGATCGCCGTGACCAGCCAGACCCCGCCCGACATCGGCCGCTTGACCACGTAGCGGATCGGGCCCTTGATCTCGGCCAGCAGCTTGCCGGCGTCTTCGGACAGGTCCACCGCGGGCGGCTTGAAGCGGACCATGATGTCGCCGAGCGCACGGTCGTCGCTGATGCTGCCCGGCGGCGGCGCCGAAGCCTTGGGCTGGGCCTGGCAGGCGGACAGCGCCAGCAGCGCGGCCGAGGCGGCGGTGGCAATGGCCAGCACCGCGCGCAGCGAGGCGCGCGGGCGGTGGCCGGTGGGCGGCGCTGGGCGGGTCATGGGGAAGCTCCTGTCGATAAATAAATTGGCGCGCTGCCACGCAAGGCTGCGCAAGGTGGCGCGAGCCTTAGCCGGCGGCGGCGCGGCGGCCGCGCTTGCCGTCCTTGCCCGCGCGCGCGGGCTGGCCGGTGCCGCTGTCGGCCATGCCCTGCGCCAGCATCTCTTCGGCATGTTGCAGCGTCGTGGCGGTGACGGTGGCGCCGCCCAGCATGCGCGCGGTCTCGACCACGCGTCCGGCCGGGTCGAGCACGCGGATGCGCGAGCGCGTCACCGAGGCGTCGGCTTCGGCCGTGGTTTCCTTGCTGACCAGCAGGTGCGTGCCGGCCTGTGCCGCCACTTGCGGCAGGTGGGTCACGCACAGCACCTGGCGCGCGCGGCCCAGTTCCTGCAGGCGCCGGCCGACCACCTCGGCGACCGCGCCGCCGATGCCGGTGTCGACCTCGTCGAAGATCAGCGTGGGCGTGGGCGAGGCTTCGCTGGTGATCACCGAGATTGCCAGGCTGATGCGCGCCAGTTCGCCGCCGGAAGCGACCCGGGCGAGCGGGCGCGCGCTGACGCCGGCGTGGCCGGCCACCAGGAACTCGACCTGCTCGAGGCCGTAGCTCTGGCCTTCGTCGAGCGCATTGAGCGCCGCGACAAAGCTGCCGCCGGCCATCGACAGGCCCTGCATGGCGTCGGTGACCGCGCCGGACAGCGCCTGCGCGGCCTGCTTGCGGGCATGGCTGAGATGCTGCGCCAGCGTCAGGTAGGCGGCCTTGGCGGCAGCTTCGCGCGCCATCACCTTGTTCAGGTCCTGCGCGGCCTGCAGGTCGTCGAGCTGCTGGCGGCGCGCGAGCAGCTCATCGGCGAGCTGCTCGGGCGGCAGGCGGTACTTGCGCGCAGTGGCGTGCAGCGCCTGCATGCGCTCTTCCACCACCTGCAGCCGCTCGGGGTCGAGCTCGAGCCGGTCGACATAGCGCGTCAGCGAATGCGCGGCTTCCTCGGCCTGCACCTGCGCCGGCTCGAGCGCGGCGAGCACGTCGCGCAGCGCGGGGTCGACATCGGCCAGCTGCTGCAGCCGGTGCACGATGCCGTTGAGCGCCGACAGCACCGAGCCGTCGGCCTCGGACAGCGCGTCGAGCGCGGCGCGGCTGCCGTCGATCAGGCCGGCGGCGTGCGAGAGCCGGTTGTACTCCGACTGGATCTCGTCCCATTCGCCCGGCTGCGGGTTGAGCTTGTCCAGCTCGCCGACCTGCCATTCGAGCCGCTCGCGCTCGAGCTGCATCTCGCGCGACTGGTGCTCGACCGCTTCGCGCTGGCGCACGCAGGCACGCCAGGCACGCCAGGCCTCGGCCACCGCGGCGGCCTGCTGGGTCAGGCCGGCGTGGGCGTCGAACAGCAGCCGCTGCGCATCCGGGCGCAGCAGTTGCTGGTGCGCATGCTGGCCATGGATATCGACCAGCTGGTCGCCGACTTCGCGCAACTGCGCCAGGGTGGCGGCGGCGCCGTTGATAAAGGCCTTGCTGCGGCCGCCGGCATCGACCGTACGACGCAGCAGCACGGTCGGCACGCCGCCGTCTTCTTCGCTGTTGAGCTCGCGCTCGGCCAGCCACGCATCGAGCGCGGGATGGGTCGAGAAGGTGGCGCTGACGCTGGCGCGCGGCGCGCCTTCGCGCACCACGCCGGCATCGGCGCGCTCGCCCAGCACCAGCGCCAGGGCATCGATCAGGATCGACTTGCCGGCGCCGGTCTCGCCGGTGAACACGGTAAAGCCGGAGGCGAAGTCCAGGTCGAGGGAGTCGACGATGACGAAATCACGGATGGACAGGCTGCGCAGCATCGTGGCGGAGAAGGGTGGTCGGTCCGATGAAGGGTCGGGCTCGGGCTGAGGGGCGGCTGGATGGCGCTCAGAGGCGATTGTCTTCGGACGGGTATTCGTGCCAGTGCAGCTTCTTGCGCAGCGTGGCGTAGTAGTTGTAGCCCACCGGGTGCAGCAGGTTGATGGTCTTTTGCGAGCGCCGCACCACGATGCGGTCGCCAGGCAGCAGCGAGGTCAGCGACTGCATGTCGAAGTTGACGCTGGCGTCGCGCGCGCTCGCCACCTCGATCGTGACCTCGGCGTCGTGCGGCAGCACGATCGGCCGGTTCGACAGCGCGTGCGGGGCGATCGGCACCAGCACCACGCCCGACAGCGTGGGATGCAGGATCGGGCCACCGGCCGACAGCGCGTAGGCAGTGGAGCCAGTGGCGGTCGACACGATCAGGCCGTCGGAACGCTGGTTGTACATGAAGTGCCCGTCGACCGAAACCGCCAGCTCGACCATGCCGGAGATGCCGGAGCGGTTCACCACCACATCGTTCAGCGCCAGCGCCGAGAAGATGTCCATGTCGTCGCGCACCACGCGCGAGGCCAGCAGCAGCCGGGTCTCGGACTCGTAGCGGCCGTCGAGCATGTCGGGCAGCACGGTGTGCGCGTCTTCCAGCGCAATATCGGTCATGAAGCCGAGCCGCCCGTGGTTCACGCCGATCAGGGGCACGTCATAGCCGGCCAGCTGGCGCGCGATGCCCAGCAGCGTGCCGTCGCCGCCCAGCACCACGGCGACGTCGGCCTGCGTGCCGATCTCCTCGGCGGACAGGGCGGGGTAGGCGGTCAGCCCGGTGGCCAGCGCGGTCTCGCGCTCGAACACCACATCCTGGCCGTTGCGCAGGATATAGGAGGCGATCTCTTCCAGCGGCCCTTCGATGCCGGCGGTGGAGTACCTGCCCACCAGGGCGACGGTCTTGAATGGAGTGCGCACGGCGCTGGCTTTGGCTGGGGCGGACATGCCGGGATTAGACCATACCGCCGTGACGGTTGTCAGCAGGCGCCGGCGGCCCATCCGGCGGCCCGTCCTGCGGCACATCGGGCCGGTCCGCCAGAAGGTCCAAAACTTGCGTAAAATCGGGGCATCATGGATGAACGTTCCAAAACGCTGCTCAAGACCCTGATCGAGCGCTACATTGCCGAAGGCCAGCCGGTCGGTTCCCGCACCCTGTCGAAGTACTCGGGGCTGGACCTGTCGCCGGCGACGATACGCAATGTGATGTCCGATCTCGAGGAAATGGGTTTTATCGCCAGCCCGCACACGTCGGCCGGGCGCATCCCGACGCCGCGTGGCTACCGGCTGTTCGTCGACTCGATGCTGACCGCCAAGCCGCTCGAGCGCAACGCCGACCTGGCCGAACTGACCGGGCAGATCCAGGACCAGCTCGGCGGCCAGCAGCTGGGGCCGCAGCGCATGATCACCGCGGCGGCGCGCACGCTGTCGAACCTGTCGCACTTTGCCGGCGTGGTGATGACGCCGCGCCGCGCGCAGGCGTTCCGCCAGATCGAGTTCATGCGGCTGTCGGACAAGCGCATCCTGCTGATCATCGTCAGCCCCGAGGGCGACGTGCAGAACCGCATCATCCAGACCGAGCTCCCATACACGCCGGCGCAGCTGATCGAGGCCGCCAATTTCTTCAACTCGCACTATGCCGGCATGAGCTTCGACACCGTGCGCAGCCACCTGCGGCTCGAGTTGCAGGACCTGCGCCGCGACATGTCGCAGCTGATGCAGGCCGCGGTCGAGGCCGGCAGCGTTGCCGAGGACGAGGACGACGACCACGTCTACATCAGCGGCGAGCGCAAGCTGCTCGAAGTCGACGACCTGGCCTCGAGCATGGACAAGCTGCGGCGCCTGTTCGACGTGTTCGAGCACAAGACCAGCTTGCTGCAACTGCTGGACGTGTCCAGCCATGCGCAGGGCGTGCAGATCTTCATCGGCGGCGAAAGCCAACTGGTGCCGATCGAAGACATGGCGGTCATCACCGCGCCGTACGAGGTCGACGGGCAGATCGTCGGCACGCTGGGGGTGATCGGCCCCACGCGCATGGCCTACGAGCGTGTGATCCCGATCGTCGACATTACCGCGCGGTTGCTGTCGAGCGCGCTGAGCCAGAACTAGTGGTCCGGCGTTCCGGTCTGACCGGCGGCTCCATTCCCGCCGCGCGGGCCCGGCGCCGCGGCGCCGCGCCCGTCCCATCCCGGCATCGCGCCAATCCGGAAGCGACATGACGTTTTCTCCCGAACCGGCCTACCAGCACGGCCAGGCGCCGCGCACGGCGATCCTGCTGGTCAACCTGGGCACTCCCGATGCCCCCACGCCCAAGGCGGTGGGGCGCTACCTGAAGCAATTCCTGTCCGATCCGCGCGTGGTCGAGATCCCGCGCGCGGCGTGGCTGCCGTTGCTGTACGGCGTGATCCTGCCGCTGCGCTCGCGCGCGTCGGCGCTCAAGTACGAATCGATCTGGCTGCGCGAGGCCCATATGACGGGCTCGCCGCTGCTGGTCTACAGCGAGCGCCAGGCGCACGCGCTGCAGCGGCTGCTGCACCATAACGGGCACGACGTGACGGTGGCGTGCGCGATGCGCTACGGCAACCCGTCGATCGCCTCGGTGATGGAAGCGCTGCGCCGCCAGGGCTGCGAGCAGGTGCTGGTGCTGCCGATGTATCCGCAATATTCGGGCACTACCACGGCGACCGCCTTCGACGAGGTGTTCCGCGTGCTGGGTCAGTGGCGCAACCAGCCGGAGCTGCGGCTGGTCAAGCATTTCCATGACCATCCCGCGTATATCTCGGCGTTGCAGCAGCAGGTCGCTGCCTACTGGAGCCGGCACGGCATGCCGGATTTCGCCCAGGGCGACAAGCTGATCCTGTCGTTCCACGGCGTGCCGCGGCGCACGCTGGAACTGGGCGATCCCTACCACTGCGAGTGCCTGAAGACCGGGCGCCTGCTGGGCGAGGCGCTGGGCCTGCAGCCGGGGCAGTACCAGGTGACGTTCCAGTCGCGCTTCGGCAAGGCCGAATGGCTGCAGCCCTATACCGCGCCGACGCTGGCGGAACTGGGCAAGGTCGGTGCCGGACGGGTGGACGTGTTCTGCCCGGGCTTTCCGGCGGACTGCATCGAAACGCTGGAAGAAATCGCCATGGAAGGCCAGACTGAGTTCAAGGTCGCGGGCGGCAAGGACTTCCATTTCATTCCATGCATGAACGATGCCGCGCCGTGGGTCGCGGCGATGGCGGAGATCGCGCTGCAGCACCTGCAGGGCTGGCCGCTCGCCACGCCGCATGCGCATGAACTGGAAGCGCGGCGCACGCGTGCGCAGGCGCGGGGAGCGGCGGCATGAATGTGGATTTCGAGGCGGATGCGCGCCAGCGCATCGACAAATGGCTGTGGTGTGCGCGTTTCTTCAAGACGCGCTCGCTCGCGGCCGAAGCGGTGGAGCGCGGCAAGGTCACGGTCAACGGCCAGCTGTGCAAGAACTCGCGCGAGGTCAAGCCCGGCGACAAGGTTGCGCTGGAAGCACACCAGCAGCGCTGGGAGCTGGAAGTGAAGGGCATCGCCGCGGCGCGCGGCCCGGCGCCGGTGGCGCAGACGCTCTACCAGGAAAGCGCCGAGAGCCAGTCGCGCCGCGCCGCCGATGCCGAGCGCCGGCGCCTGCAGCCAGAGCCGTCCGCGCAGATCCAGGGGCGCCCGACCAAGCGCGACCGCCGCCGCATCGACGACTTCAACGGCTGAATGGCAGCGCGGCGGCACCGTTGCCGGTGCCGCCGCGCGTTGGATCGCCAAGTGGGGCAGCTTATTCCTGCGCGACCTCCTGGCTGACGAAGGGAACGATGTAGTGCTTGAACACCGCCTTGCCGCTGCCATACTCCGTATCGCGCGGGGTGAAGGCGCCGGACAGGCAGATAAAGGCGGTCATGACCGCCAGTGCGGCCACGAGGCACAGCGTCACGACTGGGAGCTTATGCATGGCCAACCTTTCGGAAGCGGCACAAAAATGAACCATCTCCTGGGCCCTCGACATTTTTGTCATTTTTCTTACTAAGAATCTTAGTGAGGGCATTGGCGCAAAGCAATAAGGCGTCGATTGCAACGGGCCGGGCTTTGTAACCGTGTGTTTCGGCGTCGCGCCGGCGCCACTCTTGAAATGCGGCGAGCTGCCACCACCTGCATCGGGCACACGCCGATTTACCACCCGCGGCCAGCCCCACGGCGGGCCGCGACACTGCATTGATACGGATCGACATGGAAGACCAGAAGCAGACGCCATCCAACCAGACTGCGACGCCTGCGGGCGATGAGGCGGCCAACGCCACCAACGCCGCCACCGCCAGCCCGGAGACCGGCGCGCCCGACACTGCGGCTACCGCCGCGGACGACGTGGCGGCCCAGCTGGCCGCCCTGGAAGCCAAGGCCAGCGAGCATTACGACCTGTACATGCGGGCCGTGGCCGAAGGCGAGAATATCCGCCGCCGGGCCCAGGAAGATGTCGCCAAGGCGCACAAGTTCGCCATCGAGAACTTTGCCGACAACCTGCTGCCGGTCATGGACAGCCTGCAGGCCGCGCTGGCCGACGGCTCCGGCGATATCGCCAAGCTGCGCGAAGGTGTGGAGCTGACCGCGCGCCAGCTGGCCGCCGCCTTCGAGCGCGGCAAGATCGTCGAGCTCAACCCGGTAGGCGAGAAGTTCGACCCGCATCGCCACCAGGCCATCTCGATGGTGCCGGCGGAGCAGGAGCCCAACACCGTGGTGACCGTGCTCCAGCGCGGCTACACCATTGCCGACCGCGTGCTGCGTCCGGCGCTGGTCACGGTGGCCGCGCCGAAGTAAGCCGCGCCACTGCCGTCCCGTCACGGCCCGACGCCCGGTGCCTGCCGGCCCGGGCGTTCGTCATTGGCGGCGTGCCTCGTCCGGGCGAACCGCATCAGGAGCGAACCATGAGCACCGAACCGCAAGCCGGCGCGCCGGATCCGTCCGCGGCCCCGCATCTGGATCACCGCGCCTTTGACGCCTTTGCCATGCGCGAGGTCGACGACGCCACCATCGACGGCGCCATTGCCGCCGCCGGCGACGCGCTGGTGTGCGTGTTCTTCTGGGGCGTGGACTGCTTCAACTGCGAAATGGCCAAGAAGGCGATGCTGGCCAATCCCGGGCCGGTGCGCGCGCTGGACTTGCACTGGCTGCACGCCAACGTCTATGCGCACCCTGAGTTGGGGCGGCGCTTCGGCCTGCACGGCATCCCGGTTTTCATGTTCTTCCATAACGGCAAGAAGCTGGGCCGGGCCACCGGCTGGCACGGCCACGGGCAGTTTGCCGCGGCCGTGGCCAATGCGCGCCTGAAGGCCAGCGGCAAGCCGCTGGCGGGCTAGCGCGCCCCGCGCCTGCGCGCATCAGCGCGTCAGCGCATAGCCGATGCGGAACTGCCAGGGCAGCTTGTGGTTGTAGTCGAGCAGGCTTTCGCCATAGCCGACGAAATATCCCGCCATCAGGTACCCGGCCGTGCCGGGGATCAGCCGCGCCATCGGGTAGGTCAGCTGCGCGTCGACACTGCCGTACCACTTGCGCGTGCCCTTGCGCAGCGTCGCCGAGAACTCCCATGAATCCGGCCGCCCATAGGCGATGCCCAGGTCCATGAAGCCGCGGTAGTGGGCGATGTCCGGGTTGTCGGCCTTTTCCACATAGGCGTACAGCTTGGGCGCGACGCGCCAGTGCCAGTCGTTCTGGTCGCCGAAATAGAAGGTCGGCTTGACGAATACCGTATTGATGCTGCGCGATTCCACGCCGTTGCGGCCGTTGGATTCATGCTCCAGGCCGGTGGCCAGCGACATCCGGCTGATCACGCTGTTGCGCACGCCGGTATCCGACAGGTAGTAGAACAGGCTGGGCCGGTAGTTGGTGTCGCGGAACGGCGCCGAATCTTCGTTCAGGTCCCACAGCGAGAACTGGGTGTAGCTGAAGTAGAGGTTGTCGAACAGGCGCTTCGACGCAGGATCCTCGCCCTCGAAGATGCGGTACTTGAAGCTGAACTGGAATTTTGCGTTGGCGCCACCGTGCGCGCCGACCATGAAGTACATCGGGTCGTGGAACGACAGCCGGGCGCTGTCGCGCAGGTCGGCCGGGGCGGGGGCCGTGGCCGCGGCCGTGGTGATCCCCGTCACCGGGACGGGCGCGCTGTCGGCGACTTCAGGGCTGTCCACCGTGGCCGGCGCCTGGCTGGCCACCGGCGGCGTCGAAGTGGCTGCCTCGCCCGGCTGCGGCAGCCGGTTCAGCGTGACCAGCACCGGCGCGGCGTCGATGCCGGTGGCATCGAGCCGCACCTGGCCGCGCAGCACCGGGGGCAGCGTCACGGTGTAGCGGATGGCGCGATGCTCGCCACGGCGCAGGTTGACCACGGCGGGGCCTGAGACTTCGCGCCACAGCACCAGCCGCACCGGCGCCTGCATCTCGCCGGAGGCGGTCACTTCGAGCGTGTCGGGAATACGGTAGCGGCGCGTGGCAGTGTCGGCCGACACCACCAGGGTCAGCGTCAGCGGCTGGTTGCCGTCGATCACGCGCGGCGGCTGCAGCAGCGCCACGCCGGCATGGCCGGTCAGCGGCCAGGCCAGCATCAGCGACAGGCAGAGCGGGGCGACGGCACGGCTGACTGGCGCCAGGCGCTGCCGAGTGAAAAAAGCAGTAGGGGGCATGAAGAAGCGCGACGTTGCCGGGTGATGGCAACGTAACTAGGGGAAAACACGGAGCCCAAAGCCTATCACGCATGCCCGCAACGGCTTGTGAGGAATTGTACGCTGCACTTTTTGCGCGTACCGGCGGGGCGCGCTCAGCGGTTGGCGCGGCGCCTGACGCAGTCGACGTAGTGGTCGCCGTCCGGCGGCTGGCCGGTGCGCTGGGCCTGCCACAACATCTCGCCCAGGCATTCCATCACCTGGTGCTGGGCTTCGTGCGGGGAATCGAGCCGGCGCGCGAGCGCCTCGTAGGCCTGGCGGATGCCGCGCGGCTGGTCGACCGAGACCTGCTCCGAAATCGACAGGTGCATCGCCAGGTGCAGGAAGGGATTGGTCTGGCCCTGCTCGGGGGTGTAGTCCTGCGCCAGTGCGCCTTCGGTGTCGCGCAACAGCTCGTGGTACTCGGGGTGCTCGCCGATCCAGTCGACGGCGATGGCTTCCAGCGGCGTCAGCACGCCGCCTGCGATTTGCTTCTGCCAGGCATCGCAGAAGAACCGGCGGACTTCTTCTCGTGAGGGATTGAACATGGTGGCGCCATTGTAGACGACGGGGGCGACCCTTGCCGGCGGCCCGACGGTGGTCGAAATGGCGGCGATGGTCCCAAGTAGAATGCGGGATCGCCGACTTCCTGCCTGCCCGATGAGCGCTTCCGCCCCCACCGCCCCGACTGCTGCCCGCGACAAGCTGGCCGGCGTGCTGCTGATCGCGGTCTCGGCCAGCGCCTTCGGCGCCATGGCCATCTTTGCGCGCTTTGCCTATGCCGCCGGCGCGGACGTGTACGGCCTGCTGCTGGTGCGCTTCCTGCTGGCCGCGGCGGCGCTGGCGTGGGTGATGCGCACGCGCGGCATCGCGCTGCCGCCGTGGCGGCGCGTGCTGGCGCTGGCGGCGATGGGGGGCATCGGCTATGTCGGCCAGTCGTTCTGCTTCTTCAGCGCGCTCAACCATGCGCAGGCCAGCCTGGTGGCGCTGCTGCTGTACCTGTACCCGCTGTTCGTGACCATCCTGGCGGCCATCTTCCTGAAGGAGCGGCTGACCACCGCCGCGGTGGTGGCGTTGGTGCTGTGCTCGGTGGGTGCCGGGCTGACCGTCGGCGGCGGCGCGGGGTCGCCGCTGGGAATCGCGCTGGGGCTGGCGGCAGCGGTGATCTATTCGGTCTACATCATCGTCGGCGCGCGCCTGACCGCCGGCGTCAATCCGATTGCCACCACCACCGTGATCTGCATCGCGGCGGCGCTGGTCTACGGCGTCGTCGGCGCGCTGCGCGCCGGCGCGGGCACGCCGCCGCAGTTCCCGGCCGATGCCGGCGGCTGGCTCGCGCTGGCGGGGATCGCGCTGCTGTCGACCGTGCTGGCGATCCTGACCTTCTTTGCGGGGCTGCAGCGGCTCGGTGCGGCGCAGGCGTCGATGCTGTCGACGCTGGAGCCGGTGGTCACCGTGGTGCTGGCGGCCTTGCTGCTGGGCGAGCAGATCGGCGCGGCACAGGCAGTGGGCGGCGGCCTGATCCTGGCGGGCGTGCTCTGGCTGACCCGCCGCGGCAGCGCACCCGCCCCGGCGCGCGCCGACATGCAAGGGAATTGAACGGATTGCTCAAAGGTGCTGTCGTGGGGCGAGCCGGCGCTTGGGTACAATCGCGCCTTCTCTTACCTCCCGTACAGAAAGGACGCGCATGTCCCAGATCGACCAAGCCGCGCTGGCGCAACTGTTCACCGAGGCCCGCACGCACAACGTGTGGCAGGACCGCCATGTGGACGACGCCGTGCTGCACCAGATCTATGAAGCGATGAAGTTCGGCCCGACCGCTGCCAACAGCAGCCCCGCGCGCATCGTGTTCGTCAAGAGCGCCGCCGAGAAGGCGCGCCTGGTGGACTGCGTCTCGGCCGGCAACGTCGACAAGACCCGCTCGGCGCCGGTGACCGCGATCATCGCCTTCGACACCGCCTTCCACGACCAGCTGCCCAAGCTGTTCCCGCACGCCGACGCCCGCTCCTGGTACGCCGGCAACGACGCCAAGATCGCCCGCGACGCGCTGATGAACAGCTCGCTGCAGGGCGGCTACTTCATTCTCGCGGCGCGCGCGCTGGGCCTGGACTGCGGCCCGATGGGCGGCTTCGACGCCGACAAGGTCAACGCGGCGTTCTTCCCGGACGGCAAGTGGCAGGTCAACTTCCTGTGCAACCTGGGCTATGGCGTCGCCGACAAGCTGTACCCGCGCGGCCCGCGCCTGTCGTTCGACGAAGCCTGCCGCATCGTCTGAGCGCGCTGCTTGCCAGCGAACAAAAAAGCGACCCGTGGTGGTCGCTTTTTCTTGGGCTTGCCTGGCGCAGCGATCAGGCGGTCCATTCCTGCATGGGGTTGCAGGCCAGGTAGCTGCGCGGCTCGCCGATGCCGAGCCGTGCGCGCGCCGCGTCGATCGGTTCGTGCAGCAGCTTCTCGTAATCCTCGCCCAGCAGCCAGCTGGCGCGGCGGCCCAGCCGGTAGCCCTCCAGCACGGCGCGCGCAAAGGCCAGGCTGCCGGTCACGCGCAGGCTCTTCAGCGACGCCGCGATGGCGATGATGGCCCAGCCCCTGCCGCCGGTCTGCGCGTAGCTGAATGCCACCAGCGCGGCTTCGCCCAGGCTTTCGTCGGCGCGGTAGCCGGTCAGCACGTGCCAGATATCGTGGATATCGCGCGTGCGCCGGCCGAACCACAGGTAGGCGTCCTCGAGCACCGGTTCCTGGTCCAGATTAGACACCTTGGCCAGTCCGTCCGCGCTGTATCCGGTCTGTTCGAGGAAGGCGCGATAGGCGGCGCCGACCGTGCCCGGCGCGAAGCGCGCCACGTAAGCGGGATCGGACAGGCGCTCGGCCAGTTCGATGCGCTGGTAGACCATGCGGCGCCCGTCGTGCGTGGCCAGCAGGCGGCTGAAGTTGCGCGGCATCGACGGGCCGTTGAGCGCGCGCATGATGCGGAATACCTGCTCGGTGTCGTTGCCGTCCGCCATCAGCTTGCGCACGGCGCGCAATGCGGCGAAGAGATCCTGCTTGTAGGGGTTGGAACCGGTCGTGGTGGTCATGGGCGGTCTCCCGGGATCAGGCGAACTGTGCCGGTCGTGGCTCGGACAACTGCATGCGCGCGGCGGCGGTACGCACGAAATCGACAGTGGTATCGATCGCGGTCACCGGCAGCATATGCCCGCCGTTGACCAGGGTCAGCGTGGCGCCCGGCACCCTGGCCACCAGCGCTTCGCCATGCTCGGCGAAGTCGAGGATGCGGTCGTCGCGGCCGAACAGCACGCTGACCGGCACGCGCAGCGTGCCGTAGTCGCGCAGCAGCGCAGGCAGGCTGTGCGCGGCGCCGATCAGGTCTTCCGACGCCGCCAGGAAATGGCACGGGCGTAGCGCCAGCAGCCCGCCGCCGCGGGTCGGGAAGTCGTCCGGCACCGGGTCGGGGCCGAAGACGATATCCATGACCTCGGCGCGATGGCGGATCGACATCGGCACCACCAGGGTCCACGCCAGCAGCCAGCGCTGCCATGCGCGCGGCACGGTCATGGCCCGGAACACTGGCGAGATCTCCCTGGGCGGATGCGTCAGCGGCGCGATCAGTGCCAGGCCGCCGACGCGTTCCGGGTGCCGGATCGCCAGCGCCAGCGCGATCGCGCCGCCCAGCGAATGGCCCACCACCAGCGGCCGTTCCAGGCCCAGCCGGTCGCACAGAGCGGCGAGCGCGTCGGCCTGCGCGGGCAGGTCGGCGGCGCTGCCGGGCGTGCGCGTGGAATGGCCGGCGCCGGGGCGGTCGACGGCGATGACGCGGAAGCTCTCGGCCAGCGGCGCGATCATGCCGTAGCCGAAGTTCTCGAGCTGGCCCGACAGGCCGTGCACCAGCAGCAGCGCCGGGCCTTGCCCGCGCTCCACCACATGCAGCCGCGCGCCAGGCACGTCGATAAAGCGGCCCGGCGGCGGCATCGCGGCTTCGATGCGGCGTGCGGTGCGCCAGGTGTACAGCCATAGTGCGATGCCGGACAGCGCGAGCAAAGCCAGTAGCAGGGCCAGGGCGATGAGCGCGACGGTCATGGCTGTACCTCGCTGGCGGCGACGGCCGCGACGGTGCTGGCCCCGGTTGCCTCGTGCGCGTTGCGCGGCTCGCGCAGCGGCGGTGGCGCGCCGAACTGCAGCACGCCATCGGCGATGCGTCCGTACCGTATCGTCAGCAGGTCTTTCAGGTAGTTCTGGTGCACGCGCCACGGCTTGCGGTCGCCCTGGCGCGGCAGCACGCCGGCGGCGCGCTGCACGTAGCCCGAGGTGAAATCGAGGAACGGCGTCGGCTGCACCGCCGCGGGCGCGCGCGGCACGGCGATGCGGTGGCCATGGCGGTCCATGTGGCGCAGCAGGCGGCAGACGTACTCGGCGGTGAGGTCGGCCTTGAGCGTCCACGAGGCATTGGTGTAGCCGAACGCCAGCACCAGGTTGGGCACGTCGCTGAGCATCATGCCCTTGTAGGCCAGGCAGTCGGCGGGGCGGCGCGGCTGGCCGTCGACGCTGAGCGCAATGTCGCCCAGCATGTTCAGCTTCAGCCCGGTGGCGGTCACCACGATGTCCGCGTCCAGCGACTTGCCGCTGGCCAGCTCGATGCCGCGCTCGGTGAAGCGCCGGATGGTGTCGGTCACCACCGAGGCGCGGCCCTCGCGCAGCGCGCGGAACAGGTCGCCGTCGGGCACCAGGCACAGGCGCTGGTCCCAGGGCTTGTAGCGCGGCGTGAAATGCGTCGCCACGTCGAAGCCCGGTGGCAGCTGCGCCGCGGCCATGCCGACCAGGCGCGTCTTGACGCGTTCTGGCCGGCGCCGCGCCAGCTGGAAGAATGTCATGCCGAGCAGCACGTTCTTCCAGCGCGTGGCGGTGTAGGCCAGCCGCTCCGGCAGCACGCGGCGCAGGGTGCGCGCAATGGCGTCCTCGCCGGGGCGCGACACGATATAGGTGGGCGAGCGCTGCAGCATGGTCACGTGCGCCGCGCGGGCGGCCATCGCCGGCACCAGCGTGACCGCGGTGGCGCCGCTGCCGATCACCACCACGCGCTTGCCGGCGTAGTCCAGCGACTCGTCCCAGAACTGCGGGTGCACGATGCGGCCGCGAAAACGGTCCTCGCCGTCGAACGCGGGACGATGCCCCTCGGCATAGCTGTAGTAGCCGGCGCAGACATAGAGCAGGCGCGCACGCACGCGCACGCGGCTGCCGTCGGCGCTGCGTTCGGCTTCGACGGTCCAGCACGCGTCGGCGCTGTCCCACGCCGCGCCGACCACGCGGTGGCCGAAGCGGATCTGGCGCGTGATGCCGGCTTCCGCGGCGGTCTCGCGGATATAGGCGCGGATCGACGGGCCGTCGGCGATGGCCTTGGCGCCGCGCCAGGGCTTGAAGCGATAGCCCAGCGTGTACATGTCCGAATCCGAGCGGATGCCGGGGTAGCGGAACAGGTCCCAGGTGCCGCCGATGGCGTCGCGCGCCTCGAGGATGGCGTAGCGCTTGCGGGGGCAGCGCCGTTGCAGCTGGCGCGCCGCACCGATGCCGGACAGGCCGGCGCCCACGATCAGCACATCGAGCACTGCGTCATCGGAACTGGCATCGCGCATGGGAGGCATCCGGTCAGTGACACTTCTGACAACATAGATTGTCAGAAGTCATCCGGCAAGTTTTCTGACTTTAGGGAATGTCATAATGGCGCGCATGACCCCCGAGCTGACTCCCGCGCGCCGCTATCGCGGCGCCGAAGCCGAAGAGCGCCGAGCCCAGCGCCGCGCGCAACTGATTGCCGCAGCCGTGCAGGTCTACGGCGAGCGCGGTTACCAGAACGCCACCGTCAAGGCCGTGTGCGAGGCCGCGGGGCTGACCGAGCGCTACTTCTACGAGTCATTCGCCAACAGCGAGGCCTTGCTGCTGGCATCGTTTCAAACGGTGACGCAGCGCCTGCTGCACGCCCTGGTGCAGGCGGGCGAGGCCGCAGGCCACGATGGCGTGCAACGGGCGCTGGCGATGTTGCGCGCCTATTTCGGCGCGCTGCAGCGCGAACCGCGCTCGGCGCGGGTGTTCCTGGTGGAAATCCGCGGCGTCAGCAAGCTGGTCGACGGCGCGCTGGCCGATTCGCTGGATGAATTTGGCGGGCTGCTGGCGCAGGCGCTGCTGCCGCCCGGACGCGAGCGTGACCCGCTGCTGACGGCGGGCGTCGCGGGCGGCGTGGTCCATCTTGCCGTGCGCTGGATCCGCCACGGCTACAGTCCCGATGTCGACGTGGTCGCGCGCACCGCGCTGCAGCTGGCGCTGGTGCTGGCGCACTCGCCCGAGCCGGCGCCCGAGCCGGCCGCGGCTACAGCTGTGGCGCCGGGGTTTTCTCCCTGAACTCGCACAGCGTTTCGATCGCGCAGTGCCAGCACTCCGGCTTGCGCGCCTTGCACACGTAGCGGCCGTGCAGGATCAGCCAGTGATGGGCGTCGTGCAGGAATTCATGCGGCACGCATTTGAGCAGCTTCTGCTCGACGATGTCGACGTTCTTGCCCGGCGCCAGGCCGGTGCGGTTGGAGACGCGAAAGATATGCGTGTCGACGGCGATGGTGGGCTGGCCGAACGCGGTGTTGAGCACCACGTTGGCGGTCTTGCGGCCCACGCCCGGCAGCGCCTCCAGCGCTTCGCGCTGCGCCGGCACCTTGCCGCCATGGCGCTCGACCAGGATGCGGCAGGTCTCGATCACATGCTTGGCCTTGGTCTTGTAGAGGCCGATGGTCTTGATGTATTCGCTCAGGCCGGCTTCGCCCAGCTCCAGCATCTGCCGCGGGGTATGCGCGACCGGGAACAGCCGGCGCGTGGCCTTGTTCACGCCGACGTCGGTGGCCTGCGCCGACAGCAGCACGGCGATCAGCAGCTCGAACGGCGAGCTGTACTCCAGTTCCGTGGTCGGCGCCGGATTGACTTCGCGCAGCGTCTCGAAGATGGCACGGCACTTGGCAGCGTTCATGATGCTTTTTTCGGGTCGTTGGCCGGGTCCTGGGCGGTATTGGGATCGGCCTGCGGCGTCAGCCCGGCGCGCGCGCGCCGCGCTTCCGCGGCATCGATCTGCGCCTGCACCGCGGCCGACACGTTGTCGGTATTGCGCGGCCGCGCGGCCTGCTGCTTCTGCCGCGCGCGTTCGATCGCGGCCTGGATGATGGCGCGCTTGCGTTCCTGCGCGGCGCGCTCGGCATCGTTCTCGGGCGCCTCGGCCTGCACCGCGGCGAGCTTGGCGGCGGCCTTGGCTGCCAGGCGCGCATCGTTTTCCTCGCGCTCGCGCACCAGCCGCGCGTTGCGCGCCAAGTAGCGCTCGTGCGCGGCGTCGGCCTGCGCCTGCGACCACGCGTCCCAGCCGGTGCGCGTGCCGGTGACGGGGACCATGTCGATGCAGTCGACCGGGCAGGGCGGCACGCACAGGTCGCAGCCGGTGCACAGCTCGGGGATCACGGTATGCATCTGCTTGGCGGCGCCGGCGATGGCATCGACCGGGCAGGCCTGGATGCAGAGGGTGCAGCCGATGCACAGGCTCTCGTCGATGCGGGCGACCGCGCGCGGCTGCTCGGTGCCGCGCTCCGGATCGAGCGGCAGCGGTTCGGTGCCCAGCAGCGCGGCCAGGCGCGCAATGCCCTGCGCGCCGCCGGGCGGGCAACGGTTGCAGGCGGCCGCGCCGCTGGCCATGGCCTCGGCATAGGGGCGGCAGCCGCTGAAGCCGCACTTGGTGCACTGGGTCTGCGGCAGCAGCGCCTCGAGACGGTCGGCGAGGGACTTGACGGCGGGATTCACGACAACGGACAGCAATCTAGGGGACAAGAGCGGGGTCAAAACCAGCGCCAGCGCATCACGGCGCAGCACGGCAACGGGCAAAGCACGAAATTTGCGCGATGCTGTGAGCGGTTGGCGACATAACGGCGGCCTTTCCGGGGCGGACAATGTGCTGGCGGCCCCTTTGGCACCTTCCGCACCGGGGTCTCTGCGGACCCTGCGGTTTTCGCGCCGCAAGGATTATCCCCGATTTCGCCGGCGGACAGAAACGGCGATGATGCGCGTCGCGCGGCCGGATTGCCGCATTCCGGCCTGTGCCATAATCCGCGCAACGATCGACCACACCTCATGTCAACAGAGCCCAAGACCAAACGCGACCCGGAAGGGACGCGCCGACGCATCCTCGCTGCGGCCACCGAGGAATTCGCCAAGGGTGGTCTGGCCGGCGCCCGCGTCGACCAGATTGCCCGGCGCGCGGAAACCAACGAGCGCATGCTGTATTACTACTACGGCAGCAAGGAGGGCCTGTTCCTGGCGGTGCTCGAGAAGCAATACGCGAACTTCCGCGCCGCCGAAGAGCAACTGCACCTGGTCGACGAAGACCCGGTCGAGGGCGTGCGCACGCTGGCCCGCTTCGTCTGGGACTGGTACTACGAGCATCCCGAGTTCATCCGCCTGGTCAACAGCGAGAACCTGCACGAGGCGCGGCACCTGAAGAAATCCGCGCAGCTGCAGCAGCTGATCAACCCGGTGGTCGACGTGCTCGCCGATGTGATCCGGCGCGGCCAGCAGCAGGGGCTGTTCCGCGACCATATCGACGTGCCGCAGTTCTACCTGACCATTTCCGCGCTGGGCTACTACGTGCTGTCGAACCGCTACACCATCAGCGCCGTGATCGGCCGCGACGTGGCCTCGCAGCAGGAGCACGAGCGCTTTGCCGAGCTGCACACGGACATGCTGCTGAGCTATCTGAAAAAGCCCTGAGCCGCCGGCAGTGCTGCCCAGACAGAAACGCCCGCTTGCGCGGGCGTTTTTCTTACTTGCTGGCCACGGCCACCGGGGCCTGGTGGTACTTGCGAATAAAGTCGCGCAGCTGCGGATAGATGTCCTCGCGCCAGCGCCGGCCCGAGAAGATCCCGTAGTGGCCGCAACGCTCGGCGTTCAGGTGCTGCTTGCGGTTTTTCGGGATGCCGGCGCACAGGTCGTGCGCGGCGGCGGTCTGGCCGGCGCCGGAGATATCGTCGAGCTCGCCCTCGATCGTCATCAGCGCCGTGGCCTTGATGTCCTGCGGACGCACCGGCTTGCCGTCGATGGCCCAGGTGCCATTGGCCAGGCGGAATTCCTGGAACACCTCGCGGATGGTGTCGAGGTAGTACTCGGCCGCCATGTCGAGCACTGCGTTGTATTCGTCGTAGAAGCGCACGTGCGCCTCGGCGTCGTCGGCATCGCCCTCGACCAGGCTCAGGTAGTAGTCATAGTGCGACGACAGGTGCCGGTCCGGGTTCATCGCGACAAAGCCGGCATGCTGCAGGAAGCCCGGGTAGACGCGTCGTCCGTGGCCGGGGTAGTTGGCCGGCACGGTGTAGATCACGTTGTTCTCGAACCACTCGTAGGACTTGTTGGTCGCCAGCGAGTTGACCGCGGTCGGGCTTTTGCGCGCGTCGATCGGGCCGCCCATCATGGTCATGGTGCGCGGCGTCTTCTCGCCCGCCGACGCCATCAGCGAAATCGCGGCCAGCACCGGCACCGTGGGCTGGCACACCGAGATCACGTGCAGGTTCTCGGCGCCGATATGGCGGATGAATTCCTGGATGTAGTAGATGTAGTCCGACAGGTGGAAGGCGCCTTCCTCGACCGGCACCATGCGCGCGTCGATCCAGTCGGTGACGTAGACCTTGTGGTCCTGCAGCAGCGTGCGCACGGTGTCGCGCAGCAGCGTGGCATGGTGGCCCGACAGCGGCGCGGCCACCAGCACCACCGGCTCGTCCTTGAGCAGCTTGATGGTCTCGGGGTCGTCGGCGTAGCGCTTGAAGCGCAGCAGCTTGCAGAAGGGCTTTTCCAGCACGGTCTGCTCGACGATGGGGATGTCGCGCCCGTTGGAGCGCACCGACTTGATATCGAACGCCGGTTTTTCGTATTCCTTGCCGAGCCGGTACAGCAGTTCGTAGCCGGCGGCCAGGCGGGGTGCGCCAGGTACCAGCGACATCGGGCTGAGAGGGTTGGTGAAGGTCTTGGCGGTCGCCTGGGCCCACGCGGTCAGCGGGTGCAGGATCGAGCGCTGGAACTCATGCAATTGATAGAGCATGCCGTTTCTGCCTGGTCTTACTGAGAATGCGTACCACCAAGTAACAATGTACTGACAATACACCTTGGATCGCGTGGCGCCGATTATGCCTGAATCGAACGACCGTGCTAACGATCTTGCTTTGCAGCATATACCTTAAAGTACTTCCGTATGCGCGGAACACAATAAGGCATAGGCCTGATTTTTCGGTGACAACGTCCTACAACATCGTAAACAAATGCAAAAAGCGGCCGAAGCCGCTTTTTTGCTATTGCTTTGTGATGCGCACGCCAGTTGCCCGCCGTTGCGGCGCGGCAACTGATGGCGGGGTTACATCACGGCCGCGATTGCGTCGACCACCGCATCGATGTTGCGGCTGTTCAGCGCCGCAACGCAGATGCGGCCGGTGCTGACGGCGTAGATGCCGTGCTCGTTGCGCAGGCGGTCGACCTGGGCCGAGGTCAGGCCCGAGTACGAGAACATGCCGCGCTGGGCCTTGACGAAGGAGAAGTCGCCCGGCACGCCCTTGGCGGCCAGCTTGTCCACCAGTGCGTGGCGCATCAGCTTGATGCGGTCACGCATTTCGGCCAGTTCTTCTTCCCACATGGCGCGCAGTTCCGGGCTGTTCAGCACGGTCGCGACCACCGTGCCGCCATGGGTCGGCGGGTTGGAATAGTTGGTGCGGATCACGCGCTTGACCTGCGACATCACGCGCTGCGCTTCTTCCTTGCCGGTGGTGACGATCGACAGCGCGCCGACGCGCTCGCCGTACAGCGAGAAGCTCTTCGAGAACGAGCTCGACACGAAGAACGGCAGGCCCGAGTCCGCGAACAGGCGCACCGCGGCGCCATCGGCGTCGATGCCGTCGGCAAAGCCCTGGTAGGCCATGTCCAGGAACGGGATCAGGTTGCGTTCCTTGACCAGTTCCACCACTTGCTGCCACTGCTCGGGCGACAGGTCGACGCCGGTCGGGTTGTGGCAGCAGGCGTGCAGCACGACGATGGTGTTGGCCGGGAACGACTTCAGCGATTCCACCATGCCGGCGAAGTTCAGGCCGTGGCTGGGCGCGTCGTAGTAGGCGTAGTTGACCACCGGGAAGCCGGCGGACTCGAACAGCGCGCGGTGGTTTTCCCAGCTCGGGTCGCTGATGGCGACCTTGGCGTCCGGGTACAGGCGCTTCAGGAAGTCGGCGCCGATCTTCAGTGCGCCGGTGCCGCCAAGTGCCTGGGCCGTCACCACGCGGCCTTCCGTGATCAGCGGCGATTCCTTGCCGAACAGCAGCGTCTGCACCGCCTGGTCATAGGCCGCGATGCCTTCGATCGGCAGGTAGCCGCGCGGGGTGGCGGTGGTCAGACGGGCTTTTTCTGCCTCCTGGACGGCGCGCAGCAGGGGGATTTTCCCTTCGTCGGTGAAGTACACGCCAACGCCCAGGTTGACCTTGGTCGCGCGGGTGTCGGCATTGAAGGCTTCGTTGAGGCCCAGGATCGGGTCGCGCGGGGCCATCTCGACGGCAGAAAACAAACTCATTTGGAATCTCGTGGTCGGCTATGTGAAAAACGGAAGGCGTAGAATGCTCCGTACTGCGCTGGAGGCTGGCAGGCCCGGCCGCGCTCTTCTTGGCTTGAAGCGGGGGCTGACAACCCCAAGATTCTAGCGTAATCCGCCCGTTTTCCTCAGGTATTTCCCTAGTCACGCCCCTATGACGAACCTTGCCGAAGCCGCGCCGGCCCTGGACGAAGACAAATTCGTCACATTTCCCGGCTCCCCGTTCCAGTTGTACCAGCCGTTCCCCCCCGCGGGCGACCAGCCCGAGGCAATCCGGCAGCTGGTGGAGGGGGTGGAAGACGGCCTGTCGTTCCAGACCCTGCTGGGCGTCACCGGTTCGGGCAAGACCTTCACCATGGCCAACGTGATCGCCCGCATGGGGCGGCCGGCCATCGTGTTCGCGCCCAACAAGACGCTGGCGGCGCAGCTCTACGCGGAATTCCGCGAGTTCTTCCCGCGCAATGCCGTCGAGTACTTCGTCAGCTACTACGATTACTACCAGCCCGAGGCCTACGTCCCGCAGCGCGACCTGTTTATCGAGAAGGACTCGTCGATCAACGAGCATATCGAGCAGATGCGATTGTCGGCGACCAAGAGCCTGCTTGAGCGCCGCGACACCGTCATCGTCGCGACCGTGTCGGCGATCTACGGTATCGGCAACCCGACCGAATACCATCAGATGATCCTGACGCTGCGGGCCGGCGACAAGATCAGCCAGCGCGACGTGATCGCGCGCCTGATCGCGATGCAGTACACCCGCAACGAGACCGACTTCCAGCGCGGCACCTTCCGCGTGCGCGGCGACACCATCGACATCTTCCCCGCCGAACACGCCGAGATGGCGGTGCGGCTGGAGATGTTCGACGACGAAGTCGAGTCGCTGCATTTCTTCGATCCGCTGACCGGGCGGGTGCGGCAGAAGATTCCCCGCTTCACGGTCTACCCGTCGAGCCACTACGTGACCCCGCGCGAGACCGTGCTGCGCGCGATCGAGGCGATCAAGGACGAACTGCGCGAGCGGCTCGAGTTCTTCCACAAGGAAAACCGGCTGGTGGAGGCGCAGCGGCTGGAGCAGCGCACGCGCTTCGATCTCGAGATGCTGTCCGAGCTGGGCTTCTGCAAGGGCATCGAGAACTATTCACGGCACCTGTCCGGCGCGCGCCCCGGCGACCCGCCGCCGACGCTGGTCGACTACCTGCCGCCCGATGCGCTGATGTTCCTGGACGAGTCGCATGTGCTGATCGGCCAGCTCAACGGCATGTACAACGGCGACCGCGCACGCAAGACCACGCTGGTCGAATATGGCTTCCGGCTGCCGTCGGCGCTGGACAACCGGCCGCTCAAGTTCGACGAGTTCGAGCGCAAGATGCGGCAGGTGATGTTCGTCTCCGCGACGCCGGCGCAGTTCGAGCAGGAGCACGCCGGCCAGGTGGTGGAGCAGGTGGTGCGCCCCACCGGCCTGGTCGACCCGGTGATCATGGTGCGCCCGGCGACCACGCAGGTGGATGACCTGCTGTCCGAGATCCATGTCCGGGTCGAGGCCGGCGAGCGCGTGCTGGTGACCACGCTGACCAAGCGCATGGCCGAGCAGCTGACCGAGTTCCTGACCGAGAACGGCGTCAAGGTGCGCTACCTGCACTCGGACATCGACACCGTCGAGCGCGTCGAGATCATCCGCGACCTGCGCCTGGGCACTTTCGACGTGCTGGTGGGGATCAACCTGCTGCGCGAGGGGCTGGACATTCCCGAGGTGTCGCTGGTGGCGATTCTCGACGCGGACAAGGAGGGCTTCCTGCGCGCCGAGCGCTCGCTGATCCAGACCATCGGCCGCGCCGCGCGCAACGTCAACGGCACCGCCATCCTGTACGCGGACCGCATGACCGACTCGATGAAAAAGGCCATCGACGAGACCGAGCGCCGCCGCGCCAAGCAGATCGCCTTCAACGAAGCCAACGGCATCACGCCGCGCGGCGTGGTCAAGCGCATCAAGGACATCATCGACGGCGTCTACAACGTCAGCGACGCCCGCGCCGAACTGCAGGCCGCGCAGGAGCAGGCCCGCTACGAGGAGATGAGCGAAAAGCAGGTCTCCAAGGAGATCAAGCGGCTGGAGAAGCTCATGCTCGAGCATGCGCGCAACCTGGAGTTCGAACAGGCGGCGCAGGTGCGAGACCAGCTGGCCAAGCTCAAGGCGCAGGTGTTCGGCGCCAGCGGCGAAGGCGCGCTGCCGCCTGCCTGATACGCCGCAACGCCGGGCGCGCTTCGCCTATAGTGAAATCCTCGGCAGCGCCAGCGCGGGGCAGGGCCACAGACCGCTGCCAAAGGAGGCACGATGGAACGCCAGTTTGAATACGGCGGCTACGCGGTGGTCGTCACCGCGGTCCCGAATGCCGCCGGCGGCTTTGCCGCGCAGATGCGCATCGCCGACGCCTTTGGCGAACCGACCGGCCCGAGCTTCGAGGCAATCGCCGGCGACGCGCCCACGCCCGAAGCCGCCATTGCGCTGGCGGAGGCCGGCGCGATGCGCGCGATCGACGCGGGCGAGGTCAGCTAGCGCGCCGGCGGGTACCCCCATTTCCCGTGGAGAAACCACAATGACCGACATCGGCGAATGGAAGAAGAAGGTCTATGAAACCCACGAAGTGCAAGTGCAGGTCAGGCAGCGTTCACAGAGCGAATGGTCGTACACCGTGCGCGTGTGCCGCCCCGGCACCAACATCCGGGCCGCCGGCACGCTGACCGACAGCTCGCGCATCACCGACCACTACAAGTCGGCCGAGGCCGCACAGGTGGCCGGGTTTGCGCATGGCGAGCGGCTGGCCAAGCAGCTCGCCTAGCGCCGCGGGCCGCCTGGCGCCACGACACGCCGGGCCGGCGCAAAGGGCGGCAGGTAGAATCGCGCCTCCATGCCACCTTGCCAAGCCTTGATCCGATGAAGCCTTACGCCATCCTGATGTGTTGCATGGGGAATATCTGCCGTTCCCCCACGGCGGAGGGCGTGCTGCGCGCCAAGCTCGATGCCGCCGGGCTGACGCCGCTGGTGGAGCTGGATTCGGCCGGCACGCATGAATACCACCTGGGCCGCGCGCCCGATCCGCGCACCCAGCGCCATGCGCTGCAGCGCGGCTACGACCTGTCGGCGCTGCGCGCGCGCAAGGTCGGCGTGCCGGACTTCGACCGCTTCGACCTGATCCTGGCGATGGACCGCGAGAACCTGGCCGGCCTGCTGAAGCTGCGCCCGGATGCCGGCGACAAGGTGCGGCTGCTGATGAGCTTCGCCACCCGCCACGATGCCGACGAGGTGCCGGACCCGTATTACGGCGAAGGCGACGGCTTCGAGCGCGTGCTCGACTACATCGAGGACGCCTGCGACGGCCTGGTGGCCGAGCTGCGCCAGCGCCTGCAGCATCCGGCCGGCTGAGCCGGCCCGCTCCCAGCCTACCTGACCCCGCCGCGGCGTCCCGCGCCCGCGGCCGGTGGCCCGATCCTGACAAGAATCCATGCTTCGCAAACTGTTCCGCAAATGGCGCGAGTCGCGCAATGCCAGCCTGCAGCTCGATGCCATCCTGGCCGCGGCCGATCCGGAGGCGCCGCTGGCCGAGCGCAACGGCTGGCTGATCGAGCTGGCCTTCTGGATCCGCCGCGACGGCGGCCTCGGCGCCGATGCCGACAGCCAGGAAGACGGCGCGCCGCGCCGCCATCCGGAGCACGTGCGCCTGCGCTACCTGCTGCAGGTGCTGGAGCGGCATCCGGACTGGGCCGCGCGCTTTGCGCAGACGGTGCGCAGCCTGCTGCGCGAGAACGACCCCACCGGCCTGTTCTGCGATACCGGCGTGGCGCAGCATCCCGGCTTCTTCAGCGAGATGGTGAGCCGGCTGCAGAGCCGCTTCCTGCCGCCGCCGCCGAACCGCAGCGACATGGCGGCGCTGTTTGCGCTGGTGTTCGTCGGCGACGACGATGCCGACTGGGTCGAGGCCATCGACGATGCGCTGATGGCGCGGCTGGCGCGCGTGCTGGAAGCCGGCCGCGCCGACGGCGAGGGCGCCGGCCTGGCGCGCTATCGCGAGGCGTTGGGCCAGACCCTGGCCACCAGCATCGCGGTGCTGGTCAGCCAGGTGCGCGCCACCGGGCTGAGCCAGGCGATCCGCTCGCGCCTGGCGGGGCGTGTCGAGGACACCCCGTTCTTTCGGCTGGACGAGGCCATCCAGGCCTTGCGCGAGGACGGCCTGCGCCGCGACGACCACAGCTTCGGTCATCGCCTGAACTACTTCCGCGCGCTGCTCGACGGCTGCCACGCCGCCGCCCGCCAGGTCTACGAGGACCTGGAGGAAAATGGCGTGTCGGTCGAGGTGGTGTTCCAGATCGAGCGCATGAAGGTACAGCTCAGCCGCATCGAGCTGCTGCTGGCGGCGTGGGTCGAGCCCGGCCGTCCCGGCATGCCGGCGCACCTGGTAGCCGAGCTGATCCGCTCGACCCAGGCGCGGCGCAGCATTGCGCATCTGGCCGGCACCTCGTTCGCGCAGCTGGCGCGCAAGGTGGTGGAGCGCTCGGCCGAGACCGGCGAGCACTACATCACGCGCGACCGCCGCGAATATGCCGAGCTGGTGCGCGCCGCTGCGGGCGGTGGCCTGGTCTCGGTGGCGACGGTGTACCTGAAGTTCCTGATCTACGGGCTGCACCTGGACAAGTTCAGCGAGGGCGTGCTGGCCTCGCTCAACTATGCCGGCAGCTTCCTCGCCATCCATTTCGCGCACTTCACGCTGGCGACCAAGCAGCCGGCTATGACCGGGCCGGCGCTGGCGCACCGGCTCGATAACGCGGGGCGGCCGGAGGGGCGCGAGATCTTCGTCGACGACACCGTCGCCATGATCCGCTCCAACGCGGCGGCCATTGCCGGCAACCTGGCGGTGGTGTTCCCGGTGGCGCTGGGCGTGCAGTGGCTGGCGCACCGGTTGCTGGGTACCAACCTGATCACGCCGGCCAAGGCGATCGCCACCATCGAGTCCTTCTCGATCCTCGGGCCGACGCCGCTGTACGCCGCCTTCACCGGCGTGCTGCTGTGGCTGTCGAGCCTGTTCGCGGGCTGGGCCGACAACTGGTTCGCGCTGCACCGCGTGCACGACGTGATGGCCTACCACCGCCGCCTGCAATATGTATTCGGTGCGCACGGCGCCACCCGGCTGGCGGACTTCTGGAAGCGCAACCTGTCGGGCATCGTTGCCAACGTGTCGCTGGGGCTGCTGCTGGGGCTTGGGCCGGAGATCCTGAGCTTTTTCGGCCCGCATATGGAAGTGCGCCATGTGACGCTGTCGACCGGGTCGGTGGGCGCCGCGCTTGGCGTGCTGGGCTGGGACGCACTTCGCATGCCGGCGCTGTGGCTGGCGGTGGCGGGCATTGCGCTGATGGGCATGCTGAACGTGGCGGTCAGCTTTGCGCTCGCGTTCAATATGGCGCTGCGGTCACGCAATTTGCGCCGCATCGATCGCGCCGAACTGAGCGCGGCCGTGCGGCGGCGCATCCTGAAACAGCCGCTGTCGCTGCTGGTGCCGCCGCGTGCGGCACCACCGCACGCGGCTGCAGGCGGGCGCCGGGCCTGAGGGGACGGGTGGGGCGGGGTGGTGCGGTGCGGCAGGGTAGTTGACTGAATTAGTCGGGTACCTTTATACTTGACGGAAACGATCAAGTATTAGCTTCACCCCCACGCATCACCCCAGAGCCCTGCACCATGAGACTGACCACCAAAGGCCGCTTCGCGGTCACTGCGATGATCGACCTGGCCATGCGCCAGGACCAGGGACCGGTCACGCTCGCCGGCATCAGCCAGCGGCAGAAAATCTCGCTGTCGTATCTGGAGCAGCTGTTCGGCAAGCTGCGCCGGCACGAGATCGTCGAAAGCGTGCGCGGCCCGGGCGGTGGGTACAGCCTGGCGCGCAAGGCCGAGGACGTCACCGTGGCGGACATCATCATCGCCGTGGACGAGCCCCTGGATGCCACCCAGTGCGGCGGCAAGGGCAATTGTAACGGAGATGACGGCTCGGGGCGTTGCATGACCCACGAACTGTGGGCCACGCTGAACCAGAAGATGGTCGAGTACCTCGACTCGGTTTCCCTCAAGAACCTGGTGGACCAGCAGCGCGAGCGCCAGCCCGCCGTGCTGCACGACATGCGCGAAGACGCCGCGCAACCGGTCGCCGCCGCGCGCGGCAAGGCCGACAAGCAGGAAAAACCGGTCCGGGCCAGAATGGTGAATTCAGTTTTCAGCCTGGCGCAGTCCTGAGCGCGCCGGCAAGACAGCAACACAGCGCATCAACACAGCGATCAGCGGTCCCTTACAAGGCAGTCATAACGATGAGCACCCCACATTTTCCCATCTACATGGATTACTCGGCCACCACGCCGGTGGACCCGCGCGTGGCGGACAAGATGATTCCGTACCTGCGCGAGCAGTTCGGCAATCCCGCGTCGCGCAGCCATGCGTACGGCTGGGAAGCGGAGCGCGCGGTGGAAGAGGCGCGCGAGCAGGTGGCCGCACTGGTCGGCGCCGACCCGCGCGAGATCGTGTGGACCTCGGGGGCGACCGAGTCGGACAACCTGGCGATCAAGGGCGCCGCGAACTTCTATTCGGGCAAGGGCAAGCACATCATCACCGTGAAGACCGAGCACAAGGCCGTGCTCGACACCACGCGCGAACTGGAGCGCCAGGGCTTCGAAGTGACCTACCTGGACGTGAAGGAAAACGGCCTGCTCGACATGGACGTGTTCAAGCAGGCGCTGCGCCCGGACACCATCCTGGTATCGGTGATGCTGGTCAATAACGAGATCGGCGTGATCCAGGACGTCGAGCAGATCGGCGAGATCTGCCGCGAGAAGGGCATCATCTTCCATTGCGACGCCGCGCAGGCGACCGGCAAGGTGGCGATCGACCTGAACAAGCTGAAGTGCGACCTGATGTCGTTCTCGGCCCACAAGACCTATGGCCCCAAGGGCATCGGCGCGCTGTACGTGCGCCGCAAGCCGCGCGTGCGCATCGAGGCGCAGATGCACGGCGGCGGCCACGAGCGCGGCATGCGTTCGGGCACGCTGGCTACGCACCAGATCGTCGGCATGGGCGAAGCCTTCCGCATCGCCCGCGAAGAGATGGCGACCGAGAACGAGCGCATCCGCATGCTGCGCGACCGCCTGTGGAACGGCCTGTCGGACATGGAAGAGGTCTACCTGAACGGCGACCTGGAACACCGCGTGCCGCACAACCTGAACGTCAGCTTCAACTTCGTCGAAGGCGAGTCGCTGATCATGGCGATCAAGGACGTGGCGGTGTCGTCGGGCTCGGCCTGTACCTCGGCCTCGCTGGAGCCGTCGTACGTGCTGCGCGCGCTGGGCCGCAACGATGAGCTGGCGCACAGCTCGATCCGCTTCACGGTCGGCCGCTTCACCACCGAGCAGGAAATCGACTACACCGTCGAGCTGCTCAAGAGCAAGATCGGCAAGCTGCGCGACCTGTCGCCGCTGTGGGAAATGTTCAAGGACGGCGTCGACCTGAATTCGATCCAGTGGGCCGCGCACTGAGCGCATGAGCACCCGCGGGATCCCGCCAAAATAACAGCAAGACCCCCGTAAAAGATACGCAAGAGGTAAGCCAAATGTCATACAGCACGAAGGTTCTCGACCACTATGAAAACCCCCGCAACGTCGGTTCGTTCGACAAGAACGACGACGCGGTCGGCACCGGCATGGTCGGCGCCCCGGCTTGCGGCGACGTGATGAAGCTGCAGATCAAGGTCAACGAGGCAGGCGTGATCGAAGACGCCAAGTTCAAGACCTACGGCTGCGGCTCGGCCATCGCTTCGTCGTCGCTGGTGACCGAATGGGTCAAGGGCAAGACCGTGGACCAGGCGCTGGAGATCAAGAACACCCAGATCGCCGAGGAACTGGCGCTGCCGCCGGTGAAGATCCACTGCTCGATCCTGGCCGAAGACGCGATCAAGGCCGCCGTCGAAGACTACAAGAAGAAGCACGGCGCCGAGCAGAAGGCCGCCTGATCCTGTCGCACTGAGCACGGCACCGACGAAGGAACGCAACGATGATCACCATGACCGAGAAGGCCGCCAAGCATGTGGCGCGCTACCTGGAACGCCGTGGCAAGGGCGTGGGCCTGCGCCTGGGCGTGAAGACCACCGGCTGCTCGGGCCTGGCCTACAAGCTGGAATACGTCGACGAACTGCTGCCGGAAGACAACGTGTTCGAATCGCACGGCATCAAGGTCATCGTCGACGCCAAGAGCCTGCCGTATATCGACGGCACCGAACTCGACTACGCGCGCGAAGGGTTGAACGAAGGCTTCCGCTTCAACAACCCCAACGTCAAGGACGAGTGCGGCTGCGGCGAGTCGTTCACGGTCTGACGCGCGTTCGCGCAGGCGGGTCCGGTGGAGCGCAGCATCGTCGGCTTCCGCCGGGACGAGGAAGGCCACTGGGTGGCCGAGCTCGACTGCGGCCATGGCCAGCATGTGCGGCACGATCCGCCGTGGCAGTCGCGGCCGTGGACGCAGAGCGAGGCCGGCCGCGCCGCCATGATCGGCACGCGGGTGAATTGCCTGAAGTGCGACCGCAACGAGCCGCCGGCCGAGTGGGCCAGCCAGCCCGCGCGGTAGCGGGGGCAGCACGGACGAAGGGCGGCGCGGCCGCTCTTTTTTCTTGGGGAAGCAGTTGAAAGACGATTTTTTTGCGCTGTTCGGCCTGCCGGTGCAGTACGGCGTCGACGAGGCCGCGCTGGACGCGGCCTACCGCACCGTACAGTCGCAGGCGCACCCGGACCGCTTTGCCAAGGCCGGCGATGCCGAGCGCCGCGTGGCGATGCAGTGGGCCGCGCATGCCAACGAAGCCTACCGTACGCTGCGCCAGCCGCTGCGGCGCGCGACCTACCTGCTCAAGCTGCGCGGCGTCGACGTGCAGGCGGAGAACAACACCGCCATGTCGCCCGCGTTCCTGATGCAGCAGATGGAATGGCGCGAGGCGCTGCAGGATGCGGTGGAAGCGCGCGACGTGGACCGCCTCGATGCGCTGTTGCGCGAGCTGCGCCAGGAAAAGCGCGAGCGCCACGCGGCGCTGGGCGCGCTGCTGGATGCCGGCGACAACGACGCGGCCGGCGGCGCGGTGCGGCAACTGATGTTTATCGAGAAGATCGAGCACGATACCAGCGAGGCCATCGACCGGCTGGAAGACTGACCGGCAAGATCGCCGGGGCCGTGACACAATGGCGCCCGGCCTGAAAACCGCACATGCCGCCCCGCATGGCGGTTTCCCCTGCCGTACAAGACAGCGAAGAATTACCATGGCACTGCTCCAGATTTCCGAACCCGGCATGTCGCCGGCGCCCCACCAACGCCGCCTGGCCGTCGGCATCGACCTCGGCACCACCAACTCGCTGGTGGCCGCGGTGCGCAGCAGCATTCCCGAAGTGCTGGCCGACGAGCGCGGCCGCGCGCTGCTGCCGTCGGTGGTGCGCTACCTGCCTGACCGTACCGCGCATATCGGCTACCGGGCCCAGGACGAAGCGGTGCGCGACCCCAAGAACACCATCGTCTCGGTCAAGCGCTTCATGGGCCGCGGCCTGCGTGACGTCGCCAATATCGAGCACAGCCCGTACGACTTCGTCGATGCGCCCGGCATGGTGCAGATCAAGACCGCGGCCGGCGTGAAGAGCCCGGTCGAGATCTCGGCCGAGATCCTGGCCACGCTGCGCCAGCGCGCCGAAGACAGTCTCGGCGACGACCTGGTCGGGGCGGTCATCACGGTGCCGGCGTATTTCGACGAGGCCCAGCGCCAGGCGACCAAAGACGCCGCGCGCCTGGCCGGGCTGGAAGTGCTGCGCCTGCTCAACGAGCCCACCGCCGCGGCCATCGCCTACGGACTCGACAACGCCGCCGAAGGCATCTATGCCGTGTATGACCTCGGCGGCGGCACCTTCGATATCTCGGTGCTCAAGCTGACCCAGGGCGTGTTCGAGGTGATGGCCACCGGCGGCGATTCCGCGCTGGGCGGCGATGACTTCGACCAGCGCCTGCTGTGCTGGATCGTCGAGCAGGCCGGCCTGCAGCCGCTGTCGGCGCAGGACATGCGCCTGCTGATGGTGCGTGCGCGCGCCGCCAAGGAGGCACTGTCGGAAGCGGACAGCACCGTGATCGACGCGGTGCTGGAGTCCGGCGAGATCGTGCACCTGACGCTGACCGACGAGACCTTCGAGCAGATCACCGCCCACCTGGTGCAGAAGACGCTGGCGCCGGTGCGCAAGGCGCTGCGCGATGCCGGCGTGACGCCCGAAGACGTCAAGGGCGTGGTGCTGGTCGGCGGCGCCACGCGCATGCCGTCGATCCGCAAGGCGGTGGGCGATTTCTTTGGCCAGACCCCGCTGACCAACCTCGATCCGGACCGCGTCGTGGCGCTGGGCGCGGCGATGCAGGCCAACCTGCTGGCCGGCAACCATGCCCCGGGCGAGGACTGGCTGCTGCTCGATGTGATCCCGCTGTCGCTGGGCGTCGAGACCATGGGCGGCCTGGTCGAGAAGATCATCCCGCGCAACAGCACCATCCCGGTGGCGCGCGCGCAGGAATTCACTACCTTCAAGGACGGCCAGACCGCGATGGCGATCCACGTGCTGCAGGGCGAGCGCGAGCTTGCCAGCGACTGCCGTTCGCTGGCGCGCTTCGAGCTGCGCGGCATCCCGCCGATGGTCGCGGGCGCGGCCCGCATCCGCGTGACCTACCAGGTCGATGCCGACGGGCTGCTGTCGGTGACCGCGCGCGAGACGCATTCGGGCGTGGAAGCCTCGGTCACGGTCAAGCCATCGTACGGGCTCGCCGACGACGATATCGCGCGCATGCTGCAGGACAGCTTCCGCGAAGCCGAGCACGACATGAAGAGCCGGGCGCTGGCCGAAGAGCGCGTGGAAGCGGAGCGCCTGGTCGAGGCCACGCAACGCGCGCTGGAAACCGACGGCGACCTGCTGTCCGCCGATGAGCGCGCCGCGGTGGAAGCGCTGATGGCGACGGTGCGCGAGATCGCCACCGGCGAAGACCATCTCGCCATCCGCGCCGCAGTGGAAAAGCTCTCGCACGGTACCGACGAATTTGCGGCGCGCCGCATGGACCGCTCGATCAAAAGCGCACTGGCGGGGCGCAAGGTGCAGGAGCTGGGCTGATCACCGCGCCTGCACCGCATTACAGAACCCAGGAAACGACATGCCACAGATCATTGTTTTGCCCCACGTCGAATACTGCCCGGAAGGGAAGGTGATCGAGGCCGAGAAGGGCGTCAGCGTGCTGGATTCGCTGCTCTCCCACGGCATCGAGCTCGAGCACGCGTGCGAGAAGTCCTGTGCCTGCACCACGTGCCACGTGATCGTGCGCGAGGGCTTCGACTCGCTCAACGAGGCCGAGGAAAAGGAAGAGGATCTGCTCGACAAGGCCTGGGGCCTGGAGCCGAATTCGCGCCTGTCGTGCCAGGCCATCGTCGACGAGGAAGACCTGACCGTCGAGATCCCCAAGTACACCATCAACCACGCCAAGGAAGGCCACTGAGCGGCCGGCACAGACCTCAGCGGAGAACAAGCCCATGAAGTGGACCGATACCTACGCCATTGCCGAAGCCCTGTACGACAAGTACCCGGATGTCGATCCGGCCGGCGTGCGCTTTACCGACCTGCGCCGCTGGGTGCTGGAGCTCGACGGCTTTGCCGACGACCCGGCGCGCTCGGGCGAGAAGATCCTGGAGGCGATCCAGCAGGCGTGGATCGAGGAAGCGGAATGACTTCCTGATGTCAGGAATAAGCAAAAAGGCCGGCTTGATGCCGGCCTTTTTGCTTGGGAGCTGGACGATACGAACTGATCGACCGCTCGGTTTGCTCCCCTCTCCCGCTTGCGGGAGAGGGGAGCAAACCGGCGGGTTTGCAATGCCTCAGTCTTCCTTGCGCAGGTGCGGGAACAAAATCACGTCACGGATATTCGGGCTATCCGTCAGCAGCATCACCAGCCGGTCGATGCCGATGCCGCAGCCGCCCGTCGGCGGCATGCCGTATTCCAGCGCACGGATATAGTCGGCGTCGAAGTACATCGCTTCCTCGTCGCCGGCATCCTTCTGCTCGACCTGCTTGCGGAAGCGGTCGGCCTGGTCCTCGGCGTCGTTCAGCTCGGAGAAGCCGTTGGCGATCTCGCGGCCGGTGATGAACAGTTCGAAGCGCTCGGTGATGCCCGGCACCGTGTCCGACGCCCGCGCGAGCGGCGAGACCTCGACCGGGTAGTCGACGATAAAGGTCGGCTCCCACAGCTGGCTCTCGGCGGTTTCCTCGAACAGCACCAGCTGCAGCGTTCCCAGCCCGGCATTGAGGAACTGCGGCGCGTTGGTGTTGACGCCGAACTTCTTCAGTTCGGTGCGCAGGAATTCGGCATCGCCGAGCTGCGCGTCGGTGTACTGCGGCGCGAACTTCTGGATCGCCTGGCAGATGGTCAGGCGGTGGAACGGCTTGGACAGGTCCAGCTCGCGGTCCTGGTACGTCAGCACGGCGCTGCCGCGCGCGTCGATCGCCGCCTTGCGGATCAGGTCCTCGGTGAAGTCCATCAGCCAGCGGTAGTCGGTGTACGCCGCGTAGAACTCCATCATGGTGAACTCGGGGTTGTGGCGCGGGCTCACCCCCTCGTTGCGGAAGTTGCGGTTGATCTCGAACACGCGCTCGAAGCCGCCGACGATCAGGCGCTTCAGGTACAGCTCGGGCGCGATGCGCAGGAACATCTGCATGTCGAGCGCGTTGTGGTGCGTGATGAAGGGCTTGGCCGCGGCGCCGCCCGGGATCGGGTGCAGCATCGGCGTTTCCACTTCCATGAAGCCGGCGTCGGCCATATGGCGGCGCAGCGACGAGATCGCGTCGGTGCGCGCGCGGAAGGTGTTGCGCGTTTCCGGCGACACGATCAGGTCGACATAGCGCTGGCGGTACTTCATTTCCTGGTCGGCCAGGCCGTGGAACTTGTCCGGCAGCGGGCGCAGCGACTTGGACAGCAGGCGCAGCTCGCGCACCTGCACCGACAGCTCGCCCTTGTTGGTGCGGAACAGCTCGCCGCGCGCGCTGATGATGTCGCCCAGGTCCCAGTGCTTGAAGGCCGCGTAGACCTCTTCGCCGACCTTGTCGCGGGTGATGTAGAACTGGATCTGGCCGCTGCCGTCCTGCACGGTGGCGAAGCTGGCCTTGCCCATCACGCGCTTGAGCATCATGCGCCCGGCGATCGCGACCTCGACCGGCGCGGCCTCGAGCGTGGCCTGCTCGGTGTCGGCGTACTGCGCCTGCAGCGCGGCGGCCTGGTGGGTGGGGCGGAAATCGTTGGGGAAGGCCACGCCTTGCTGGCGCAGCGCGGCCAGTTTTTCGCGCCGCTCCGCGATGATCTTGTTTTCGTCGACGGCGGGCGTGTCGGCGGCGGCCTTGTTCTGCGCCGGGGCCTGGGCGCGGTTCGGTTCGGTCATGATGTCGTGTCGGTCGCGCGCCGGGCAGCGCGCGGGTTCAGTATGGCTTCAGTAGTTGCGGAGATCGTCCAGCTCGGTGCTGCCGAAATCCGGGCGGTGCAGGTAGGCGACGATGCGGCCCGCGGTTTCCTCGGCCGAGGCGAGCTGCTGGTTGGCCTTGAGCTCGCGGAAGCGCTGCACCTGGGCAAAATCGGCATTGCGGATGGTGGCCTGCATGCCGGTATCGATCACGCCCGGCGCCAGCGCCACCGCGCGCACGGTGCGCGGCGCCTCGGCCTGGGCGTACTCGGCGTTGACCGAGCGCATGAACATGTCGAGCCCGGCCTTGCCGGCGCAGTAGGCGCTCCAGCCTTCGATCGGGCGCCGTGCCGCGCCGGAGGAGATCGCCAGCACCTTGCGCGGGCAGCCGAACTTCTCGGTGCGCTCCAGGAACGCCGCGGTCATGGTCATCGGCGCCGCCAGGTTGGTCAGCAGGTGCGGCACCAGCGATTTTTCCTGCAGCGCCGCGACCGGCCCGATCGGCTCGACCACGCCTGCGTTCAGGATCAGCGTGGCGCTGGTCGGCGGCAGGTCGAGCGTGTCGAGCACGCTGGCCAGCCAGGTGGCCGCGGGGCCGGCCTGCGCCAGGTCCTGCAGGTGCCAGGCCACCGGCACGCCGCTAAGCGTGGCGATGCGCTCGAGCTCGGTGTTGCGGCTGCGCGCCACGCAGATCAGGCGGTTGCCCGGCACCAGCAGGGCGTTGGTTAGTGCCGCGCCCAGCCCGCGCGAGGCGCCGGTGATGATGTACAGGTGATTGGCTTCGCTCATGGTGCCCCGGTCGGAAAGGCCGTCGTGCCGGCATGGCGCGGGCGGCGGTACAGCGATGGATGGGTTGCTGTGCCGCCGCCGGCCGGCGGCGGGTACGGTCTTGCAGTCGCCTTATAGTCCCTGCTTGAGGCTGGCCTCGATGAACGGGTCCAGGTCGCCGTCCAGCACCTTCTGGGTGTTGGACATTTCCACGTTGGTGCGCAGGTCCTTGATGCGGCTCTGGTCCAGCACGTAGGAGCGGATCTGGTGGCCCCAGCCCACGTCGGTCTTGCCGGCCTCGAGCTTGTCGGCCTCGGCCTGGCGCTTGCGCATCTCGTGCTCGTACAGGCGCGACTTCAGCATCGACATGGCTTCGGCGCGGTTGCGGTGCTGCGAGCGGTCGTTCTGGCACTGCACCACAATGCCGGTCGGGATGTGCGTGATACGCACGGCCGAATCGGTCTTGTTGATGTGCTGGCCGCCCGCGCCCGAGGCGCGGTAGGTATCCACGCGCAGGTCCGCCGGGTTGATCTCGACCTCGAACGAGTCGTCCACCTCGGGGTAAACGAACACCGACGAGAACGAGGTATGGCGCCCGCCCGACGAATCGAACGGCGACTTGCGCACCAGGCGGTGCACGCCGGTTTCGGTGCGCAGGTAGCCGAAGGCGTATTCGCCCTCGATCTTGATGGTCGCGCTCTTGATGCCGGCGACGTCGCCTTCTGACTCTTCCAGCACCTCGGCCTTGAAGCCCTTGCGCTCGCAGTACTTCAGGTACTGGCGCAGCAGCATCGAGGCCCAGTCGCACGCTTCGGTGCCGCCGGCGCCGGCCTGGATGTCGATAAAGGCGTTGGCCTGATCCATCTCGCCGGCGAACATGCGGCGGAATTCCATGTCCGCCACCACCGCCTCGAAGCCCTTGACGTCGGTCTCGATCGACTCGAGGGTGTCGTCGTCGCCTTCTTCCTTGGCGAGCTCGAACAGCTCTTCGGCACCGACGAGGTCATCGGTGAGCTTGCCCAGGACGCCGACCACGCCCTCGAGCATCTTCTTTTCCTTGCCGAGGTCCTGGGCCCGCTTGGGGTTGTTCCAGACGTCGGGGTCTTCCAGCAGGCCGTTGACTTCGTCCAGCCTTCCTACTTTGACATCGTAGTCAAAGATACCCCCGTAGATCTTCCGTCCGGGAACGGAGATCGGAGATGGCACCGGAGATGGCGTTGAGGCGTTCTGCTTCCATGATGTTCCTGCGCTTCGAAAACCTCGAATTATAGCGGATCGGGGCCGTGATCCGGGCGCGGATTCGGCGATGCGGGCCGGTTCGCGGGCCGCGCACGGCGAACGGAATACGCCCGCAACGGTCTATCCGGCGGTGTCGGGCAGCGCACGCGGCGATAATACGCGTTTGCAAGCCGCCCCCGGCAAGACAACGAACAGGGACGAATGACGCAAACCAGACATGACATCGAGCCAGGCCGGCGCCGCGCGCTGGGCCTGCTGCTGGCGGCCACGGCTATGGTCGCAGCGGGCTGCGGCACCATGGACACCGGCCCCGCGCCGGACGGCTTCTACCGCGTGGAGCGGGGCGACACGTTGTATTCGATCGCCCGCAAGCACCGCCGCAGCGTGCGCGATCTGACCCGCTGGAACAGCGACATCACCAGCCCGAGCCAGATCGAGGTGGGCCAGCTGATCCGGGTGCGCCCGCCCGGCGCCGCGGCCGGCAGTGCCACGGCTTCGACCGGCACCGGCCAGGCCGTAACCGATACGCCGCGCGTCGACAGCGCCGCGGCATCCCGCCCGCCGGCCAGCAGCATCCGCCTGCAATGGCCGGCCGACGGCCGCGTCACGGCGGGTTTCTCCCCGCCCGCCAGCAAGGGCCTGAGCATCGCCGTGCCGGCCCACGGCACGGTGCGCGCCGCCGCCGCCGGCCGCGCCATCCACGTCGGCAACCTGCGCGGCTACGGCATGCTGGTGATAGTCAAGCACAACGACGACTGGCTCACGGTGTACGGCAACCTGGACCAGCCGCTGGTCAGCGAAGGCGCGCAGGTGTCGGCGGGACAGGACGTGGGCCGCATGGGCGCGAGCCCGAGCGAACTGCACTTCGAGGTGCGCGGCAACGGCAAGCCGGTGAATCCGGCCAGCTACCTGCCGTCGCGCGGCTGAGCGGGGCGCACCGCGCCCCCGCCGGGCACGCTACTGCGCGTGCTCGATCACCAGCTGCACGCGGGTGACGCCGTTGAAGGTGTTGTTGTCGAGCCGGTACGCCACCTGCGCGCTGGCGCCGAGCGAGTCGGCGTGGTTGAACCAGATCGCGTCGAAGCGCTGGCTGCCGCGCCCCAGCTGCAGCTTCAGGTGCTTGCCCTTGAGCACGCTCTGGCGCAGCACGTCGAACTCGCCGCAGAAGGTCGGCGCCGGAAAGCCCTGGCCCCACACCTGCTGCTCCAGCAGGGTGACGAACTCCGGGCTGAAGCACTGGTCCTCGATATCGCCGTCGGTCTCGATCACGCGCGCCAGCTGGTCGTCGGTCAGCCATTCGCGCCCGACTGCCTCGAACGCTTCCTGGAATTCGGCAAAGCGCTCGGCGCGCACGGTCAGCCCCGCCGCCATGGCATGGCCGCCGAACTTGAGCAGCATGCCGGGGTGGCGCTTGGACACCAGGTCGAGCGCATCGCGCAGGTGGAAGCCCGGGATCGAGCGGCCCGAGCCCTTGACGGTGGTGTCGTCGCCCGGCGCGAAGGTGATGGTGGGGCGGTGGAACTTGTCCTTCAGCCGCGATGCCACGATGCCGATCACGCCCTGGTGCCAGGTATCGTTGAACACGCTGACGGTATAGCGCGCCGACGCGTCCGGCCCCGCCAGTCCGGCCATGGGCTGCTCCAGGATCTGCAGCGCCTCCTGCTGCATGCCGGCCTCGATGTCGCGCCGCTCGCGGTTCATGCTGTCCAGCTCCTGGGCGATTTCCCAGGCGCGGTTGGCATCGTCGGTCAGCAGGCACTCGATGCCCAGTGACATGTCGGCCAGCCGGCCGGCCGCATTCAGGCGCGGACCGAGGCCGAAGCCGAGGTCGAAGGTATTGGCGCGCGCGGCCTCGCGCCCGGCGGCGCGGAACAGCGCGGCCACGCCGGGCTGCATGCGGCCGGCACGCATGCGGCGCAGGCCCTGCGCCACCAGGATGCGGTTGTTGGTGTCGAGCTTGACCACGTCGGCCACGGTGCCCAGCGCCACCAGGTCCAGCAGCGTCTGCAGCGGCGGCTGGGTCTGCTGAGTGTAGACGCCACGGCGGCGCAGCTCGGCGCGCAGCGCCAGCAGGACGTAGAACATCACGCCCACGCCGGCCAGGTTCTTGCTGGGGAATTCGCAGCCCGGCTGGTTCGGGTTGACGATGACAGCGGCCTGCGGCAACTCCGAGCCAGGCAGATGGTGGTCGGTCACCACCACGTCGATGCCCAGCGCATTGGCCGCGGCCACGCCGTCGACGCTGGCGATGCCGTTGTCGACCGTGACGATCACATCCGGATTCTGCTTCGCCGCCAGCGCGACGATTTCCGGCGTCAGGCCATAGCCGTATTCGAAGCGGTTGGGCACGATGTACTCGACCCGCGCGCCCAGCATGCGCAGCCCGCGCACGCCGACCGCGCACGCGGTGGCGCCGTCGCAGTCATAGTCGGCGACGATCAGCAGGCGCTTGCCGGCGGCGATGGCGTCGGCCAGGTAGGCCGCGGCGTGGCCGATGCCCTTCATGGCCGCGGGCGGAACCAGTTCGGGCAGGTCGGTGGCGAGTTCCGTGGCGCGGGCCACGCCGCGCGCGGCCAGGATGCGCGCCAGGGTCGGGTGCAGGCCGGTGGCGGCCAGCGCGCTGGCGTGTTCGGGGGAATACTGGCGGATAGCGATCCGGGTCATGGGCGGGGCGGCATTAGGAGTCGGGGGCGATGGCTTCAGGCTTCACGCGGCAAGGGCAAGGTCGGACAGCAGCGCGCGCCAGTCGCCGCGCTGGCCCATGCCGCGCCAGAACTTGCGCAGGTCGGCGCGCCGCACGGTGAACTCGGCAAAGTGGTTCTCCCCGCCCAGCACCAGCGTGATGGCGCCGATCCGGCCGGCCGCCAGCGCTTCCAGCGCCGGGGCGAACCAGTCGGCATCGAGCGCGTGCATGCGGTCCAGCCACAGCCCCCAGTCCTCGGCGATATGCGCCTCGGTGGCGCTGTCGAGCATCGCCAGCACCGAGCCTTCGAGCCCGGCCGCGCCGGCCAGGCCCGCCGGCACCGGCAGCACGCGGCTGCCGCCGGCCAGCGCCAGGCCGCTCAGGAAGGGGTCGTTGCTCAGCACCGTATCGGCCAGCCGCGGCACCGGCCGCAGCGCGCCGCCGCCGTACAGCCAGACCGAGTTGACCGGCACCTCGCCGGCGGCTTCGCGGGCCTGGTTGACGCGGTGGTCGAACCACGTCATCTGGATTTCGTTCTGCAGCCGGCGCCAGTCGCGGGCGCGTTCACCGGCCTGCATCCAGATGTCGATATTGCGGCCCGCCGCGCGTAGCGGCGTGGTGGCCTCGAGCGGGCCGAACACGGCCTCGGGCAGGTACCAGCGCTGCGGGCAGGGCGTCTCCAGCGCGATGCCGGACTCCTGCAGCAGGGCGTCGATGGCCTCGCGCAGCGCGGTGGCTTCCTGTGGCCGCAGGCCGAGCTGGCCCGGCGGCATCAGCACCAGGTGATCGCGCGCGGCATGGATGTGCACCGGCTGCAGGCAGGCCCAGGATTGGCCGTCGGCGGTGACCGGGGTGCCGGCGGTCGGTGTGCCGGCGGCCGCGCCGGCGCGGTCGGCCAGCCGCATATAGGGCGCCAGCGGCACCCGCACCGTGTCCAGTCCGGCCTTGCCGGCCAGCCAGCGCTCCTGCGGCAGGCTGCGCAGGAAAGGGTCGTCGTGCCGCTCGCGCGGCCCGGGCGCGGCCCGGGTCAGCAACTTTCCGAGCGCCGGCAGCTCCAATTGCCGCAGCAGCGCGCCGGGAACGACGTCGTCGCGGCCGTCGTCGCCAGCGCCGGGCGGGACGGAAAAGGGCACAATCAGGGTCAGGTGCGTCATCATGGTGGCGAGATTGTAAACTCCCGGCTGGCTCGCGCCAGCCCCGGACCCGGCCGCGACGTGAACGCGGCGCCGCCCGCCAGTGTGCCCTGCGTGCCGCCGGCGGCGCCCCGACGGGCAATGGCGCTTTCCCGAACCAACAGGAATCCTCTTGAAATTTCCCTACGAGTGGCAGATCGGCTGGCGATATACCCGCGCAAGCAAGCGCGCCAGCCGCAACACCTTCATTTCGTTTATCTCGATGATCTCGATGCTGGGCATCGCGCTCGGCGTGGCCGCGCTGATCGTGGTGCTGTCGGTGATGAACGGGTTCCAGAAGGAGGTGCGCGACCGCATGCTGTCGGTGCTGGCGCATATCGAGGTGATCGGCCCGTCGGCGCTGCCGGACTGGCAGAAGACCGCGGCCGAGGCGCTGCAGAACAAGGAAGTGGTCGGTGCCGCGCCCTACGTGGCGGCGCAGGCCATGCTGACCCGCGACGATGCCGTGCGCGGCGTGCTGCTGCGCGGCGTCGAGCCGTCGCAGGAGCCCAAGGTGTCTGAGATCGGCAGCCAGTTCCGCGCCGGCAACATGGCGGCGCTGGTGCCGGGCAGCTTCGGCATCGCACTGGGCAACGAGCTGGCCAATGCCATGGGCGTGCAGGTCGGTGACAAGGTCACGCTGCTGGCGCCGCAGGGCACCATCACGCCTGCCGGCGTGCTGCCGCGGCTCAAGCAGTTCACCGTGGTGGGCGTGTTCTCGTCCGGCCACTTCGAGTTCGACAGCGCGCTGGCGCTGGTCAACCTGCAGGACGCCGAGACCCTGTTCCGCCTGAGCGGCCCCACCGGCGTGCGCCTGAAGCTGCAGGACATGCAGCGCGCGCCGCTGGTGGCGCAGGAACTGGCCGGCACCATGTCGGGCGAGCTTTACCTGCGCGACTGGTCCAAGCAGAACCGCAACTGGTTTGCCGCGGTGCAGACCGAGAAGCGGATGATGTTCATCATCCTGACGCTGATCATCGCGGTGGCCGCGTTCAACCTGGTGTCGACGCTGGTGATGACCGTCACCGACAAGCAGGCCGATATCGCCATCCTGCGCACCATGGGCGCGCAGCCGGGCTCGATCATGAAGATCTTCATCGTGCAGGGCGTGGCCATCGGCTTTATCGGCACGCTGCTGGGCGTCGCCGGCGGCACGCTGATCGCCACCAATATCGACGTGATCGTGCCCTTCATCGAGCGGCTGCTGCACGTGCAGTTCCTGCCGCGCGACATCTATTTCATCAGCCAACTGCCTTCCGATCCCCGCGTGAACGACATCGCCACCATCGGCATCATCTCTTTCGTGCTGGCCACGCTGGCCACGCTCTATCCCAGCTGGCGCGCCGCCCGCGTCAACCCGGCGGAGGCGCTGCGCTATGAGTGAAGCCGTGCTGCAAGCCGCTACTTCCACGCCTGCCCCGGGCCAGCCGCGCACCGGCGCGCCGGTGCTGGTGGCCGAGGGCCTGACCAAGCGCTTCCGCCAGGGCGAGCTCGACGTCGAGGTGCTGCGCGGCGTCGACGTGCGCGTCAACGCCGGCGAGAAGGTGGCCATCGTCGGTGCCTCCGGTTCGGGCAAGAGCACGCTGCTGCATGTGCTGGGCGGGCTCGACGAGCCCGATTCCGGCCGCGTCGCGCTGCTCGGCAAGCCCTTCACGGCGCTGCGCGAGCGCGAGCGCAACGTCGTGCGCAACCGCTCGCTGGGCTTTGTCTATCAGTTCCACCACCTGCTGCCGGAATTCACCGCGCTCGACAACGTGGCGATGCCGCTGCGCATCCGCGGCCTGACCCAGCCGGCCGCGCGCGAGGTTGCGCAGGCGATGCTGGAGCGCGTCGGGCTGGGCGGGCGCTCGCGCCACCGGCCGGGCGAGCTGTCCGGCGGCGAGCGCCAGCGCGTCGCCATTGCGCGCGCGCTTGTGGGCCAGCCGGCCTGCGTGCTGGCCGACGAGCCCACCGGCAACCTCGACGACCACACCGCCGGCGGCGTCTATGACCTGATGCTGGAACTGTCGCGCACGCTCGGCACCAGCTTCGTCATCGTCACCCACGACCTCGACCTCGCCGGCCGCTGCGATCGCGTTTTGCGGCTGCGCGACGGCCACCTGCACCAGGAACGCTGAAGCGGCCGCGGCCATGTGGATCGACACCCACTGCCACCTCGACGCCGGCGAGTTCGATGCGGACCGCGAGCAGGTCACCGACGCGGCCGAGGCTGCCGGCGTGCGCGGCATCGTGGTGCCGGCGGTGGCCGCGTGGAACTTCGATACCGTGCGCGCGCTGGCGCAGCGCGATCCGCGCTGCGTCTACGCGCTGGGCATCCATCCGCTGTGCTCGCCCGGCGCGGGCCAGCCCGAGCTGGACACGCTGCGGCGCCAGGTCGCCGCCAGCATGGGCGACCCGCGCTTCGTCGGCATCGGCGAGATCGGGCTCGACTTCTTCGTCGCCGGGCTGGATGCGGACCACCAGACCTGGCTCTACGTCGAACAGCTGAAGATCGCGCGCGAGTTCGACCTGCCGGTGCTGCTGCATGTGCGCAAGTCGCAGGACCAGGTCGGCGCGCAGTTGCGCAAGCTCGGCGTGAAGCGCGGCATCGCCCACGCCTTCAACGGCAGCCACGAACAGGCACGGCGCTTCGTCGAGCAGGGCCTGAAGCTGGGCTTCGGCGGCAATGTCACCTTCAGCCGCGCGCGCCAGATCCGCCGGCTGGCGACGGAGCTGCCGCTGGAGGCGCTGGTGCTGGAAACCGATGCGCCGGACATCGCGCCGGCATGGCTGTCGGACGACCAGTTCGGCGAACAGCACAAGGCGCGCAACACGCCCGCCGAGGTGGCCGGCGTGGCGCGCGTGATGGCGGAACTGCGCGGCATCGATGCCCTGGCGCTGGCGCAGGCGACCTGGCGCAACGCCGTGGCGGCGCTGCCGCGTCTGGCGGCGTTTGCCGACACCATGGCGCCTCCGCTCGCTGGCGGTCACACAACTTCCACGCCTTCTTGACAGGCTGACAAGCTTGCCGCGCCTGCGCGCGGGTACAACTCCGGTCATGCAAGATCATCGGAGGAGGTGCCGTGCGTCGCTTCGTGGTGGCATTCGTGGCCGGATGCTGGGCCCTGCAGCAGCAGTCGACGCTGCCGCAGCCGCACGGCCTGCGCCTGGGCGCCGCGCTGCTGGCGTTGTGCGCCATCGGCATGGCCCTGTGGGGCAGGCGCCTGCCTGCCATGCTGCAAGGCCTGGTACTGGCGGCGCTGGCCTTTGCCATGGCGTACTGCTGGGCAGCCTGGCGCGCCGAACTGCGCCTGCGCGAATGGCTGCCCGTGGCGCTGGAAGCCCGCGACCTCGACGTGCGCGGGGTGGTCTCGGGCCTGCCCACCCAAACCGTCACCGGCACACGCTTCGCGTTCACTGTCGAGCCGGCCGCCGGTTCAGCCCCGCCGTTGCCGGGCCGGATCATCCTCAACTGGCGCGACGCGCCGCTCGAGTTAAGCCCGGGGCAACGCTTCACGCTGACCCTGCGCCTGCGGCGCCCGCGCGGGCTCGCCAATCCGTTCGGTTTCGATTACGCCTACTGGCTGCTGGCGCAAGGCTATGGCGCGACCGGCTACGTGCGCCGCGCCCACGGTCCGCCGCAGGATGCCGCCGGCGAGCGGCTGGCCTGGCGCATAGAAGCGTGGCGCGCCGCCGTGCGCGACCATCTGCGCGCCGCGCTGCCGGCCGGCGCGCGCTATGGCGCGGTGCTGGTCGCGCTGGTGATCGGCGACCAGCGCGGCATCGAGGCGCAAGACTGGCAGCTGTTCCGGCGTACCGGCGTGAGCCACCTGGTGGCCATTTCAGGGCTGCATATCACCATGGTGGCCGGCATGGCGGCGTCGCTTGCCGGACTGCTGTGGCGCCATTCGTTCGGCTTTGGCCGCTACCTGCGCCGGCCGCTGCCATTGTGGCTGCCCGCCCGGCAAGCCGCGCTGGTGATGGCGGTGGCCACCGCGCTTGGCTACGGCATGCTGGCCGGCATGCAGATCCCGGCGCTGCGCACCGTCGCCATGCTCTGCGTCGCGGCGGTTGCGGTGTGGGGAGCACGCGCGCCGCCGGCGTCGGTGGTGCTGGCGTGGGCGGCGCTGGTGGCGTTGCTGCTGGATCCGTGGGCGGTCATGCTGCCCGGTTTCTGGCTGTCCTTCGGTGCCGTCGCGGTGATCTTCTTCGCTGCCCGCCCGGGACGCGACGCCGCCATCGCAGGGCGTTGGCAACGGCTGCGGGCCGCGCTTGCCGCGGCAGCGCGCACCCAGTGGGCCGTGACCATCGGGCTGGTGCCGCTGACGCTGCTGCTGTTCGGCCAGGTGTCGGTGGTGTCGCCGTTCGCCAATGCCCTGGCTATTCCGGTGGTCAGCCTGCTGGTGACGCCGCTGGCGCTGCTGGGCGCCGCGCTGCCGCTGTGGCTGGCCGTGCCGGTGATGGCGCTCGCCCACTTTGCCATGCAGGGACTGGCTGCCGTGTTGCAATGGTTTTCCGTGCTGCCCGGGGCGATGTGGGAGGCCGCCAGCGCCGGGCCGGGGGCGCTGCTGCTGGCTGCGCTTGGCGTGGCGCTGCTGGTAGCGCCCGTGGCTTCCGCGCGCCTGCGCGGGCATGGCGCGCTGCTGATGCTGCCGATGCTGGTGGCGCGCGGCCCGCCGGTGGCCGACGGCCAGTTCCGCGCGGTGATGTTCGACGTCGGGCAGGGCACGGCGGTGCTGGTGCGCACGCGAGCGCACGCGTTGCTGTACGACACGGGGCCGGGTTATGCCGGGGGCTCCAGCGCGGGCGCGCAAGTGGTGGTGCCGCTATTGCGCGCCGAGGGGGTGACGCGGCTCGACCACCTGATGGTCAGCCATGAAGACACCGATCATGCCGGCGGCGTGGCGGACATTGTGGGAACGGTCGACCTGGTGGCACGCAGCACCGGTGCGCCTGCTGGCCACCCGCTGCTCGGAGCTCGCCATCCGGGGACTGGTCCAGCCGAATGGAACCCATGCGCAGCGGGACAGCAATGGCAGTGGGACGGCGTGCGCTTTGCCGTGCTGCACCCGTTGCCCGAGCAGTCGCAGCAGGCCGCCATCGCCAGCAATGCGCGCAGTTGCGTGCTGCGCGTGGACACCGCCGCGCACAGCCTGCTGCTGACCGGCGATATCGGCCTGGCGCAGGAGCGTGCGTTGATCGCGCGCTTGCCGGCTGAAGCCTTGCACGCCGACGTGCTGGTGGTGGCGCATCACGGCAGCGCTACGTCGTCCGGCGCGGACTGGGTCGAGGCGGTCGGGCCCGCGGCCGCGGTGTTCCAATTGGGCTATGGCAACCGGTATCGCCACCCGAACGCTGAAGTCTGGGAGCGCTTTGGCCGCGCGGGCATCCCGCGCTATCGCACCGACGAAACCGGCGCGGTGACCATGGACACGGCGCGCGCGGGTTACACGCTGTCGATGTTCCGGCAGGCGGAGCAGCGCTACTGGCGGGAACGGCGGCCGGCGCCGCGCTAGCACGCGCTGGTGTCGCGGGCGGTCAGCCGGCCTTGCGGCGGCCCGGGCGTGCGGCGCGCGGTGCGGGCTTGGTGGGCGTAGAGGGCATGGCGGGCTCGGCCGCCGCCGTGCGGTCCCGGCTGCGTGCCGGCGCCGGCTCGGCGCCGGCGATGCGCCGCTCGCGCAGATGCGCCTTGGCGCGCTGCAGGCGCGGCGCGACCGTGTCCGCGCGCGCCAGCGCGACGCCGGCGGCAAGCACGTCGCCCAGCACCAGGTGGCTGATGCGCGAGGTCATCGGCGTGTAGACCTCGCTGTCTTCCTCGACGTCCGAGAACACGCAGACATCGGCCAGCCGGGCCAGCGGCGAGCCGCTATGGGTCAGTGCCAGCACGCTCGCGCCGCTGCTGCGCGCCAGCGTGGCGGCGGTCAGCATATCCCAGGTGCGGCCGCTGTTGGAGACCAGCACGGCCACGTCGCCCGGGGCCAGCAGCGCCGCCGACATGCTGAACACGTGCGGGTCGGCATAGGCGACGGTCGGCATGCCCAGGCGGAAGAACTTGTGCTGCAGGTCGAGCGCGACGATGCCGGAGTTGCCGCAGCCATAGAACTCGATGCGGCGTGCGCCGGCGAGCAGCCGGATGCCATGCTCGATCTGGTCGGCCGACAGCGCGTTGCGCACGCTCATCAGCGTGGCAATGGTGCGGTCGAACACCTTGCCGGCGATGTCCGCCGGGCGGTCGTTGGCGGCGACATCCTGGTGCACAAAAGGGGTGCCGCCGACGTTCTGCGCGAACTGCAGCTTGAATTCGCGGAAGCCGTCGTAGCCCAGCGCCGCGCAGAAGCGAGCGATGGTGGGTTGCGATACCCCGGCCCGCTCGGCCAGTTCCGGCATCGACAGCCGGATCACGGCGGCGCCGTGGCGGGCGACATAGTCGGCCAGGCGGCGTTCTGAGGGACGAAGGGTGTCGTAGACGGCAAGGATGCGGTCGCGCATGGCGGCAGTCGGCGGTATCGGTGTGGAGGGGTATGTAGAGATTCTACATGGATTGGCGCCGCATATTGCCTGAGGCGAGGGTTGGCTGGCTCTCCGGGTTTGTACTGATTACGGCATTTTCTGCGGGAATTTTCTGCGTGGGCGGGTCGACGGGCGGCAGGCGCTGGTTATAATGGCGCCCGATCTGTAGAAAATCTACAGGCGGTCGCGCCCGTGCGGGCGCCCGTCGCCACGCCTCATTCTGCCCACAAGGACCGTCATCGCCATGCCTTCTGTCGTCCATGCCGAGCTCCAGGCCGTTACCGACCGCATCGTTTCGCGCAGCCGCGCCAGCCGTGCCGCCTACCTTGCCCGCTGCGAGCGCGCGCAGGCGGAACTCGCGCCGCTGCGCGGCATGTCCTGCGCCAACCTGGCGCACGGCTTTGCCGCGCTGCCCGCCAGCGACAAGCTCAAGCTGCGCGTCGAGCATGCGCCCAACCTGGGCATCGTTACCGCGTACAACGACATGCTGTCGGCGCACCAGCCCTACGAGCGCTATCCCGCCGTGATCCGCGAGGCCGCGCGCGCGGTCGGCGCGGTGGCACAGGTGGCAGGCGGCGTGCCGGCGATGTGCGACGGCATCACGCAGGGCAACGCCGGCATGGAGCTGTCGCTGTTCTCGCGCGATGCGATTGCCATGGGCACCGCGGTGGCGCTGTCGCACAACACCTTCGATGCCGCGCTGATGCTCGGGGTGTGCGACAAGATCGTGCCGGGGTTGCTGATGGGCGCGCTGCAGTTCGGCCACCTGCCGATGGTGTTCGTGCCGGCGGGCCCGATGGCCAGCGGGCTGCCCAACAAGGAAAAGGCGCGCGTGCGCCAGCTCTACGCCACCGGCCAGGTCGGGCGCGAAGCGCTGCTGGAGGCCGAATGCCAGGCCTATCACGGCGCCGGCACCTGCACCTTCTACGGCACCGCCAACAGCAACCAGTTCCTGATGGAAATCATGGGCCTGCACCTGCCGGGCGCGGCCTTCGTCCACCCCGACAGCGGCCTGCGCGATGCGCTGACGGCCGCGGCGGCACAGCGCGCGATCGCGCTGCGCGCGCGCGGCGACGATTACCTGCCGCTGGCGCGCATCGTCGACGAACGCGCGATCGCCAATGCCATGGTCGGCCTGCTGGCCACGGGCGGCTCGACCAACCACACCATCCACCTGGTGGCGATGGCGCGCGCCGCCGGCATCGTCATCGACTGGAACGATTTCGACCTGCTGTCGCGCATCACGCCGCTGCTGGCGCGCATCTATCCCAACGGCTCGGCCGATGTGAACCACTTCCATGCCGCCGGCGGCGCCGGCTTCGTGATCCGCGAGCTGCTGCAGGCCGGCCTGCTGCACGAGGACGTGCAGACCGTGGCCGGCCCGGGCCTGGCCCGTTATGCGCAGGAACCGGTGATGACGGACGGCGTGCTGCACTGGCGCGACGGCGCCGCACAGAGCGGCGACCCGCAGGTGCTGGCGACAGCCGCCGCGCCGTTCTCCGCCGAGGGTGGGCTGCGGCTGATGCAGGGCAACCTGGGGCGCGGCGTGATCAAGGTCTCGGCCGTGGCGCCGGAGCACCGCGTGGTCGAAGCCCCGGTGCGGGTGTTCGATTCGCAGGGGGCGCTGCAGGCGGCGTTCGACGCTGGCGAACTCGGCGGCGACCTGGTCGCGGTGGTGCGCTTCCAGGGGCCCAATGCCAACGGCATGCCGGAGCTGCACCGGCTGACCCCGGTGCTGGGCGCGCTGCAGGACGCCGGCCACCAGGTGGCGCTGGTGACCGACGGGCGCATGTCCGGCGCCTCGGGCAAGGTGCCGGCGGTGATCCACGTCGGTCCCGAGGCGCTGGCAGGCGGCGCGCTGGCGCGCGTGCGTGACGGCGATCGCATCCGCGTCGACGCCGTCGCCGGCACGCTGCAATGGCTGGGCGACGAGGCCGAATTCGCGGCGCGGGCGCCGGCACGCGCGCCTGCCGATCCGTTCGCGCAGTTCAGCCTGGGGCGCGGCCTGTTCGGCCTGTTCCGGCGCCATGCTCGGATCGCGGAAGAGGGCGGCAGCGCACTCGACCTGTCCGAACTGGATGCCGCAGCGGCTGGCGCCGACGGCCGTACCGCCGAGTTGCGATCCGTCGCACAATAAACGGACCAGGACAGGCAAGCAACCGACAAGGATGGTCCCACCATCCGATACCAAGACCGACGGAGCAGACATGATCTATATCCTGATGGGCGTTTCCGGCAGCGGCAAGACCACGGTCGGCCAGCTGCTGGCGCAGCGGCTGGGCTGCGGCTTCCATGACGCCGACGACTTCCACAGCGACGCCAACAAGGCCAAGATGCACGCCGGCATCCCGCTGACCGACGAAGACCGCTGGCCGTGGCTGGCCGCGATGCGCGCGGCCATCGACACCGCCCGCGCCGAGGGCCGCACCCATGTGTTCACCTGCTCGGCGCTGCGCCAGGCTTACCGCGACCGGCTGACCCCGCCCGATGGCGGCGTGACCTTCGTGTTCATGAAGGGGGATGCCGCGCTGATCGGCCAGCGCCTGTCCGCGCGCACCGAGCATTTCTTCAACCCCGAGCTGCTGCAAAGCCAGTTCAATACGCTCGAAGAACCCGGCGACGCGCTGGCGCTCGATATCCGCCAGTCACCCGAAGCGCTGGTGGACACCATCCTGCAGGCCACCGTGCGGCCGGGCGCCGGCGCCGCGCGCTGATCTTCCGCCAACGTGCCCACGCAGGGGCATGATCCGGGACGAGCTTCCCGCTTTTTCCATGGTTCGCAAAAACGGCCGCCGGCCTCGCCGGCGGCCGTTTTTGCGTGCGCTGGCAGGCATCTTGCTAGCCTGGTTTCGGTGCCGGTGCGGCGCGGGATTGGTGGCACGGGCGGCCCGCCGCGCCACCTTGCGGCTTTCGCCGGCACGGGTATGCTGGAAGGGCCAGTGACTCGACGGCATCACCGCCGCTGGCGCCAATCGGCGCGCGGCAGGGCAAGACAGCCAGGGCAACCAGGGCGGCCGGCAGCGGCGCCCGCGACATGGAGGAGCGGCCATCATGGCGGCGCGGTACTTCGACGAGATGCTGGACTGGCGCGAGGACAAGGCGCCGGCGCTGATCCACGCAGGCCAGGCCTTGCCTGAAGGGGCGGTACGCCCGCATTACCGGCATTTCGCCGAATGGCTGGCGCGCCAGACCGAAAGCACCATGGCCAACAAGCGCGCCGAGGCCGACCTGGTGTTCCGGCGCGTGGGCATCACCTTCGCCGTCTACGGCGACAAGGATGAAGCCAACAGCGGCACCGAGCGCACCATTCCGTTCGACGTGGTCCCGCGCATTTTTCCCGCGAGCGAATGGGCGCTGCTGGAAAAAGGCCTGCGCCAGCGCGTGGCCGCGCTGAACCGCTTCATCCACGACATCTACCACGGCCAGGACATCATCCGCGCCGGCGTGATCCCGCCCGACCAGATCTACAACAACGCCCAGTACCGGCCCGAGATGCTCGGCGTCAGCGTGCCGCACGACGTCTATGCGCATGTCGCCGGCATCGACGTGGTGCGTGCCGGCGAGGGCGAGTTCTACGTGCTGGAAGACAACCTGCGCGTGCCGTCGGGCGTGTCGTACATGCTCGAGAACCGCAAGATGATGATGCGCCTGTTCCCGGACCTGTTCGCGCGCAACCGCGTGGCGCCGGTGGCGCACTATCCCGACCTGCTGCTCGACATGCTGCGCGGGGTCTCGCCGCAGGCCATCGCCGATCCCACCGTGGTGGTGCTGACGCCGGGCATGTACAACTCGGCCTACTTCGAGCACGCCTTCCTGGCGCAGCAGATGGGGGTGGAGCTGGTCGAGGGCAGCGACCTCTTCGTCGAGGACAACCACCTGTTCATGCGCACCACGCAGGGGCCGCAACGCATCGACGTGATCTACCGTCGCGTCGACGATGACTTCCTCGACCCGCTCGCGTTCCGCCCCGATTCCGCACTGGGCGCCGCGGGGCTGCTGTCGGTCTACCGCGCCGGCAACGTGACCATCTGCAATGCCATCGGCACCGGCGTCGCCGACGACAAGTCGATCTACCCGTATGTGCCCGACATGATCCGCTTCTACCTGGGCGAAGAGGCCATCCTCAGCAACGTGCCGACCTATATGTGCCGGCGCGCCGAGGATCTGCAGTACGTGCTGGACCATATGGCCGAGCTGGTGGTCAAGGAAACCCATGGCGCCGGCGGCTACGGCATGCTGGTCGGGCCGGCAGCGACGCGCGCCGAGATCGATGCCTTCCGCGAGGTGGTCCGCTCCAGGCCGGAGCAGTACATCGCGCAGCCCACGCTGGCGCTGTCGACCTGCCCGACCTATGTCGAGGCCGGCATCGCGCCGCGCCATATCGACCTGCGCCCGTTCGTGCTGTCGGGCAAGGAGGTGCGCATGGTGCCGGGCGGGCTGACGCGCGTGGCGCTGCGCGAGGGTTCGCTGGTGGTGAATTCCTCGCAGGGTGGCGGCACCAAGGACACCTGGGTGCTGGAACGATGAACGACGATTCGGGAGAGCCCGCATGCTGAGCCGCACCGCCGACCACCTGTTCTGGATGGCCCGCTACACCGAGCGCGCGGAGAACACCGCGCGCATGCTCGACGTCAACTACCAGACCTCGCTGCTGCCGCAATCGGCTGAAGTGGCCGAGCAGGGCTGGTGGGCCATGCTCGATATCTCGGAGCTGACCGAGGTGTTCGACCACAAGTACGGCCTGCTGTCGCGCGACGACGTGATCGACTTCATGGTGCGCGACATGACCAATGCCTCGTCGATCATGAGCTGTCTGCGCGCGGCGCGCGAGAACGCGCGCGCGGTGCGCGGCTCGCTCACCACCGAGGTTTGGGAAACCGTCAACACCACCTGGCTGGAGGTGCAGCGGCTGATTGCCGACGGCGTGCTGAAGGAAGACCCGGCGCGCTTCTTCGAATGGGTCAAGTTCCGCTCGCACCTGGCGCGCGGGGTACAGTTCGGCACCATGCTCAAGGACGATGCCTTTCATTTCATGCGGCTGGGCACCTTCCTGGAGCGCGCCGACAATACCGCGCGCATTCTCGACGTCAAGTTCCAGGCGTCCAACGGCCGGGAGGGCGAGGAGCCCGAGGCCAATCCCGACCAGGGCGCCCACAACGATTTTTATCATTGGGCGGCGATCCTGCGCTCGGTGTCGGGCTTCGAGGTCTACCGCAAGGTCTATCGCGCGGTGATCACGCCGCAGCGCGTGGCTGAACTGCTGATCCTGCGCCCGGACATGCCGCGTTCGCTGGTGTCGAGCATGGACGAGGTGGTGGCGATCCTGCATACGGTGCGCAACCAGCATTCGGCGGAAACCGAGCGGCAGGCTGGTAAACTCCACGCCGACCTGAAGTACGCGCGCATCGACGATATCTTTGCCGTCGGCCTGCATGCGTACCTGACCAGCTTCCTGGAGCGCATCGGCGACCTCGGCAACGGCATCAGCAGGGACTTCCTGGTGCCGCTGCAGGCCGCCTGAGCCGGGCCGCGGGCAGCCCCCCGTGCCGCCGCCGCGCCCTGATACCGTGAAATACAAGATCCACCACCATACCGTCTACCGCTACACCGAACCGGTGCGGCGCAGCGTGCACGAAGTGCGTCTGCAGCCGCGCTCGGGCCCGCTGCAGACCGTGGACCACTGGCAACTGTCGACGCCCGGCAACCCCTCGGCGGCGCGCGATGGCTTCGGCAACATCGTGCACAACTTCACAGTGGCCGGGCCCGCCAGCACCATCGCCATCGAGGCCAGCGGCGAGGTCGAAGTGCTGCCGCCGCATGGCGAGCTCGACCGCGACGGGCACCATGCGTTCTGCGATGCGCCGCCGGACGGCGAGGCGCGGGTCTCGCCGCTGTATTTCCTCGGCAGCACGCCGCTGACCACGGCGCCGGCGCCGATGCGGGCGTTTGCCGCGCCGTTCCTGGCGGCGGGGCACAATATCGATGCGCTGCTGGCGCTGGCGCGCGGCATCGGCGAGCGCGTGCGCTACAAGCCCAATACCACCGATGTCGGCACCTCGGCCGCGGAGGCCTTCGCCTTGGGCAGCGGGGTGTGCCAGGACCAGGCGCAGGTGATGGTGGCGGCGTGCCGCGCGCTGGGCATTCCGGCGCGCTATGTCAGCGGATATTTCTATGACCCGGCCGCCACCGAACTGGCCAGCCATGCCTGGGCCGACGTATGCCTGGACCCGGCCGGCCAGATCTGGTGCAGCATCGACATCACGCACGGCTGCCTGACCGACGAGCGCCATATCCGGCTGGCAGTGGGGCGCGATTACGCGTCGGCGGCACCAGTGCGGGGCATCCTCGAAGGCGGTGCGGGCGAAACGCTGGAAGTCAATGTAATCATCACGCCACTTTCGAACTGATTAGGTGCTTGCTTCCAGACGCGGCGCGGTGCCGGTGCATGGGCGCTAGAATCCGGAGTGATGCAGGCCACTGCCGGCCCGGGCCGGCCGCCACCAAGAACACCAAGACAAACCATGACGTATTGTGTAGCCATGCGGCTGGATGCCGGCCTGGTATTCCTGTCCGACTCCCGCACCAATGCCGGGGTAGACGCCATCTCGACCGCGCGCAAGATGACCGTGTTCGAGGAGCCCGGCGACCGGGTGATGGTGCTGATGACCGCGGGCAACCTGGCCATCAGCCAGTCGGTGCGCCAGATCCTGATCGAGGACCATGACGAGAAGCGTTCGTTGTGGACCGCGCGCGACATGTTCGAGGCCGCCTCGATCGTCGGCGAGGCGGTGCGCCAGGTGCACCGGCGCGACGCCCACGCGCTGCGCGACGCCGGCATCGAGTTCAATGTCAGCCTGATCTTCGGCGGCCAGGTGCGCGGCGAGCGGGCGCGGCTGTTCAATATCTACGCGGCCGGCAACTTCGTCGAGGCCACGCCCGAGAACTGCTACTTCCAGATCGGCGAGGCCAAGTACGGCAAGCCCATCGTCGACCGCGTCGTGCATCCGTCGCTGCCGCTGGCGGAAGGGGCCAAGTGCGCGCTGATCTCGATGGACTCGACGCTGAAGTCGAATATCTCGGTGGGCCTGCCGCTGGACCTGCTGGTCTATGAAGCCGATTCGCTGCAGGTGAATCACTTTGTCAATATCGACGAGCGCAACGCCTACTTCCGCATGATCCGCGACACGTGGGGCCATCGCCTGCGCCAGGTCTTCGGCGAGATCCATAACCCGGAATGGGATCCGGCCGCGCCCGCGGAATTCTCGCTGGCGCGCTCCGGCGAGGCCGACCGCTGGGCCCAGCCGGTGCGGGCCAGGCGCGTGCATCCGCGCAAGCCGGACTGAGGGGCGGCAGGCATGCGCGAGATCATCCATTTTTCCCACGCCAACGGCTTCCCGGTGACGACCTACCGCAAGCTGTTCGGCGAGCTCGACGGCGAGTTCGAGTTCCGCGCCGTGGACCGCTACGGCCACCAGCCGGAATTCCCGGTGACACGCGGCTGGCCGCACCTGGTGGAAGAGCTGCTGGGCGACATCGACCGCCAGTACCGCCAGCCGGTGTGGCTGGTGGGCCATTCGCTGGGCGGTTTCCTGTCGCTGATGGCGGCGCTGCGCCGCCCGGAGCGGGTGCGCGGCGTGGTCATGCTGGATTCGCCGATCATCGCCGGCTGGCGCGCTTCCTTGCTGAAGACCGCGCAGATGCTGGGCATCGATGAAAAGCCGGGCCCGGCGGCGGTGACCAAAAACCGGCGCACGCACTGGCCGGATGCCGAGGCGGTGTGGGAACACTTCCGCGCCAAGCCCAATTTCGCGGTGTGGGACCAGGAAGTGCTGCGCGACTATGCCATCCACGGCACCGAGCCCACCGGCAAGGACAGCGAGCGCCGGCTGCGCTTCGACCGCGAGGTCGAATACTGGATCTACCGCACGCTGCCGACCAGCCTCGGGCGCAAGGTCGCGCGCGGCGCGCCGGTGCCGGTCGGCTTCGTCGCCGGCACGCGCTCGCGCGAGGTGCGGCAGTGCGGCCTGGGGGCGACGCGGCGGCTGGTCGGGCCCAACCTGCGCTTTATCGAGGGCGGCCACCTGTACCCGATGGAACGCCCGCAGCAGACCGCGCAGCTGGTGCGCGAACTGATCGGCGCGATGCGCGAGCAGGGGCGCTGAGCCGGCGTGCGGCGCATGCGCCGCAGCACGCCGGCAACGCGGTCGCGCCCTGGCGATCGGCACGCCGGAGGCGGGCTGCTGTCACAATTTCCGGGTCGGCGGGGAACGGGCTCTCATGTATAATCCCGATTTCCCCGGCAAGCTCGGTTTATGACCAAATTCGTCTTCGTCACCGGTGGCGTCGTCTCTTCTCTCGGCAAGGGCATCGCTGCTGCCTCGCTCGCGGCCATTCTTGAGTCGCGCGGCCTCAAAGTCACCCTCCTCAAGCTCGATCCCTACATCAACGTCGATCCCGGCACGATGAGCCCTTTCCAGCATGGCGAGGTGTTTGTCACGGAAGACGGTGCGGAAACCGACCTCGATCTCGGCCACTACGAGCGCTTCGTCTCGGCCAAGATGCGCAAGTCGAACAACTTCACCACCGGCCAGATCTACGAATCGGTGATCCGCAAGGAGCGCCGCGGCGAATACCTGGGCAAGACCGTGCAGGTGATCCCGCATATCACCAACGAGATCCAGGCCTTCGTCGAGAAGGGCGCGGCCGCGTCGCACGACGGCAAGGCCGACGTGGCGCTGGTCGAAATCGGCGGCACCGTGGGTGACATCGAATCGCTGCCGTTCCTGGAAGCCGCGCGCCAGATGAGCCTGCGCATGGGCCGCAACCACTGCGCCTTCGTGCACCTGACGCTGGTGCCGTTCATCGCCAGCGCCGGCGAGCTGAAGACCAAGCCGACCCAGCACTCGGTGCAGAAGCTGCGCGAAATCGGCATCTCGCCTACCGCGCTGCTGTGCCGCGCCGACCGCCCGATCCCGGACGACGAGCGCGCCAAGATCTCGCTGTTCGCCAATATCCCGCAGGACGCCGTGATCTCGGTGTGGGACGCAGACAGCATCTACAAGATCCCGCAGATGCTCAACGAGCAGGGCCTGGACCGCCTGATCTGCGAGGAACTGCGCCTGGATCCGAAGCCGGCCGACCTGTCGATGTGGCAGAAGCTGGTCAACGCCCAGGAAAATCCCGAGCACGAGATCACCATCGGCATGGTCGGCAAGTATGTCGACCTGACCGAGTCGTACAAGTCGCTGATCGAGGCGCTGCGCCACGCCGGCATGCACACCGCCACGCGCGTCAATATCGAGTACATCGATTCCGAGGAACTGGAATCGGGCCACCTCGAAGTGCTGGCTCCGCTGGACGCGATCCTGGTGCCGGGCGGCTTCGGCAAGCGCGGCACCGAAGGCAAGATCCGCGCGATCCAGTACGCGCGCGAGAACAAGATCCCCTACCTGGGCATCTGCCTGGGCATGCAGCTGGCGGTGATCGAGTTTGCCCGCCACCTGGCCGGCATGGCCGACGCCAACTCGACCGAGTTCAACCTGGAAACCGAGCACCCGGTGGTCGCGCTGATCACCGAGTGGGTCGACCGCGAAGGCAAGGTCGAGCAGCGCTCGGCCGATTCCGACCTGGGCGGCACCATGCGCCTGGGCGCGCAGCGCGTGCCGGTCAAGGCAGGCACCAAGGCCCACGCCATCTACGGCGCCGAGGTCAACGAGCGCCACCGCCACCGCTACGAGGTCAACAACCACTACGTGCCGACGCTGGAAAAGGCCGGCATGGTGATCTCGGCGCGCACCCCGACCGAGAACCTGCCGGAGATGATGGAGCTGCCCGAGGCGATGCACCCGTGGTTCGTCGGCGTCCAGTTCCACCCGGAATTCACCTCGACCCCGCGCGACGGCCATCCGCTGTTCAAGGCCTACGTCGAAGCCGCGCTGGCCAGCCAGCAGCGCAAGGGCGCGTAAGGCCCGGCGCAAGCAGGAGAGACAGTCATGAAACTCTGTGGATTCGAGGCCGGCCTCGACCAGCCGTTCTTCCTGATCGCCGGTCCGTGCGTGATCGAGTCCGAGCAGATGGCGCTGGATACCGCGGGCGAGCTCAAGGCCATCACCACCGAGCTCGGCATCCCGTTCATCTACAAGTCGTCGTTCGACAAGGCCAACCGCTCGTCGGGCAAGTCGTTCCGCGGCCTTGGCATGGAAAAGGGCCTCGAGATCCTGGCCCACGTCAAGCGCGAGATCGGCGTGCCGGTGCTGACCGACATCCACGAGATCGACGAGATCAAGCCCGTCGCCGCCGTGGTCGACGTGCTGCAGACCCCGGCGTTCCTGTGCCGCCAGACCGATTTCATCCGGGCCTGCGCGCAGAGCGGCAAGCCGGTGAATATCAAGAAGGGCCAGTTCCTGGCGCCGCACGACATGAAGAACGTGATCGACAAGGCGCGCGATGCCGCGCGCGAAGCCGGTCTGCCCGACGATGTCTTCATGGCCTGCGAGCGTGGCGTTTCGTTCGGCTACAACAACCTGGTGTCGGACATGCGCTCGCTGGCGATCATGCGCGAGACCGGCGCCCCGGTGGTGTTCGACGCCACCCACTCGGTGCAGCTGCCGGGCGGGCAGGGCACCAGCTCGGGCGGCCAGCGCGAGTTCGTGCCGGTGCTGTCGCGTGCCGCGGTCGCCACCGGCGTCGCGGGACTGTTCATGGAGACGCATCCGGACCCGAGCAAGGCCATGTCCGACGGCCCCAACGCGGTGCCGCTGTCGCGCATGAAGGAACTGCTGTCCGTGCTCAAGGAACTCGACACGCTGGTCAAGCGCGCCGGCTTCCTGGAAGACAACTTCGGCTGGCCGGCCTGCGCCTGAGCCGGCCCGGCTTGTCGCCGCCGCGCCGGTCACGGATGCCGGCGGTGACAAACCATATCGAAAGACAATACAAAAAATCGGGAGATTCTCCATGGCCGCGGGCTTTATCATCGCCTACGTCGACGTGACCGACCCCCAGCAGTACGAGCAATACAAGGTGCTTTCGAGCAAGGCCATGCAGATCCATGGCGCCGAGGTGCTGGTGCGCGGCGGCAAGACCGAGCCGCTCGAGGGCGACTGGGCGCCGACGCGCGTGGTGGTGCTGAAATTCCCCAGCTATGACGCCGCCAAGGCCTTCCACGACGGCGAGGCCTACCGCGCCGCGCGCAAGTCGCGCGAGCATGCGGCGAAGATGAACATGATCGTGGTCGAAGGCGCCGCCTGAGCCGGCTGGCGCCAGGCAGCCGTCATGCGCGCAGCGCTGCGCCCATGACATGCGCCTGACACGCGCGCAGGTTGAAGTGATCAGCAGCAGCAAGAATCAACAGTCAGAGAGGAATTCATGAGTGCAATCGTAGATATCATCGGTCGCGAGGTTCTCGACTCGCGCGGCAATCCCACGGTCGAGTGCGACGTGCTGCTGGAATCCGGCGTGATGGGCCGCGCCGCGGTACCGTCGGGCGCGTCGACCGGTTCGCGCGAAGCCATCGAGCTGCGCGACGGCGACAAGGGTCGCTACCTGGGCAAGGGCGTGCTGAAGGCGGTCGAGCATATCAACACCGAGATCTCCGAAGCCATCATGGGCCTGGACGCCTCCGAGCAGGCCTTCCTGGACCGCACCCTGATCGACCTCGACGGCACCGAGAACAAGGGCCGCCTGGGCGCCAACGCCATGCTGGCGGTGTCGATGGCGGTGGCCAAGGCCGCCGCCGAGGAAGCCGGCCTGCCGCTGTACCGCTACTTCGGCGGTTCGGGCGCGATGCAGCTGCCGGTGCCGATGATGAACATCGTCAACGGCGGCGCGCACGCCAACAACAGCCTGGACATCCAGGAATTCATGGTCATGCCGGTGTCGCAGACCAGCTTCCGCGAAGCGCTGCGCTGCGGCGCCGAGATCTTCCACGCGCTGAAGAAGATCCTGGCCGACAAGGGCATGTCCACCGCGGTGGGCGACGAAGGCGGCTTCGCCCCCAACTTCTCGTCCAATGAAGAGTGCCTGAACACCATCGTGCAGGCCATCGAGAAGGCTGGCTACCGTGCCGGCGAGGACGTGCTGCTGGCGCTGGACTGCGCCGCCAGCGAGTTCTACCACGAGGCCGAAGGCGTGTACCAGCTGGAAGGCGAAGGCCTGAAGCTGAGCTCGACGCAGTTCGCCGACTACCTGGCCAACCTGTGCGACAAGTTCCCGATCGTGTCGATCGAGGACGGCATGGCCGAAGGCGACTGGGACGGCTGGAAGACCCTGACCGACAAGCTCGGCTCGCGCGTGCAGCTGGTCGGCGACGACCTGTTCGTCACCAACACCAAGATCCTGAAGGAAGGCATCGAGAAGGGCATCGGCAACTCGATCCTGATCAAGATCAACCAGATCGGCACCCTGACCGAGACCTTCGCCGCGATCGAGATGGCCAAGCGCGCCGGCTACACCGCCGTGATCTCGCACCGCTCGGGCGAAACCGAGGACAGCACCATCGCCGACATCGCCGTCGGCACCAATGCCGGCCAGATCAAGACCGGCTCGCTGTCGCGCTCGGACCGCATGGCCAAGTACAACCAGCTGCTGCGCATCGAGGAAGACCTGGGCGATATCGCCAGCTACCCGGGCAAGGGCGCGTTCTACAACCTGCGCTGACGGTTTGCCGCGTCGTTCCCGCGCCAGCGGGAGCGGCAGCGGGCAAATGGCATGGCGGCGGCCGGGACATCCTGGCCGCCGCCGTTTTTGTATCGAAATCTGCCTGGCAATTGCCTTCCAGGCGGAGTTCGCAGATCATTGTGCGGAAATTCCTGTCCGCCACCTTTCATGCGCCTGATTTCGCTGCTGTTGTTCGTGCTGCTGCTTGCCATCCAGTATCCGCTCTGGCTCGGCAAGGGCGGCTGGCTGCGCGTGTGGGATCTGAACCGCCAGCTGACCGAGCAGGGCACCCGCAACCAGACGCTCAAGCTGCGCAACGCCAAGCTGGAAGGCGAAGTGGCCGACCTGCAGGACGGCACCGGTGCCATCGAAGAACGCGCCCGCTATGAGCTGGGCATGGTGCGCGAAGGCGAGGTCTTCGTGCAGTTCGTCGCGCCGGCGCCCAAGGTCAGCGCCACGCCGCCGCTGCCGCCGCCGGCGAATTCGGTAGCCGGCCGGGGCGGCCACTAAGCACCACGCGTAGCATCGGTTCACTGCGCCTTGCCGGCGGCTTGCCTTCAGCCAGCAGGATCTCCTTCACCACCAGCCGTACGGATAGCCGCCCCAGCCCCAGCCGGGCATGCCGACGCTGACGCCGCCGCCCCAGCCGCCGCCACCCCATCCCCCGTAAAACAGGTTCCAGCTGGTGTTGGGATAGGCGTAGCGCGCGGCCGCGGCCTGCTGGTCCAGCGCGATCGCTGCGGCCTGGTCGCGCAGCACCTGCTGGTTCAGTTCGTCGAGTCTCTGCCTGTCTTCGGCGTTCAGCGGTGCCGGCGGTATCGCGTTGGGTGCCAGCCGCGCGGTGGGCGGCGAGCCATTGGCGTCGCGCGGGATCTGCGCGCAGCCGGCGGCCAGCAGCAGCGCGCCGAGCGCGGCGCATGCCGCGGCGCCGCGCCACGGATGACGGGCACGGAATGCGAAGTCGGGCAGGGGAGGGTTGGCTCGGGCGGACATGGCGGTTCTCAGGCTCGCTGACCGGCAGCTGGATGCTGCCATCGTACAGCCGTTGGACCGGGCGGCAACACCGATGTTTCCATCGCGCCGACCGCCGGCCATCCCGCCTCACCCGCGCCGGTGCGGCAGCGCACGCAGGCGCTGCCGAAGGCGGGTCAGTGGTGCTGGCTGGCACCCGCGCCGGCGCCGGTGGCGACCGGCGTGGCCGAGAACAGCTGCGCGCAGTCGACCGGGTCGAACTCATAGCGCTGGCCGCAGAAGTCGCAGTGGATCTCGACATGGCCGCGCTCGGCGATGATGCTTTCGATCTCGGCCTGACCCAGCGACTGCAGCATGCCGGCCACCTTCGGGCGCGAGCAGCTGCAGTAGAAATGCGGCGTCAGCGGCTCAAATACTCGCAGGCCGGTGTCCTGCAGGTCTTCCCAGAACAGGCGGCGCAGCAGCGTGTCGGGCGTCTCGGCCAGCAGTTCCCCGGCCTTCAGCGTGGTGCCGAGCTGCACCGCGCGGTCCCAGGTGTCGAGGTCCTGCGCCCTGGCGTGGCTGGCCAGCGGCGCGCCGGTCTCGCCGACTTCGGCGGTGCCGCCGTAGGCCGGCAGCTTCTGCAGCAGCATGCCGGCGGCTACATGGTCGTCGGCGGCCAGCCACAGGCGCGTGTCGAGTTGCTCGGAGGCCTGCATGTAGTGCTCCAGCACGGCGCTGATCGAGCCCAGCGGGCCGTGCGCGTCGGCCAGCGGCACGATGCCCTGGTACGGCTGCTGGCCCGGCAGCTTGTCCTTCGGATCCAGCGTGATGGCAAAGCGGCCGTGGCCGTGGGCGTTGACCATCTGCGCCAGCGTGGCATCGTCGGCCACCTGCGCGCCCTCGGCCAGCTTGGCGGTGGCGCGCATCGACAGGTCGGACAGGCATTCCACCACCAGCATGCGCACCGGGCCGTCGCCGTGCAGCTGCATCACCAGCGCCCCGTTGAACTTCAGGTTGGCCGACAGCAGCGCCGCGGCGGCCATCATCTCGCCCAGCAGCCGGCGCACCGGGGCAGGGTAGCTGTGGCGGCCGAGCACTTCTTGCCAGGTGGCTTCCATGCGCACCAGCTCGCCGCGCACGGGGGCCGCGTCGAACAGGAACTTCTGCAGGGTGTCGGGGGTGGTGGTATCGGTCACAATAATCGGTCGGGTTTCGGTAGAGGCTCGGCGGTCGTCAGCCGATCCGCTTGAGCTGTTGCTTGTACAGGGCCTGCCGCGTGGCGTAGGTCTCGGCGTTGCGGTACAGGTTGGCGACGTCGGCATCGGTCAGCTGGCGCACCACCTTGGCGGGCGCGCCCAGGATCAGCGAGCGATCCGGGAACACCTTGCCCTCGGTCACCACGGCGCCCGCGCCCACCAGGCATTCCTTGCCGATCACGGCGCGGTTCAGCACCACGGCCTGGATGCCGATCAGCGAGCCTTCGCCGACCGTGCAGCCGTGCAGCATGGCCTGGTGGCCGATCGAGACCTTGTCGCCCAGCGTCAGCGGGCAGCCCGGGTCGGTATGCAGCACCGAACCTTCCTGGATATTGGTGTCCGCGCCGACCACGATCGGCTCGTTGTCGCCGCGGATCACGACACCGGGCCAGGCGCTGGCGCGGGACTTGAGGGTCACGTTGCCGATGATGGTGGCTTCGGGGGCCACGTAGGCTTCGCTGTCGATACTGGGCTTGACGTCGCCGAGCTGGTAAAGCGCCATGAGGTCTCCTGCACGAATGGCTTTTGTTGAAGTGGGGGTTGCCGCCGGACTTTAAAGGGCCAGCGCGGGGGAACGGGGCGGCGCCCCGGGCTGCGTCGCTGGTGTGACCGGCAGGCAGGCGGGCGCCGGCCAGGCCCTACAATGGCGGCAGACCCGGATTTTACGCCCATGCCAGAAAAAACACCCGCCGCCGCGCTGCCTGACCCGTCTTCTTCGCCCCGCCGGCAGGCGTTGGCGGTGCTGTGCCTGACGGATCCGCGCGACAAGGCCGTGGCGGCGCGCGCACTTTATCGCCACGTCATGACGTTGTCCGATGCCGACCTGGAAGCGGGCGAGGTGATCCATGCCGAGGCCATCCACGCGATCCCGGGCCGGCCGGCGCGGCCGGTGCTGGTGGCGCCCCAGCACGTCGAGCGGCGCCGCTCGCTGCAGACCCCGGCCGGGCGCGCGGCGATGATCCACGCGCTGTGCCATATCGAGCTCAATGCCATCAACCTGGCGCTGGACGCAGCCTGGCGCTTTGCCGGCATGCCGCCCGCGTATTACCGCGACTGGCTGCGCGTGGCCGAAGAAGAGGCCTACCACTTCACGCTGCTGGCCGACCACCTCGGCACGCTCGGCGCCGCCTACGGCGACTTCCCGGCCCACAACAGCCTGTGGGAGATGACCGACAAGACCGCCGGCGACGTGCTCGCGCGCATGGCGCTGGTGCCGCGCACGCTCGAGGCGCGCGGGCTCGACGCCTCGCCGCCGGTGCGCGCGCGGCTGGCCGGCGCCGGCGACCACGCCGCCGCGGCCATCATCGACATCATCCTGCGCGATGAGGTCGGCCACGTCGCCATCGGCAACCACTGGTACCGCTGGCTGTGCGCGCAGCGCGGGCTCGATCCCGTCGCCACCTACGCGCAACTGGCCGAGCAGTACCGCGCGCCGAAGCTGCGCGGGCCCTTCAACCTCGAGGCGCGTCGCGCGGCCGGCTTCGACGAGGACGAACTGGCGTGGCTCGAGGCTTCGGCCGGCTAGGCCTGCCGTCCACCGATTCAGCGGTGCGACGGGAAACCATGCTTGCGCGCCGACCAAACCGCCAGCCATGCTGCCGCGAGCAGCGCCACCAGCACGGGCGGGAATGCGCCGATGCCGAAGCCATCGAGCAGCAGCCCTCCGACGACACCGCCGCCGGCGATGGCGATGTTCCAGGCCGTGACCAGCATCGACTGCGCCACGTCCGCGGATTTGCCGGCGGTCGCCGCCAGCGCCGTCTGGAACAGCGTGGCGACGCCGCCAAAGCCCAGGCCCCAGGTAGCCGCGGCGGCATAGACCACCGCAGGGTGCGCGCCCGCGGCCGCAAGCGCCAGCACTGACAGCCCGAACAGCAGCGTGCTGGCCAGCGTCAGCAGCCGCAGCCACTTGTCGATCAGCACGCCGGTGATCCAGATGCCGCCGAGCGAGGCCACGCCGAACACGAACAGTACAAGATCCAGCCGTGCCCCGCCGTTCGCCGCGCGCAGGAACGGCGCGATATAGGTGTAGAGGACGTTGTGCGCCAGCACGAAGGCGAGCGTCACGAACAGCACGGGACGGACGCCCGGCAGCGTGAACACGCGCGCGAGCGGCAGCCGCTGGCCCGCGGGCTGGCCGGCAAAATCCGGCACGCTGGCCAGCACCCAGGCAATCAGGCCCAACGTCATCGCGCTGATGATGCCGAAGCATGCCCGCCAGCCCAGGATGGCACCGAGGAAGGTCCCCGATGGCACACCCAGCGACAAGGCCAGGGGGATGCCGACCATGGCGACGGCAATGGCGCGGCCCTTCATGTGGTCGGGAACCATGCGCGCGGCATAGCCGGCCAGCAGCGCCCACAGCAAGCCGGCCGATACCCCCGCAACAAAGCGTGCAGCCATCGTCAGGACATAGTTGCCGGACCAGGCCGTCACGGCATTGGCGACGGCAAAGCCGGCGATGGCAAGCAGCAGCAGCGGCCGTCGCCGGAGCCCTTGCGTGGCCGCCGTCAGCGGCATGGCGGCCACCAGCGAACCGAAGGCGTAGATCGTGACGAGCTGTCCGGCAAGCGGCTCGGAGATGGCGAGGCCCTTGCCGATCTGGGGCAGCGGTCCCGCCGGCAAGGCCTCGGTCAGGACAGTGATGAAGCCGGCGACGGCGAGCGCAAGCAGGGCCGGAAGCGGTAGCGGAACAGGTTGCGCGCCCTGGTGGGCATCGCCGGCAAGCGGGTTGGTGGCTGTGGTCATGTTGGGGCCCAGGCGGAAAGTTATGAAGGGGTCGACGGCTGCGACGCAGCCGGGAGAGGCCATGGACGGCGTCACGCAGGTCGGCGGCAAATTAGCCTGACGTGCGCTCGTACCGACCCGCCCACGATAAGGAAGCCGCCATTAAAGAAAAAGTGGGCTACAGTTCCTTTTTCTCCGGAACCTTATGTCCGTAATCGGAGGGCGTCATGGACAGCCTCAGTGGCTTCGCGGTGTTTGTGCAGGTAGCCGAGAGCCGCAGCTTTGTCGCGGCGGGGCGCCTGCTGGGGGTGTCGGCCTCAGCCGTCGGCAAGAGCGTGGCGCGGCTGGAAGAGCGGCTTGGCGTGCGGCTGTTCCATCGAAGCACGCGCAGCGTCACGCTGACGGCCGAAGGCGCGCTGTTCCTCGAGCGCAGCCGCCGGGTGCTGGCCGAGGTCGAAGCGGCGGAGCTCGAATTGGCCCAAGCCACCGCGGCGCCGCGCGGCCGCCTGCGCGTGAGCCTGCCGCTGGTCAGTTCACTGGTCTTGCCCGTGCTGAGCGATTTCATGCGCGCGTATCCGGAGATCGAGCTAGACCTGGATTTCACGGACCAGCTGGTCGATGTCATCGAGGATGGTTTCGATGCGGTGGTCCGGACCGGCGAGCCCGCCGACTCGCGTCTGTCGGCGCGGCGGCTCGGCGCGTTCCAGGCGATGCTGGTGGCCTCGCCGGAATACCTCGCGCTGCGTGGCACACCGAAGGTGCCGGCCGACCTGGCCGGCCATGCTTGCCTGCATTACCGCTTTCCCCACACCGGCAAGCTCGAGCCATGGCCGCTGCGGCGCGCGCCAGGCGAGCCCGAGCTGGCACTGCCGACCTCGATGATCTGCAACAACATCGAGACGCGCCTGTGTTTTGCGCTGCGCGGCCTGGGCATTGCCTGCCTGCCGGATTTCGCCATCCAGCAGCAACTGGCCGATGGCAGCCTGTGCCAGGTACTGCCCGGCCACGTGGGGCCGGCCAAGGCCTTTCATGTGCTCTGGCCGGCGAGCAGGCATCCCTCGCCCAAGGTCCGGGCGCTGGTCGATTTTCTGAGCGCGCGGCTCTTTCCTGCCGGCCAGGGCCGCGCCTAGCGGCTAGGCGCGCTTGCCCGCACGCTCCTCTTCCAGCAACCGCAATACCCGCCGCTGGATCTTGCCCGTGGTGGTCATCGGCAACTGGTCGATGAATTCGATCGCCTTCGGATATTCGTACGGCGCCAGCTGGCCGCGCACGTGGGCCTGCAGTTCCGCGACCAGCGCGGCGTCGCCGTCGAACGAACGCGCCACCGACGGCGTCAGCACCACGAAGGCCTTGACCACCGCGCCGCGCTCGGGATCGGGCGACGGGACCACGGCGCAGTTGGACACCGCCGGATGCTTGAGCAGGCAGTTCTCGATCTCGCTCGGCCCGATGCGGTAGCCCGACGACTTGAACACATCGTCGGCACGCCCCTGGTACCACAGGTAGCCGTCGGCATCGACGCGCGCCAGGTCGCCGGTGCGGCACCAGCGCAAGCCATCGCGCTCGGTGTACTTGCCCGCGGTGGCGGCTTCGTTCTTCCAGTAGCCGAGGAAGAACACCGGGTCCGGATGGCCGACACTGTCGGTGGCGCACACCGCCACCTCGCCGTCCTCGCCCGGCGCGCAGGGGCGGCCTTCGTCGTCGATCACCTGCACGCGGTGGCCGGGGTAGGGGCGACCCATCGAACCCGGCCGGGCCGGCCAGCCCAGCCGTGCGTCGTCGTTCTGCGCGGTGCAGTTGCCGACGATGTAGTTGATCTCGGTCTGGCCGAACATCTCGTTGACCAGCACGCCGAGCGCGTCGCGGCACCAGCCGAACACGGTCTCGCCCACGGCCTCGCCGGCGCTCATCAGCGCGCGCAGGCGGATGTCGTAGTGCCGGCGCGGCTCGGGACAGGCCTTCATCATCTGCTTAAGCGCGGTCGGGAACAGGAAGGTGTTGGTGACGGCATAGCGCTCCAGCAGCTCGAACGCACGCTCGGCGGAGAAGCGGCCCTGGTAGCCGACGATCGGCTTGCCGAAGTACAGCGCCGGCATCAGCGCGTCCCACAGGCCGCCGGTCCAGGCCCAGTCGGCCGGGCTCCAGAACACGTCGTCGTGCTGCGGATACCAGTTCTGCGAGCAGACGAAGCCGGTCAGGTTGCCGATCAGCGCGCGGTGCGGGATCAGCGCGCCCTTGGGCGGGCCGGTGGTGCCGCTGGTGTAGATCAGCACCGCGGCCTCGTCGGCCTTGGTCTGCTCGGCGACGAAGCTCGGCAGCTGCGCCGCGAGCAGCAGGTCCCAGTCGTGGTCGCCGCGGCCGCGGGCATCGCCGGCGGCGATCACGGTGGCCAGCGTCGGGCATTCGGGGCGCGCCGCCAGCAGGTTGTCGATCGAGGTCTCGTCGGCGATTGCCACGCCGGCTTCGCTGTGCGCGATGCGGTAGGCCAGCGCCTCCGGCCCGAACAGCATCGACAGCGGCATGGCGATGGCGCCCAGCTGGTAGATCGCCATATGCGCGATCACGGTCTCGATGCGCTGCGGCATCACGATCGCGACGCGGTCGCCGCGCGCCACGCCCAGCGCGCGCAGCGCCGCCGACAAGCGGTTGGCCTCGGCCTGGATATAGGCAAAGCTGTGCGCGTTGCGGCGGCCGTCCTCGTGCTCGGTATAGACCGCGATGCGATCCATGGTGGCCGGTTCGCGCGCCCAGCGGCCACAGCAGGCTTCGGCGATGTTGAACTGCGCCGGAACTTCCCAGCGGAACGATTCGTACAGGGCGCGATAGTCGTCGCGCCGGCTTGCCGGCAAGGCAGCTGCGGCCATTCGGGTCTCCATTGGGTCCGTCCGTGCACCCGCAAACGCCCAGCGGCGCTGGCGCCGCTGCCGCTATAATGCGTGCAAGCGAACGATCGTTCTATTTTGTCGTGGCTTCCCCGCCAACCCCCGCGGCGGGCAAGATCCCGACGCAAGGGTGGAGACAATGACAATCAAGGAAACCTCGCGGTCTGAATTTATCACGGTGCGCGGGCTGCGCTATCACGTGCGCCACTGGGGCACGCCCGGCGCGCGCAAGCTGTTCATGCTGCATGGGTGGATGGACGTGGCCGCGTCGTTCCAGTTCCTGGTCGACCACCTGCGCGGCGACTGGCATGTGATCGCACCCGACTGGCGCGGCTTCGGCGCGACCGACTGGCCCACGCGCTACCCCGGCACGCAGTCGTACTGGTTTGCCGACTACCTCGCCGACCTCGAGGCCCTGCTCGACCACTATGCGCCCGAGGGCCAGGTCGACCTGGTCGGCCACAGCATGGGCGCCAACGTGATCTGCCTGTATGCCGGCATCCGCCCGCAGCGCGTGCGCCGCGTGGTGGACCTGGAGGGCTTCGGCATGACCGCGACGCGGCCGGAGCAGGCACCCCGGCGCTACGCGCGCTGGCTCGACGAAGTGCGCGCAGGCACCGAGCTGAAGACCTATGACAGCCTCGACGGCGTGGCCGCGCGCCTGCAGAAGACCAACCCGCGCCTGCCGGACGAACGCGCCGCATTCCTGGCCGCGCACTGGTCGCGCCGCAACGCCGAGGGCCGCTGGGAGATCCTGGGCGATCCCGCCCACAAGCTGATCAACCCGATGCTGTACCGGCTCGATGAAGTGATGGCGGTGTGGGAGCAGGTCACCGCGCCGGTGCTGCACGTGGAGGCGCGCGATTCGGAGACGCTGCGCCATATCGCCCACAAGCAGGCCATCGACGAATTCAGGCAGCGCTTCCGCGCCTTCCGCGACTTCCGCGAGGCGGTGGTGGAGGACGCCGGCCACATGCTGCACCACGACCAGCCCGCCGCCGTGGCGGAGCTGGTGGAATCGTTCTGCGCCGGCAGGTGATACCGGCGCCTGCGGCAGTGCAGGCTTCAGGCGTGCGTGAGCTTTTCCTTCAGCGCGGCGTTGTTGCTGGTGTGCACGTGCACCAGCGCCTTTTCCGGGAAGGCGTAGTGGTAGGCCTTGCGTAGCGCCAGCGCGGCCTCGTGGAATCCCGACAGGATCAGCTTCTGCTTGTTGGGGTAGAACGCGATATCGCCGGCGGCGAAGACGCCGCGGCGCGAGCTTTCGTAGGTGGTGGTGTCGACCAGGACGCGGCCGGCGCGCATATCCATATCCCACTGCGCGATCGGGCCGGGCTCGGACACCAGGCCGTACAGCGCCACCAGTTCCTCGGCGGGCAGCACGGTGCTGCCGTCGCGGGTGCGCACTTCGACTTCGCTGAGCGCGCCGTCCGCACCTTCGGTGCGCAGTGCGCCCAGCATGCCGACCACGAAATCCATCTCGCCCGCGGCCACCGCGCGGCGCATCTCGGCGACGGTGCCGTCGGCGGCGCGGAAGCCCTCGCGCCGGTGCAGCAGCGTCACGCGCGCGGCAACCTTGCGCAGCGCCAGCGCCCAGTCCAGGGCCGAGTCGCCGCCGCCGGCGACCACCACGCGCTTGCCGGCGAAGTGCGAGACATCGCGCACCGCGTAGTGCAGGTGGCGGCCTTCCAGCGCCGGCGCCTCGGGCAGCGAGACGCGCTGCGGCGCGAACGCGCCCGCGCCGGCGCAGACCAGCACCGCGGCGACATCGAAGCGCTTGCCGGCGTCGGTCGTCACCAGCAGGCGCTCGTGCCCGGCATGGCCTTCCGGCGCTGCTGGGGCCGGGATTTCGGCGACGCTTTCGGCGCGCTGGCCGAAGTGCATCGGGAATTCGAACGGGGCGCATTGCTCCAGCAGCCGGTCTACCAGGTCCTGCGCCAGGCATCCCGGCACGGCGGGAATGTCGTAGATCGGTTTTTCCGGATACAGCTCGGTGCACTGGCCGCCGGCGCGGTCGAGCACATCGATCAGTTCACATTTCAGGCCGAGCACGCCGGCCTGGAACGCGGCGAACAGGCCGACCGGGCCGGCACCGACGATCAGGACATCGGTGCTGGTGACCGGGGCGGTGGCGGGAGCGGTGGCTGGGGTAGCGGTGGACATGGGGCATGGCAGGCACGCCAGGTGCCCGCGAATCGACGATGCAAAGCCCGACTATACCCCGCAGCCGCCGCCTTTCCGCCGACGCCAGCGTTGCCGGCATGGCTTTGCCTGGCCGGCCGGAGGGCGGCGCCGCCGCGCAGGCCAAGGGCGACGGGAGTAGAATTGCCACCATGCAAAACGCCCACGCCATCAATGCCGACCTGCATTGCCATTCCACCGTTTCCGATGGCACGCTCGCGCCGCGTGCCGTGGCGGAGATCGCCCGCGACGCGGGGGTTGCGTTCTGGGCGCTGACCGACCACGACGAGCTGGGCGGGCAGGCCGAGGCACGCGCCGCCGCCGAGGAATTCGGCATGCGCTATGTGCCTGGCGTCGAGATCTCGGTGACCTGGGCCGGGCAGACCGTGCATATCGTCGGGCTGCAGATCGACCCGTTCTGCCCGGAACTGATCGATGGCCTGACCGAGACCCGCTCGGGCCGCGCGCGACGCGCGCGCGATATCGCCGATGCGCTGGCGAGGGTGGGCATCGATGGTGCCTATGAAGGGGCCCTGCAGTACGTGGGCAACCCGGACCTGATCTCGCGCACGCACTTTGCGCGCTGGCTGGTCGACCAGGGCCGCTGCGCCACCATCGGCGATGTCTTCAGCGAGTACCTGTCGGAGGGGCGTCCCGGTTATGTCGGCCACCGCTGGGCCAGCCTGGCCGAAGCGGTGGGCTGGATCCGCACCGCCGGCGGCATTGCGGTGATGGCGCACCCGGGCCGCTACCACTACACCGACACCCAGCACGACGCGCTGTTCGATGAATTCACGGCACTGGGCGGCGGCGCGGTCGAGGTGGTGACCGGCAGCCATACCCCCGACCAGTACCGCCGCTACGCCGAGGTGGCGCGGCACTACGGGCTGCTGGCTTCGCGCGGCACGGACTTCCACGGGCCCGGCGAGGGCCGGGTGGAACTCGGCACGCTGCCGCCGCTGCCGCCCACGGTCACGCCGGTCTGGCACGACTGGTAGGACCCCGCCTGGCCGGGGCCAGCCCCCGGATGCCGCTCCGTTCCATCCGACTCCGCTCCCTGGCCCATGTCCCAGTACTTCGAGATCCATCCGCTCAACCCGCAGTCGCGCCTGCTCAAGCAGGCGGCCCAGATCCTGCAGAAGGGCGGGCTGGTCGCGCTGCCGACCGACTCCAGCTATGCGCTGGCCTGCCGGCTCGACGACAAGGCCGCGGTCGAGCGCCTGCGCCGGCTGCGCGGCATCGACGACCGCCACCACCTGACGCTGATGTGCCGCGACCTGTCCGAGCTCGGCAACTTTGCCCGCGTCGACAACCGCCAGTACCGCTGGCTCAAGGGCGCCACGCCGGGCCCCTATGTATTCATCCTGGAGGCGACCAAGGAAGTGCCACGGCGGCTGTCGCACCCGGCGCGCAAGACCATCGGCGTGCGCGTGCCCGAGCACGCCATCCCGCTGGCGCTGCTGGGCGAAACCGGCGAGCCGCTGATCTCGGCGACGCTGCAGCTGCCGGGCGACGAGGCACCGCTCAATGATCCGGCGCAGATCCGGGCGCGGCTGGAGAAACAGCTCGACCTGGTGGTGGACGGCGGGCCGGCCCCCGCGCAGCCGACCACGGTGATCGACCTGACCGGCGGCGAACCCGAACTGGTCCGCGCCGGCCGCGGCGACGTCGCCCGCTTCGGCCTCTGACCCGCGGCGCCGCCGCGCCTGCGGTCGGGTGCATCAGCGTGCGCCCCGGGCGCCGGCGGGCCGCTACAATAGCGCTCATGGATTCCTCCCTTATCCAGACCTTCGCGGTCTATGCCCTGCCGGTGCTGTTCGCGATCACGCTGCACGAGGCCTCGCACGGCTACGTGGCCAAGCTGTTCGGCGACAGCACCGCCTATGCCCTCGGGCGCGTCAGCCTGAATCCGATCCGCCATATCGACCCGATCGGCACCATCGCCGTGCCGCTGCTGCTGTACATCATGACCAGCGGCCAGTTCGTGTTCGGCTACGCCAAGCCGGTGCCGGTGGTGTTCGAGCGCCTGCGCAACCCGCGCTGGCACGGCATGTGGGTGGCGCTGGCGGGCCCCGCCAGCAACGTGGTGCAGGCCTTCGTCTGGGTGCTGCTGGCGATCGGCCTGACCTGGGGCGGCGTGCGCGAGCCGTTTTTCGGCGAGATGGCGCTGGCCGGCGTGCGCGTCAACCTGGTGGTGGCGGCCTTCAACCTGTTCCCGGTGCCGCCGCTGGATGGCGGGCGGGTGCTGACCGCGCTGCTGCCGCAAGGCATTGCGCGCGCGGTGTCGCGCATCGAGCCATATGGTATTTTCGTGGTGCTGGCGCTGGTGGCCGCGGGGGTGATCACCACCATCTGGATGACGCCGGTGGTCAATGTGCTGATGTCGCTGATCGAGCTGCTGCTGCGCCCGATCGTGCTGCTGCTCAATTGACCGGGGCTGCCATGACACTGTCGCACACCGGTATTGCCGCGCCCTCCGCCTGGGTCACTCGCTGGGCCCATCTGCTGCGTCCGGGCGCGCGGGTGCTGGACCTGGCCTGCGGCGGCGGCCGCCATGCCGACTGGCTGGCGGCGCGCGGCCACCAGGTGCTGGCGGTGGACCGCGATGCCGAGGCCATCGCCGGCCTGGCCGGCCTGCACGGAGTGAGCGGCCGCGTGGCCGACCTGGAGCAGGGCGACTGGCCGCTGGCCGGCGAGGCGCCGTTCGATGCCATCGTCGTCACCAACTACCTGCACCGGCCGCTGTGGCCGCACCTGGCGGCCGCGCTGGCGCCGGGCGGTTGCTGGATCTACGAGACCTTCGCCGCCGGCAACGAGACCGTGGGCAAGCCGTCGCGGCCGGATTTCCTGCTGCGGCCGGGCGAGCTGCTCGAGGTCGCGCGTGACTATGGATTGCGCGTGGTGGCCTACGAGGACGGCGTGGTCGAAGTGCCGAAAACAGCCTTCGTGCAGCGCCTGTGTGCGGTGCGCGAGGCGGCGCCCGCGGCCGGTGCGGCCGCGCCGCCACGCTACCGGCTCGATCCCTGAGCGCCGCGCCGCGCTGTCGGCGCAAACGGCGCCGCATGCGTTGAAACAGTTGGTATCAACCCCTGTCCGGGCAGCGGTCGAAGCGGCCTGCGGTTCCGGTACAATCCCGTTATTCGCATCCCGAATTCCCTAACGTTATGACACAGATTACCGGCAGCATCGTTGCCATCGTCACCCCGATGCAAGAGGACGGCAGCCTGGACTTCCCGGCCCTGCGCGCACTGGTCGACTGGCACGTTGCCGAAGGCACCGACGCCATCGTGATCGTGGGCACTACCGGCGAGTCCCCGACGGTGACCGTCGAGGAGCACTGCGAACTGATCCGCGTTGCCGTCGAACAGGCCGGCAAGCGCATCCCGATCATCGCGGGCACCGGCGGCAATTCCACCAAGGAAGCCATCGAGCTGACCGCCTTCGCCAAGAAGGTGGGCGCCGATGCCTCGCTGCAGGTCGTGCCGTACTACAACAAGCCGACCCAGGAAGGCATGTACCGGCATTTCCGCACCATCGCCGAGGCGGTGGAGCTGCCGGTGCTGCTGTACAACGTCCCCGGCCGCACGGTCGCGGACATGAACAACGAGACCATCCTGCGCCTGGCGCAGGTGCCGGGCATCGTCGGCGTCAAGGAAGCGACCGGCAATATCGACCGTGCCGCGCAGCTGATCAAGGGCACGCCGGAAGGTTTCGCCATCTACAGCGGCGACGATCCCACCGCGGTGGCGCTGATCCTGCTGGGCGGCCACGGCAATATCTCGGTGACCGCCAACGTGGCGCCGCGCAAGATGCACGAGATGTGCGTGGCGGCACTGAAGGGCGACGTCGTGACCGCGCGCCGCCTGCATATGGAACTGATCGGGCTGAACCAGGCCATGTTCATCGAAGCCAATCCGATCCCGGTCAAGTGGGCGCTCCAGCAGATGGGCAAGATGGCAGGCGGTATCCGCCTGCCGCTGACCCCGCTGTCCGAGGGCAACCACGACTACGTACGCAAGGCACTGGCCGCCGCCGGCCTGCTGGCCTGATTTTCCGCGGCGTCCTGCTGTCCGCCTTACCTACTAGGATTGCGTGTCAATGAAACTGAAGCTTAACCGCCGTGGCGCGACGCAAGTCCGCCGCGCCGCCCTGGTTGTGCCCGTGCTTGCAGCCGGTGTGTTGACCGGCTGCAGCAGCCTCAACGAGGCCATGCAGCCCGACAAGATCGACTACAAGTCGTCGGCCTCGAAGCGCACGCCCACGCTCGACGTGCCGCCCGACCTGACCAAGCTGGAAGGCGACCGCCGCTATTCGGTGCCCGATGCCAACGGCACCTCGACGCTGTCGACCTACAGCCAGGCCACCAAGGTGCGCGAGCAATCGCCGACCGAGAACGTGCTGCCGTCGGCGCAGGGCATCCGCATGGAGCGCGACGGCAACCAGCGCTGGCTGGTGATCAGCAACGGCATGCGCGGCGACCAGCTGTGGCAGCAACTGCGCGGCTTCTGGCAGGAAAGCGGTTTCCTGCTGGTGCAGGACTCGCCCGAGACCGGCATCATGGAAACCGACTGGGCCGAGAACCGCGCCAAGATCCCGCAGGACATCATCCGCAACACCATCGGCAAGGTGTTCGACGGCCTGTACTCGACCTCGGAGCGCGACAAGTTCCGCACCCGCGTCGAGCGCGCGCAGAACGGCACGCTGGAAGTCTTCATCAGCCACCGCGGCGCGCAGGAACAGCTGACCGGCATCGACAAGTCGAGCACGGTGTGGACCCCGCGCCCGGCCGATCCTGAGCTGGAAGCCGAATTCCTGTCGCGCCTGGCCCAGCGCCTGGGCGTGCAGAAGGAGCAGGCCGACCGCATGGCCCAGAACCCGACGCCGGCCGGCAATACCGCCGCGGCGGCGACCGCTGCCGCCGGGACCACGGCTGCCGCTGGTGCCGCTGCCGCTGCCGGCGCCGACGGTGCCGCGCCGAACAAGTCGTACCTGGCCCAGGTCAACGGCGCCCCGGCGCTGCAGCTGCCCGAACCGTTCGACCGCGCCTGGCGCTCGGTGGGGCTGTCGCTGGACCGCGTCAACTTCACCGTCGAAGACCGCGATCGCGCGCAAGGGCTGTACTACGTGCGCTATGTCGACCCGCGCAACACGGTCGACAACCGCGGCTTCTTCTCCAAGCTGTTCACCAAGCCGGACGATCCCAAGACCGCCAAGAAGTACCGCGTCTCGCTCAAGGGCACGGGCAGCGGCACGCTGGTGACGGTGCTCAACGACGCCGGCCAGCCCGAGAACGGCGAAGTCGGCAAGCGCATCCTGTCGCTGCTCGACGAGCAACTGCACTGAGCCGGCGCATGAGTGCTGGCTTGCCAGCCGGCCGTCCTGGCCGGTGCCTGGCGGGGAGGGCGCGGCCATGATGCGCTTCGCCTTCCTCGGCAGCGGCAGCGAGGGCAACTCGCTGCTGATCGAATCCCGCGAACACACCACCACCACGCGCGTGCTGCTGGACTGCGGCTTCGGCATCCGCGAGACCGCCCGGCGCCTGGAGCGCCTGGGCGTCACGCCGGACCAGCTCGACGCCGTGCTGGTCACGCATGAGCATGGCGACCATGTCGGTTCGGCCTATGCCTTTGCCGCGCGCCATCGCCTGACGGTCTATACCAGCCACGGCACCTGGCTGGCCACCTCGCACCTGCGCGGCGCCGACGTGGCCGACGTGCGGGTTTGCTGTGCCGACCACGGCTTCGCCATCGGCGGCCTGCAGGTGCTGCCCTACACCGTGCCGCACGACGCGCGCGAGCCGGTGCAGTTCGTGCTGTCGGACGGGCAGGCACGGCTCGGTGTGCTGACCGATGCGGGGATGGAAACGCCTTACGTGACCACGCGCCTGGCGGGCGTCGATGCGCTGGTGCTCGAATGCAACCATGACCGCGAGATGCTGCGCAATTCCGTCTATCCGGCCTCGCTCAAGCGGCGCATCGGCGGCGACTTCGGCCACCTGGCCAATGAAGTGGCGGCCAGCATCCTGGCGCAGGTAGCCCATGACGGGCTGAACCGCGTGGTGGCGGCCCACCTGAGCAAGCAGAACAACACGCGCGAGCTGGCCACCGGTGCGCTGGCGGCGGCGCTGGGCGCAAGCCCGAGCGAAGTGCTGGTGGCGGATCAGGACGAAGGCCTGGCGTGGCAGGCGGTGCGGGCCTGAGGCCCGGCGCAGCAGGGGCCGTGCGAGGGCGCGCCCCAAAAACAAAAACCGGCCCGAAGGCCGGTTTTTTTATCGGTCAGAAACCGATTACTGCTTGGCGGCCGGAGCCGAAGCGTCAGCAGCCGGAGCCGAGGCGTCAGCAGCCGGGGCCGAAGCGTCAGCAGCCGGAGCGGCCGGGGCTTCAGCAGCCGGAGCCGAAGCTTCAGCAGCCGGAGCGGTAGCAGCCGGAGCAGCCGTGTCAGCGGCCGGAGCGGCAGCTTCTTCCTTCTTGCCGCAAGCAGCGAGAGCAACAGCGGCCAGCAGCGATGCGATCAGGAGAGACTTCTTCATTGTTCGTCCTTTAACTTGTAATAACGAAAAACAGGCGATGAATAATTACCGGTAATTATCGCTCTTGAACTGCAAAATTAGGCCCTCCCGGGTGCCGACATATGCAGTGGTCCACAGTACTAGCCAGCCAACGATTATATCCGCGTTTTCCCGGCTTGTGTAGCGCCGAAATTTGCTGATTCGCAATGTTACGCATTATTACAGCCGCGGCCCCAATTGCAACCATCCTTCCAGGGTCCAGTGATGGAATGTTTCCATCAGATCGGGCAGTTCGGCACAGTTTCCAACCTCCTGCGCACTAAGCTGCCGATTATCGGCCAACTTCTTCAGCCACGGCATCAATTCGGCCGGCGGCTCGTAGGCTTCTCCATTCAGGAAGAAATTGGCCCGGTCGTAAAGCGCAATCGATGCCGGCGCCAGCACCACCCCATGCCGGGACGCCAGTGTCGCATAACGGCGCAACGGCATGTCAGCGATCTCTGCAAATTCAACGCCAGGCTTGGGCTCGGACAGATGGCTGCCGAGGAATTCCGACACCATCTGGCTGTTCCATTGCAGTGACTTGAGCCGTTCCGCCACCGCCTTGGCCATGCCCGCCGGCAATTGCGCGGGACGGGTCGCGGCGCGCTCGCCGGCATCGGCATAACGACCGCCGAGCTCCTCGTTGTCTTCCACCGTTTCCGACAGCCACGCCAGGAAGTGCCCCGCCAATTCGCGATAGGCGGGCGCGCGGAAACCGATCGAGCAGGTCATGCATTCGCCCTCGGCAATACCATCGTGCGCATATTGCGGCGGCAGGTACAGCATGTCGCCCGGTTCGAGTACCCATTCCTGTTCCGCGCTGAAGTCGGCAAGGATCTTCAGCGGCATGTCGGGGATCAGCTCGAGGCTGGTCTGTGACGAAATGCGCCAGCGGCGCCGGCCCGAGACTTGCAGCAGGAACACGTCATACGAGTCGAAGTGCGGCCCCACGCCGCCGCCATCGGTGGCGTAGCTGATCATCACGTCGTCGAGGCGGGCATCGGGCACGAAGCGGAAGCGGCCCATCAGTTCCGCCGCGGCGGCATCGTGCAGGTTGACGCCCTGTACCAGCAGGGTCCACTGGCGGGTCTTGACGCCGGGCAGGTTTTCGCGCGCAAATGGACCATGCGCGAGCTTCCAGCGGTTGCGGAAGTGCGTCACCAGGCGCGATTCGACATCGTCGCGATCGGCGAGGTCGAAAAGCGCATCGCGCGACACCGGCGGCACAATTCCCGGCACCGCCTGTCGAATGAGCAAGGGCTTGCGATGCCAGACATCCCGCATGAATGCAGCAGGCGTCATGCCACCAAGCAGGTCGAGCGGAGTGTCTGGATCGACGGGGCCAGGGGGCAGGGCCTGCGCGTATAATGCGGAATCGTTCATGGAGTCAAGAATTGAAAATCGCTAAGAACACGGTGGTGTCCGTGATGTACAAGCTATCGGACGCGCAAGGCAATCTGATCGAGGAGTCAGATGAAGCCATGGTCTATTTGCACGGCGGCTATGATGGCACGTTCCCCAAGATCGAGGAAGCGCTCGACGGCCATGACACCGGCTTCGAGACACAGCTGCAGCTGGAGCCGGAAGACGCGTTCGGCGACTACGATGCCGACCTGGTGAAGGTCGAGCCGCGCAACCGCTTCCCCGAGCCGCTCGAAGTCGGCATGCAGTTCGAAGGCATGCCCGAGGACGGCGACGAAGAAGACTCCGTCATCTACACCGTGACCGACGTGGCCGAGGACAAGGTCGTGCTGGACGGCAACCATCCGCTGGCCGGCATGGCGCTGCGCTTCTGGCTGAAGGTTTCGGAAGTGCGCGAGGCCACCGCCGAGGAAGTCGAACATGGCCACGCCCACGGCGCCTCGGGCGTTGAAGTGGTGGACGAAGACGAGGACGACGATACCCCGCGCACGCTGCACTGAGCTTTCGCTTGCAGTGCTGTCATCAGGAAGCCGGCCGTTGCCGGCTTCTTTGCTTTGGCGCGCGCGTCAGTTCGGCGCCGGGGCATCCTTCAGCACCACCGCGAACGGCGACGCCGCGGCGGGCGTGATCACCAGCTCGGCCCATTGCGAGATCGAGCTGGCCGGCAGCGACACGCGCGTAAAGTTCTGCAGCACCTTGCCCCCCGCGTCGCGCAGCGGCTTGTCGATGCCGAAGCCGCTGTCGGCGCCGCTGCCGGCGGCGTGCACCAGCAACACCTGGCCGTTGAAGCGCGCGCTCAGGTCACGCAGCTGCCGCTTGAATTCGAGGTAGCCGTCGCGCGTGCGATGGCGCATGAAGCCGTCGAGCAGCGTGGGCCGTCCTTTCTTTTCCCAGCCGTTGGCGAAATGCGGATCGGCATGGGCCACCACGACGATGCCATTCAGGTCGCGCTGGCGCGCTACCGAGAATGCGCGCGCCAGCCATTGCCGGTTGGCTTCGCGCCGGTCCTCGAATTCGCTGTTGCGGCCGCCTTCGTCGCGGTAGTGGTTGTTGTCGCCCGGCACGTTCAGGCCGACGATCAGCACGTCGCCGACACTGATGCGCATGTTCTCGCGGAAGCTGCGGAACAGCGCCTGGTCCGATTGCCGCACCAGCGGCCGCGTCTGCCGTCCGAGCGTGGCGTCTTCCGGAAAGAACAGCTCGCGCAGCCGGCTCAGCCGCTCGACCGGGTCGAAGCTGCCGTTGACCGGCAGCCGGCATTCGGACCAGTCGGTTTCGCCCGGCACATAGACCAGCGGCAGCGGCGACTGGCTCAGCAGCTGCTGGCGGCTGCTGAGCACGGCGTCGCTGCATGACTCCGTATCGCCCTTGATGCCGCCGGCATGGATCACCAGGTTCAGCTTGCGCTCGGCGAAGTGGTCGAGCAGCGTTGCCAGATTGGCTTCCGCGGCGGGCCATTGCGGCAGGTCGGCGATCAGCGCGACGCGCACCACCTGCGGCTTGGCCGGTGCCCGCGCCGCCAGCGCGTGCGGCGCCGCAGCCGCCATGGCCGCCAGGCACAGCCATGGCAGCAGCAGGCTCGGCAGGGCCCGGCGCAGCGCCTTCATGCCGTATCGACCGTATCGACCACCGCGCCCGCCAGCGCCTTGAGCCGGTACAGCGCCTCCAGCGCCGCGCGCGGCGTCAGCGTGTCCGGATCCATATCGGCCAGCGCGTCGATCACGGCAGCCTGCTCGGGCGCCAGCGCGGGGGCGGTAGCGGCCGCGGCGGCATCGTCATCGTCCCAGGCGTCGTCGCCGTCCGGCGTCGGCGGCGCGGCGAACAGGTCGAGCTGCGGCGTGGGCGTGGCATCGGCGGATTGCTGCTCCAGCCACGCCAGGTGCTTGCGCGCGGCGCGGATCACCGGCTGCGGCACGCCGGCCAGTTGCGCCACCTGCAGGCCGTAGCTCTGGCTGGCCGGGCCGTCCTGCACCGCGTGCAGGAACACGATGCCGTCACCATGCTCGACCGCCGACAGGTGCACGTTGGCCGCCTGCGGGAACTCCTGCGGCAGCTGCGTCAGTTCGAAGTAATGCGTGGCGAACAGGGTATGGCTGCGGTTGTGCGACAGCAGGTGGCGCGCGATCGCCCACGCTAGCGCCAGGCCGTCGAAGGTCGAGGTGCCGCGCCCAATCTCGTCCATCAGCACCAGCGATGCCGGCGTGGCGTGATGCAGGATGCCGGCGGCCTCGGTCATTTCGACCATGAAGGTCGAGCGCCCGCCGGCCAGGTCATCGGCGGCGCCGATGCGGGTGAAGATGCGATCGATCGGCCCGATCACCGCCCGCCGCGCCGGCACATAGGCGCCAACGCAGGCCAGCAGCACGATCAGCGCAGTCTGGCGCATGAAGGTCGATTTACCGCCCATGTTCGGGCCGGTGATCAGCAACAGCTTGCGTGCCTCGTTGAGCTGGCAGTCGTTGGCGATGAATGCCACCGACTCCGCCGCGAGCTGGCCCTCGACCACCGGATGGCGGCCCTGCACGATGTCGACCACGTTCTCGGCGACGCGCTCGGGCGCCGACCAGTCCAGCGTCTGCGCGCGTTCGGCCAGTGCCGCCAGCACGTCCAGCCGCGCCAGCGCGGCGGCGACGCGCTGCAGCTCGCCGATATGCGGCAGCAGTGCCTGCAGCAGGCCATCGTAGAGCTGCTTCTCGCGCGCCAGCGCGCGGTCCTGCGCCGACAGCGCCTTGTCCTCGAAGGCCTTGAGCTCAGGCGTGATGTAGCGTTCGGCGTTCTTCAGGGTCTGGCGGCGGCGGTAGTCGTCGGGCACCTTGTCGGCCTGGCCGTTGGTGACCTCGATATAGAAGCCGTGCACGCGGTTGAACTCGACGCGCAGGTTGGCAATGCCGGTGCGCGCGCGTTCGCGCGCCTCCAGGTCGATCAGGAACTGGCCGCAGTTTTCGGAGATATCGCGCAGCTCGTCGAGCTCAGCATCGAAGCCGCGCGCGATCACGCCGCCATCGCGTACCACGGTGGCGGGCTCTTCGGCGACCGCGCGCACCAGCAGGTCCAGGCAGCCGTGCGGCACGGCCAGGTCCTGCAGGGTCTGCGCCAGCAGCAGGCTGCCCTGGTCGTCCTGCAGGCAGGCCTGCACCTCGGGCAGCGCGCGCAGCGTGTCGCGCAGCGACGACAGGTCGCGTGGGCGCGCATTGAGCAGCGCCAGCCGCGAGGTGATGCGCTCGACGTCGGCGAGCCGGCGCAGCGCCCCGCGCAGCGCGTCGGTACCCTGGTCGATCAGCACGCCGATGGCCTGCTGGCGCGCCTGCGGCACCGCCGGATCGCGCAGCGGGTGGTGCAGCCAGTGGCGCAGCGCGCGGCTGCCCATGGCGGTGCAGCAGGTGTCCAGCAGCGAGAACAGCGTCGGCGACTCGCCGCCGCGCAGGGTTTCGGTCAGTTCCAGGTTGCGCCGCGTGGCGGAGTCCAGTCCCACGTACTCCGATTCGCGTTCGACCTTCACGCCCTGCACATGGCGCAGCGACTGGCCCTGCGTGGTGGCGGCGTAGTTCAGCAGTGCGCCCGCCGCGCCAAGCGCGGCGCCCAGCCCGGCACAGCCGAACGGGTCCAGGCTGGCCACGCCCAGCTGCTCGCGCAGCCGGCGCGTGCCGGCGTCCTGGTCGAAATGCCATTCCGGCAGGCGCGTGCGCGCGCACGCCAGCGCCGGCAGCTCGATGCCATCGGCATACAGCAGCTCGGCCGGGCGGATGCGCTCCAGCTCGCGGCCCAGCAGCGCCGCTTCGCATTCCATCAGGCGCAGCTCCCCGCTGGCCAGGTTCAGCCATGCCAGCCCGGTCTTGCTGACGCCGCGGCGCGTGGTCTGCTGGTGCACCGCCATCAAGAACGTATCGGCCTTGTCCGGCAGCAGCGCGGCGTCGGTCAGCGTGCCAGGGGTGACGATGCGCACCACCTTGCGCTCGACCGGACCCTTGCTGGTGGCGGGGTCGCCGATCTGCTCGCAGATCGCCACCGACTCGCCCAGCTTTACCAGCCGCGCCAGGTACTGGTCGGCCGAATGGAAGGGGATGCCGGCCATGCGGATCGGCACGCCATTCGACGCGCCGCGCGCGGTCAGCGTGATGTCGAGCAGGCGCGCGGCCTTCTCGGCATCGTCATGAAAGAGTTCGTAGAAGTCACCCATGCGGTAGAACAGCAGGGTGTCGGGGTGGTCCGCCTTGATGCGTAGATATTGCTGCATCATGGGCGTGTGGCGGCTGCCTGCGGCGTCTGCCGGTGCCTGTTCAGGGTCGGTTTTCTTCTGCAATCCCATTGCCATTTAGCCTGTCTGGCGGTGGGCCTGCGTCGTGCCGCCCGATCCGCGCCGAGCGCACCTTGCGTGCCAGGAAAAGCGCCCCCGCGGGGGCGGGCCGGGCGCTGCTCCGGCGGCCGGTGGCCGCGGCACGAAGGGGCGTTTTCGAATATGGGCGATATGGTACAGCACGGTGCTGCCGCCGAAAGGACGCAGAGGGTCGCCGAAAGGCCGGCGACGTGGCGCAGGCGCGCTGCGCCGGCCCCGGATCAGCGGAACACCAGCACCGGGATGTCGCTATGGGTCAGCACTTTCTGCGTTTCGCTGCCCAGCAGCAGGCCGCTGAGTCCGCGGCGGCCGTGCGAGGCCATGAAGATGACATCGCAGCCCAGGTCCCGGGCGGCATGGATGATGCCCTGGTACGGCGCCGAAGCGCTGGAGACGTGGCCGCTGCATGGCACGCCGGCCAGCGCGGCCGCGGACTCGACCCTGGACAGTTCCTGGCGCGCCTCGGCTTCGACGCGCTGCTGGTAGGCGTCGCGCTTTTCGTGCGAGCTGTCGCTGGTCAGCACATAGGGATAGCTCTCCACGCACATGTAGGGCGTGAGCCGTGCCCCGGCGGTGCGGGCAAACTGGATGCCGGCGGAGACGGCCTGGTGCGAAAGCTCCGAGCCGTCGACGGGGAGCAGGATGTGCTTGAACATGGGATCCTTTCTTGTTGTGTGAAACGCATGGCGAAAATCGGGCAAGCAGAGGGCGGTGCCTTGCGCTGCCGCCCCGTGCTCAGTTGGCCAGCGCGCGCCCGACGATGAGCGGATCCGGCTGGCCGATGGCGGTGGTGTCGCGGTTGGCATAGGGAAAGCGCGACAGGATGTAGCGCAGCGCATTGAGCCGCGCGCGCTTCTTGCAATCGGAGCGGATCACGGTCCAGGGCGCATCGGCGGTATCGGTATGCGCGAACATCGCCTCCTTGGCGCGGGTGTACTCGTCCCATTTGTCGAGCGAGGCGACGTCGACCGGGCTGAGCTTCCATTGCTTGAGCGGATGGATCTCGCGCTCGCGGAAGCGCCGGCGCTGCTCCTTCTGGCTGACCGAGAACCAGAACTTGAACAGGTGGATGCCGCTGCGCACCAGGTGCCGCTCGAAATCCGGCGCCTGCTGCAGGAAGTCCTGGTATTCGCGGGTCGAGCAGAAGCCCATCACATGTTCGACGCCGGCGCGGTTGTACCAGGAGCGGTCGAACAGCACGATCTCGCCCGCCGAGGGCAGGTGCTGCACGTAGCGCTGGAAGTACCATTGCCCGCGCTCGGCCTCGGTGGGCTTTTCCAGCGCCACCACGCGCGCGCCGCGCGGGTTCATGTGTTCCATGAAGCGTTTGATGGTGCCGCCCTTGCCGGCGGCGTCGCGGCCTTCGAACAGGATCACCACGCGCTGGCCGGTCTCGCGCACCCAGGCCTGGAACTTGAGCAGTTCCACCTGCAGGCGGTACTTCTGCTTCTCGTAATTGCGCCGCGACATCAGGTTCTGGTATGGGTATGCGCCTTCGCGCCAGCCGGCGGACAGCTCATCGTCCGGGTGGCGCTGGCGGCCAGCCTGCCAGGCGGCCGGGTCGCCTTCGAGGATCAGGCTGCGCAATTGCGCGGCCTCGTCCGGCGCCATGCCGTCGAGCAGCGTGCGGATGGCGCCCAGCATGCCGATGCCATCGCCGGCCTGGCTGGCGAGGATGTCCTGCATGCCGCTTGCCGCGAGTTGCACCGCGGCTTCAACGGCACTGTCGACTTCATTGCGCTGCGCCGACAGCGCCGAACGGGTGGGCAGCACATCGCCCCTGGCGGTGACGCGGGGCCGTGTTGCGGTGGGGGTACGGGCGGGCAGGGTATCGCGATCGGTCATCTGCGCGCCTCCGGTCAGGCGGTGGTGCGGCGCAGGATCTGGTAGAGCTGGTCCTTGAGCAGCAGCTTCTCCTTTTTCAGCCGCTCGATCTCGAAGGTGGATGCCGGCACCAGGCCCGCTTCCATGTTGTGGATTTCCTGGTCGAGCGTATTGTGGCGGTGGAACAGCCGCGCAAAGCGGGCGTCCTGCGTCTTGAGGGCGGTGATCTGGTCGCGGTATTCGGGAAACATGCTGGCTCTCCTGTGGCTGGATCCGCGCGCACATGGCGTGGCGCATGGATTCATTCTGGTGAGCGCAGGGCGGCGCGGCCTTGACCAGGATCATGGCTCGCCGGGGAATGAGACGAGGCCGCAATGGGAGACGCCCGGGCATGCGGCCCCGGAAAAACAAACGCCCGCCGGGATGCGGCGGGCGTGCTTGCCTGCATGGCCGCTCAGGCCATCTGCCAGCGTCAGGCGGCGCTGGGCTTGGTGCTCGGTTTGGTGTTGTCCAGCGAGTACGGCGACAGCAGGCGCACCATCTGGGCAAAGGCCTTGGGGTTGCCGGCCAGCACTTCGCCCTGTTCCAGCTGGCGCGGCTCGCCGGCGTAGTTGCCGACCAGGCCGCCCGACTCGGTGATCAGCAGCATGCCGGCGGCCATGTCCCAGGGCTGCAGGCCACGCTCGAAGAAGCCGTCGAGGCGGCCGCAGGCGACGTAGGCCAGGTCCAGCGCGGCGGCGCCCGGGCGGCGCAGGCCGGCGCAGCTGCGCGTCATCAGCGCGAAGATCTCGAGGTACTCTTCCACGCCTTCCAGGTCACGGAACGGGAAGCCGGTGCCGATCAGGCAGTCGGCCAGCTTGTCGCGGCGGGTGACGCGGATGCGGCGGTTGTTGAGGAAGGCGCCGGCGCCCTTGGTGGCGGTGAACAGCTCGTCGCGGGTCGGGTCGTAGACCACCGCCTGCACCGGCGTGCCGCGGTGCAGCTGGGCGATCGAGACCGCGTATTGCGGGAAGCCGTGGATGAAGTTGGTGGTGCCGTCGAGCGGGTCGATGACCCAGGTGTATTCGTGGGTGGCGTCTTCTTCGGTCCAGGACTGGCCGGACTCTTCCGCTAGAATGCCGTGTTCCGGGTAGGCCGTGCGCAGGATCTCGATGATCGCGGCTTCGGCGGCGCGGTCGACCTCGGTAACGAAATCGTTGTGTTGCTTGCGCGAGACGCGCACCAGATCGACGTCGAGCGACGCGCGGTTGATGATGGATCCCGCCTTGCGGGCCGCCTTGATGGCGATATTGAGCATCGGATGCATGAATCTCTCCAGGCCGGCCATGGCCGCGCGGCGGGGCGCCAAAGCGCCGCTCGCCCGCTCATGGGCAGCTGACAACACAACGGATTGTAGAAGAACGTGGGGCGTCGCCGGCCATGTCGCGGGACGCTTCGCACATGTGTCGCGAACGTCTCGCCGGCATGGATAAACCTGGCGCCGCGCCAAAGAAGAACCCCGAATTGTATATGAACCCGGCAATTGATACGAGCCAGCCCGCCACCCCCACGTCAGGCGGGGATGCCTTCGGCCGCGTGCGCTTCGTGCTGGTGGAAACCAGCCATCCTGGCAACGTCGGCTCGGTGGCGCGGGCGATCAAGACCATGGGCTTCGGCAGCCTGGTGCTGGTTTCGCCGCGCGAGCCTGAGGTGCTGCGGCACCCCGACGCCGTTGCCATGGCCAGCGGCGCCGACGACGTGCTGGCCGCCGCCGTGATCGTCGACCAGGTCGACGCGGCCCTGGCCGGGTCCGCGCTGACCGTGGCGATGACCGCGCGCCAGCGCGAGTTCGGGCCGCCGCGGCTGCTGCCGCGCGCCGCCGCCGCGCGTGCGCAACAGACGCTGTGCGGCAGCGGCGACGTGGCGTTCGTGTTCGGCAACGAGCGCTATGGCCTGCCCAACGGGGTGGTGGAGCGCTGCAACGCGGTGACCCATATCCCGGCCAATCCCGCCTATGCCTCGCTGAACCTGGCGCAGGCGGTGCAGCTGGTGGCCTACGAGATGCGCCTGACGCTGCTGGAGGCCGCCCCGGACGCGGGCGCCAATATCGGCTATGCTGGCGAGCCGGCCACGGCCGAACAGGTCGAGGCCATGTTCGGCCACCTGCAGGCCGGACTGGAGGCGATCGGCTTTCTCGATCCGTCCAATCCGCGCAAGCTGATGACCCGGCTGCGCCGTCTGCTGGCGCGCAGCGGCCTCGAGCGCGAGGAAGTGAACATCCTGCGCGGCATTGCCAAGCACATGCTGATTGCCGCGCAGAACCCGTCGGGCCCCCCGGCCGACCGGTGACAGGAGCAAAGGACTGTGGCAACAACCCGTAGCGATGCGATGTGGGACCGGAACGGTGCATGCCGAGGCGGCGTGGCCGGGTGTCCTGCCGCCGCGGGTGGGCGCATGCCCGGTCGATGTTGATCGCAGCATCGCAGCAATGTCCCTGGCGGATCAGGGGCCAAACGCCGGCGCCGCAAGGCGGGCCGGCAAATCCCTTACACTCCTGATCCTCTTCACCGGCCCCCGACCGCGCCGGCGACCCTGCCCCGGGCCCTGTCCCGCGTGGCGCGGCGCACGGCGCGGCACCACGACACGACCAAGATGTTCTCTCGCCTGAAGGAAGATATCGACACCATCATGCTGCGCGATCCCGCCGCGCGCAGCCGCCTGGAAGTCCTGACCTGCTATCCGGGCCTGCACGCGGTGCTGCTGCACCGGGTGGCGCACGCCTGCTGGCGCGCGGGCTGGCACTGGCTGGGGCGCTGGATCTCGCACTGGTCGCGCTTTTTCACCGGCATCGAGATCCATCCGGCGGCGACGCTGGGCCGGCGCGTGTTTATCGACCACGGCATGGGCGTGGTCATCGGCGAGACCGCACAGATCGGCGATGACTGCACCATCTACCAGGGCGTGACGCTGGGCGGCACGTCGCTGTACAAGGGCCAGAAGCGGCATCCGACCCTCGGTGTCGGCGTGGTGGTCAGCGCGGGCGCCAAGGTGCTGGGCGGCTTCGAGGTGGGCGACGGCGCGCGCGTGGGTTCCAACGCGGTGGTGCTGAAGCCGGTGCCGGCGGGCGCGACCGCAGTCGGCATTCCGGCCCGCATCATCCTGCCGGATGCGCCGTCGGTGCAGCAGGGGGCCAGGCAGGAGTTCTCGGCCTACGGCATCACGCCGAATGCCGACGACCCGGTGTCGCTGGCGCTCAAGAGCCTGATCGACAATGCCGCGCTCCAGCATGACCGCATCGAGGCCGTGCTGGCCGCGCTCGACCGGCTCGGCGAACACCTGGAGAACACGCCGAACGATCCGTTCGATGCCAGCGAGCTGCGCAAGCTGATGAAGTAACGGCGCGCGGCGATGGCTGGCGCCGCTCAGTCGGTCTGCGGCAGCAGCCGGAAACCGTCGCGGTCCAGCTGCAGCACCGCGGCGCGCGGATGCGCGCCATCCAGGTCCCAGTCGGTCAGCACCCAGCGCACGCCTGCTCCTTCCTCGTGGCGGGCAGGGCGATGGGTATGGCCATGGACCAGTAGCGACGCGCCGGCGGCGCCGAGCAACTCGGCCGCCGCCGCGGGGGCCACATCCCCATAGACCACCGGTACCGCCGCGCCGGCGCTGCGCTGCCGGGCGCGGTTGCCTTCGCTGTCCGCGCGCAGCTTGCGGGCGACGGCCAGGCGCGCGCGCAGCGGCAGCGCCAGGAACACGCGCTGCACCCAGCGCTTGCGGGTCCAGCGGCGAAAGCGGTTATAGCGCTCGTCGTCGATGCACAGCATGTCGCCGTGGCTCAGCACCACGCGCTGGCCGGCGCAATCGATCACGGTGGGGTCAGGCAGCAGCGTGGCGCCGGCGGCGCCGGCGAAGCGACGTCCCAGCAGGAAGTCGCGGTTGCCGTGCATCAGGTACACCGCGACGCCGCGCGCCGCCAGCGCGCGCAGCGCCATTGCCACGCGTTGCGCGAACGGCGCCTCGGTTTCTTCGTCGCCGACCCAGAATTCAAAGAAGTCGCCCAGGATGAACAGCGTGCGCGCGTGCGTCGCGGCGCGCTCCAGCGTGCGCTCGAAGGCCGCCAGCGTGCGCGGCATGCCGGGCGTCAGATGCAGGTCTGAAATGAACCACGCCGGCGCCTGTACCTCGAGGGGACCGGCCACCGGCGTGTGGGAGATTGCGGTCATGCGTGGTGTCGGGAGAAAAAGGCCGGCACGCAGGCCGGCACGCGCGCGCGCACGGTACCGCAATCGGCAGGCATCGGCTTATTCGACGACGACGGCCTTCTCGATCACGACGTCTTCCAGCGGCACGTCCTGGTGGAAGCCCGAGCTGCCGGTGCGCACGCCCTTGATCTGCTCGACCACGTCGGTGCCGTCGACCACCTTGCCGAACACGGCATAGCCGAAGCCCTGCGGGGTGGGCGACGAGAAGTTGAGGAAGTCGTTGTCGACCACGTTGATGAAGAACTGCGCGGTGGCCGAATGCGGCGCATTGGTGCGCGCCATCGCCACGGTGTAGCGGTCGTTCTTCAGGCCGTTGCCGGCTTCGTTCTCGATCGGGGCGTCGGTGTCCTTCTGCTTCATGCCGGGCTCGAAGCCGCCGCCCTGGATCATGAAGTTCTTGATCACGCGGTGGAAGATGGTGTTGTCGTAGTGGCCCTTGCGGACGTACGACAGGAAGTTCTCAACCGTTTTCGGGGCCTTCTCGGCGTCGAGTTCCAGGGTGATCACACCCTTGTTGGTCTGCAGCTGTACCTTGGACATGGCGGTTTCCTCTGTTCGGTAATTATTTGACGACGGTGGCCGACTCGATCACGATCGGCGCGGCCGGCACATTGCGCATCGGGCCGTAGGCCGTGGTCGGCACGGCCTTGATCTTGTCGATCGTGTCCATGCCTTCCACCACCTTGCCGAAGACGGCATAGCCATTGCCGTCCGGCTGCGGGTAGTCGAGATTCGGATTATCCACCACATTGACGAAGAACTGCGCGGTGGCCGAATCCGGGTTGCTGGTGCGCGCCATGGCAACCGTGCCGGCCTTGTTCTTCAGGCCGTTGCGGGCTTCCAGCGGGATCGGCGCGCGCGTGGGCTTTTCCTTCATGTCGCGGTCGAAGCCGCCGCCCTGCACCATGAAGCCGTTGATCACGCGGTGGAAGATGGTGCCACTGTAGAAGCCGCTCTTCACATATTCCAGGAAGTTCGCGACGGTCTTGGGCGCGGCCTCGGGATAGAGCTCGACCGTGAACTTGCCGGCGCTGGTGACGAACTGGACGCGCTCGGCGGCCTTCTGCTGGGCCAGCGCGCTGAACGAAGACAGCGCCAGCGCGCCTGCGGCCAGGCCGGCAATGACGATGCGACGGGAACGGATCATGAAGGGAACTCCGGTAAGTCGGGATGGACACGGCCCGGGCGTGCCGCGCCGGGCCTGCGGATGGATGCTGTCAGTCGGCCGCGGGGGCACTGGCCGGCGACTGGCGCCCGCCCGGTGCCGCCTTGCGGCCGGTGGCCGCGGGTGCGGCCGGCTTCGGTGGGGCTGCCACGGCGGAAGCCGGGGCCAGCTGGCGCAGGCCGGCACTGGCGCGGGCATCGCCGGGATTGCGGCGCAGCGCTTCGGTGTAGGCCTGCTCGGCCAGGCGGCGGTAGACGTCGCCCAGGTTGGTGTAGCCGACCGCGAACGCGGGCTTGACCTCGGTGGCCAGCAGCAATTCGGCTTCGGCGCGCTTCAGGTCGCCGCGCTTGGCATAGAGCAGCGCGAGGTTGTTGCGCGGCTCGGGCAGCTCGGGAAAGTCCTGCGCCATCTCGCTGAAGGCCTGGATCGCTTCGTCTTCGCGGCCCGACTGGGCCAGCGCCCAGGCGCGCTGGAAGCGGGCCTGCGCATTGCGCGGGTTGGCGGCGAGCACGCGGTCGAAGCCCTTGATGGCGTCCTCGTAGCGGCGCGCGTTGGCGGCTTGCTGGGCCTCGCCCATGCCAGGATCGGTCGACTGGATGCCGCCGACCGGCGAGGTCGGCACCGCCAGCGACAACGGGCCGTTCTGCGCGGACGCGGGGCCTGCCAGCGCCGCGGCCAGGGCCAGCAGCGGCAGCACGGTGCGGGATCCGCGCCGGCGCGTGTGCGCAGTGCAGTCGGCGTGGACAGCGGAAAACGGGGAGGGCAGCGGCAGGCTCATTGAGGACGGGTCCGTTATACTCCGCGGCATTCTAGCAAAGCGGCAAGTGCGGCACGAAGACGATGCCGCCGCGGCCAGGCGTGCGGTGTTCATGCGCGACGTGCATGCGCGCCGGCCGGCCGGGCCGCGGGTCCGACTCGCGCACCGCCTTCCGGTAAGATATGGGGCGCGACGGCATTGCGCCAGCAGCGACGTTCGCGCTGCCTGCCGTGTGGAACCGGCAGACTCCTCTCACCACTCACTTCGTTTCATGCAGCCCCTCCACATCTACAACACGCTCGCGCGTGAGAAGCAGCCATTCGTGCCAATCGAACCCGGCAAGGTCCGCATGTATGTGTGCGGCATGACCGTGTACGACTATTGTCACGTCGGCCACGCGCGCGTGATGGTGGTGTTCGACATGGTGCACCGGTGGCTGCGCGCCGCCGGCTATGAGGTGACGTATGTGCAGAACATCACCGATATCGACGACAAGATCATCCGCCGCGCGGTCGAGAACGGCGAAACCATCGGCGAGCTGACCACGCGCTTCATCCAGTACATGCACGAGGACGCCGCCGCGCTGGGCGTGATCCGTCCCGACTACGAGCCGCGCGCGACCGACTACGTGCCGCAGATGCTCGACATGATCGGCAAGCTCGAGGCCCGGGGCCTGGCCTACCAGGCCAGCGACGGCGACGTGAATTACTCGGTGCGCAAGTTCGACGGCTACGGCAAGCTGTCCGGCAAGTCGCTGGAAGACCTGCGCGCCGGCGAGCGCGTCAGCGCCAACGATGCCAAGCAGGACCCGCTCGACTTCGTGCTGTGGAAGTCCGCCAAGGCCAGCGAGCCGCCCGAGAGCAAGTGGGACTCGAAGTGGGGTGCCGGCCGCCCGGGCTGGCACATTGAATGCTCTGCGATGAGCTGCGCGCTGCTGGGCGAGCATTTCGACATTCATGGCGGCGGCGCCGACCTGCAGTTCCCGCACCACGAGAACGAGATCGCGCAGTCCGAAGGCGCCAGCGGCAAGCCCTTCGTCAACCTGTGGATGCACAACGGCTTCGTGCGCATCAACGACGAGAAAATGTCCAAGTCGCTTGGCAATTTTTTCACCATCCGCGAGGTGCTGAAGGCGTACGACGCCGAGGTCGTGCGCTTCTTCATCCTGCGCGCGCACTACCGCAGTCCGCTGAACTACAGCGACGCGCACCTGGACGATGCGCGCCACGCGCTGACACGCCTGTACACGGCGCTCAAGGACAGCCAGCCGGGCGGCTGCGCGGTGGACTGGGACGAGCCGCACGCGAAGCGCTTTGCCGAGGCCATGGGCGACGACTTCAACACGCCGATCGCGATGTCGGTGCTGTTCGACCTGGCCAGCGAGATCAACCGCACCGGCTCCACCGCGGCCGCGCGCCAGCTCAAGGGGCTGGCCGGCACGCTGGGGCTGCTCGAGCGCGACCCGCACACCTTCCTGCAGGGCGGCAAGTCCGCCGACGGCCCGTCGCCCGACGAGATCGAAACGCTGATCGCGGCGCGCAAGGCCGCCAAGGCCGAGCGCAACTTCGCCGAGGCGGACCGCATCCGCGCCCAGCTGCTGGAAGCGGGCATCGTGCTGGAAGACAAGCCGGGCGGTGCCACCGAGTGGAGGCGTGCTTGAACGCTGCCGCGCGCAAGCCCGCCACCGCCTCGCCGCCCGCCGCCGCGGGCCGGGCGAAGGCGGCCGGCCCGCGCCCGGCCAAGGCCGGTGCCAGGGAAGCGCCGCTGCCCGACGGCAAGGACACCAGCAAGCCCGCGCGCAACGCCAAGTCCGTGCTGCCCGAGGCGCAGGCGGTGCCGCTGCCGGTCGAGACCGTGGCCGACACGGTGCGGCCCGCCTACTGGGACGAGGCCTGCGCGGACCTGATGAAGCGCGACCGCATCCTGCGCAAGATGATCCCGACCTATGGCCCGGCGCACCTGGTCTCGCGCGGCGACCCGTTCGTCACGCTGGCGCGCGCGGTGGTGGGCCAGCAGATCTCGGTCAAGGCGGCGCAATCGGTGTGGGAACGCCTGCACGCGGTGTGCCCGCGGCTGGCGCCGGCGCAGTTCCTGCGCGCAGGTCCGGAGAAGCTGGCGGGCTGCGGCGTGTCCAAGCGCAAGGCCGAATACCTGATCGACCTGGCCGGGCATTTCAAGGCCGGCACCGTGCATGTCGCGCAGTGGGCGCAGATGGACGACGAGGCCGTGATCGCCGAACTGACGCAGATCCGCGGCATCGGCCGCTGGACCGCCGAGATGTTCCTGATGTTCAACCTGATGCGGCCCAATGTGCTGCCGCTCGACGACGTCGGCCTGATCAACGCCATCTCCACCAACTATTTCAGCGGCGAGCCGGTCACGCGCAGCGAGGCGCGCGAGGTGGCGGCCAACTGGGAACCGTGGCGCACCGTGGCCACCTGGTATATGTGGCGCAGCCTCGACCCGTTGCCTGTGACGTATTAAGCATCGCAACAACAAAATTTAACGGCGGGTGCAGTCCGGGCTATGTGGCAGGCGCTAAGATAGCGGCCAATTTCCGGTAGAATGCGCCCCTTCACAGACAGGTACGTGTGATTTTATGAAAACCACCTTCCTGGATTTTGAGCAGCCCATTGCCGAACTCGAGGCAAAGATCGAAGAACTGCGCTTCGTGCAGGACGATTCGGCTGTCGATATTTCCGAAGAGATTTCGCGGCTGGCCGGCAAGAGCCAGCAGCTGACCAAAGACATCTATGCCAACCTGACCCCGTGGCAGGTTGCGCAAATCGCCCGCCACCCCCAGCGCCCCTATACGCTGGACTACGTGCGCGAGATCTTTACCGATTTCCACGAACTGCACGGCGACCGCACCTTTGCCGACGACCTGTCGATCATCGGCGGCCTGGCGCGCTTCAATGGCCAGTCGTGCATGGTGATCGGGCACCAGAAGGGCCGTGATACGAAAGAGCGCGCCATGCGCAATTTCGGCATGCCCAAGCCCGAGGGCTACCGCAAGGCCAAGCGCCTGATGGAGCTGGCCGACAAGTTCGGGCTGCCGATCTTCACCTTCGTCGACACCCCGGGCGCGTTCCCCGGCATCGATGCCGAAGAGCGCGGCCAGTCCGAGGCCATCGGCCATAACCTGTATGTGATGGCCGGCCTGAAGGTGCCGTTGATCGCCACCATCATCGGCGAGGGCGGTTCGGGCGGCGCGCTGGCGATTGCGGTGGGCGACGTGGTGCAGATGCTGCAGTTCGCCACCTACGCGGTGATCTCGCCGGAAGGCTGCGCCTCGATCCTGTGGAAGACCGCCGAGAAGGCGCCGGAAGCCGCCGAGGCACTGGGCCTGACCGCGCACCGGCTGAAGGCACTGGGCCTGATCGACAAGATCGTGAGCGAGCCGCTGGGCGGCGCGCACCGCGACTACAAGGGCATGGCGGCAATGCTCAAGCGCTCGCTGGCCGAGTCGCTGCGCCAGTTCCAGGGCATGAGCGTGAAGGAATTGCAGGCGCGCCGCTACGAGCGCCTGCTGGCCTATGGCAAGTTCAAGGAAACCGGCGCCCAGGACTGACCCGTCCGCCCGGCTGACCGACAAGGTCGCACAGGCCCTGCAGGCCGGTGCGGCCTTTGTTGTTTCTGGCGGTGCCACGGCGGGCGCGCCGACGGTCGCGGTGGCGCTGTCGGGCGGGCGCGACTCGGTCGCGTTGCTGCATGCCGCATGCGCGGCGGTGGCGCGGGCGGGCGATGGCGCGCGCGCGGTGGCGCTGCATGTCCATCATGGCCTGCAGGCCGAGGCCGACGACTGGGACCGCTTCTGCGCCGCGCTGTGCGCGCAATGGGAGGTCGGCTATTTCGTGCGGCGCGTGTCGGTGCGGCCGGAGGCGGGCGAGGGCGTCGAGGCCGCCGCGCGCCGCGCGCGCTATGCCGCGCTGGCGGCGATGTGCGCCGACAGCGGCGCGCGCCTGCTGCTGTTTGCCCATCACCAGGACGACCAGGTCGAGACCGTGCTGCTGCGGCTGTTCCGCGGCGCCGGCGTGGCCGGCATGGCCGGAATGCCGGCAATGCGCCCGCTGGATCCGCACAGCGGCGTGATGCTGCTGCGCCCGTGGCTTGAGGTCCCGCGCGCCGGCATCGAGGCCTACTGCGCCGCCAACGCGCTGCAGTGGGTGGACGACCCATCCAATGCCGACGGCCGCTATGCGCGCAACGCCCTGCGTGCGCAACTGCCGGCCCTGCAGGCGGCATTTCCCGCGCTGGCGGTCAACGTGGTGCAGGCGGCCGCGCATTTTGCCCAGGCCGGCGCGCTGATCGACCAGCTCGCCGCCACCGCGCTGGCGACGTTGGCGCGTGCCGGCCGCGATTCTGACACGCTGTCCGAACTCGACCTGCCCGGCCTGCGCGCGCTGCCGGCGGCGCAGGCCGATGCGGTGCTGCGCCTGTGGCTGCGCGACCTCGGCGTGCGCGCCCCGTCCACCGCGCGGCTGGCGGCGATGCGCGAACAACTGATTGCGCACGCGGGTGGCGAGCCGGCCATCGCGCATGAGGGCCTGGTGCTGCGCCGCTTCCGCGAGCGCGTGCTGGCCTGCGTGCCGCCGCCGGCGCAGGCGCCCGCGCCGGTCCTGCTGGACTGGCGCGGCGAAGCGCGCATCGTCGTGCCGGCCTGGCGCGGCGAACTCCATTTCTTCCGTGACGACACCTTCGGCGTGCCTGAAGCGGTTTTGCGGCAGCCCTTGCGCCTGGCCGCGCGCAGCGGCGGCGAGCGCATCGTGCTGCGCCCCGGCGGCCCCGCCCGGGCACTGAAGCAGGCCTGCCAAGAGGCCGGCATCCCGGCCTGGCGCCGGGCCTGGCTGCCGCTGCTGTGGGCTGGCGACACGCTGGTGCTGGCCGCCGGGCTGGGCATGCATCGCCGCTGGCCCGACGCCGCGCCCGCGCCGCGCTGGCGGGTGGCATGGCAGCCGCAGGCGCCTGCATCACATTCGATCTGCCACCCATAGTCCCCGTGCGCCTTGCCTGACCGGGCCGCTTCGTGTATTTTCAAGGGCTTTGCACAATCGCTGGCGTCGACAAGAAGATGGCTCTCATCGTTCACAAATACGGCGGCACTTCGATGGGTTCCACGGAACGCATCAAGAATGTCGCCAAGCGCGTGGCCAAGTGGCACCGCGCCGGTCACCGCGTAGTCGTGGTGCCTTCGGCCATGTCGGGCGAGACCAATCGCCTGCTGGGACTCGCCAAGGAAATTTCGCCCCAGCCCAATCCGCGTGAACTGGACATGCTCGCCTCCACCGGCGAACAGGCCAGCGTGGCGCTGCTGGCGATCGCGCTGCACGGCGAGGATATCGACGCCGTCAGCTACACCGGCTGGCAGGTTCCGGTGAAGACCGATTCGTCGTACACCAAGGCCCGCATCGAATCGATCGACGACGAGCGCATCCTGGCCGACCTCGACGCCGGCCGCGTGGTGGTGATCACCGGCTTCCAGGGCATCGACGACGACGGCAACATCACCACGCTGGGCCGCGGCGGCTCCGACACCTCGGCCGTTGCCATCGCCGCCGCGATCGAGGCCGACGAGTGCCTGATCTACACCGACGTCGACGGCGTCTACACCACCGATCCGCGTGTGGTCGAGGACGCCCGCCGCCTGGACCAGATCACCTTCGAGGAAATGCTGGAAATGGCCAGCCTCGGCTCCAAGGTGCTGCAGATCCGCTCGGTGGAGTTCGCCGGCAAGTACCGCGTCAAGACCCGCGTGCTGTCGTCGCTGACCGACCCGCTTATGCCGCTCGAGCAGGAAATGCACTCGGGCACGCTGATCACTTTTGAGGAAGAAGACTCCACCATGGAAGCCGCTGTCATCTCCGGCATCGCCTTTGCCCGCGACGAAGCCAAGATCACCGTCCTGGGCGTGCCCGACAAGCCCGGCATCGCCTACCAGATCCTGGGCCCGGTCGCCGACGCCAATATCGACGTCGACATGATCATCCAGAACCAGTCCGTCGACGGCAAGACCGACTTCACCTTCACCGTGCCGCGCGGCGAGTACCAGCGCGCGCTGGCCATCCTCAACGATGGCGTGAAGGCGCACATCGGCGCCGGCAGCGTGTCGGGCGACCCCAAGGTGTCGAAGGTGTCGGTGGTGGGCGTGGGCATGCGCTCGCACGTCGGCATCGCCAGCAAGATGTTCCGCACGCTGTCGGAAGAGGGCATCAACATCCAGATGATCTCCACCTCGGAAATCAAGATCTCGGTGCTGATCGACGAGAAGTACATGGAACTGGCCGTGCGCGCGCTGCACAAGGCCTTCGAACTGGAACAGGCGTGATCCGTTCGTAAGCTTTTCTGGCGAGGCCGCAAAATTTGTGTTGAGTCATCGATTTTTCATTGACCAACCCCGGCGGCATCGCTAGAATACGCGCTTCGTTGTGTGGCTCCCTCACACAACGCAAGTTTGGGAGACGTGGCCGAGAGGTCGAAGGCACTCCCCTGCTAAGGGAGCATCCGGGCCAAAACCTGGATCGAGGGTTCGAATCCCTCCGTCTCCGCCAATGACAACCGTCCTTGGCGGCGGAACCCCGGAAGATCGCGGTCTTCCGGGGTTTTGTTTTTTTGGCGCCCCGCAGGGCGCATCCCACCCCATCGGCAATCCGTTCGCGTTGCCTTGCGCCGCTCCCCCGATGCGTGCGCCGATCTCCTTCACTTCCTCGTTCGTTTACTTCCTCATCCGGCGCGCTCCAGATTCATATTGAGCATCGGCTTTGCCGGTGCCAGAATTCCCTGCATGCGGGGCGTGGCGCCGGCAGCTGGCCGGAGCGCCGCGCGGCGATGGCGGGACGGATCGGGATGCACATGGACCGGGAACTGCTGCACCAGGCGTCGGAGGGTTCGGTACTGTTCGCGGATGTCAGCGGCAGTACGCGGCTCTATGAGCGCGCGGGCAACGCGGCCGCCCTTGCCGCGGTCGGCCGTTGCATCGGTGCGATGAAATCCTGTTCCGAGGCCTCGCAAGGCCGGCTCATCAAGACCATCGGCGACGAAGTCATGGTGCTGTTTCCCTGCGCCGAGCAGGCCTTGCAGGCGGCATTGGACATACAGCGCGCGGTTGCCGAGCTGCCGCCCGTGGCCGGCTTCACCATGTCGTCCCACATCGGCTTCCACCATGGCCCGGTCCTGTCCGACGCCTCCGGCGATGTCTTCGGCGATGCCGTGAACCTGGCCGCGCGGTTGTCCGGGCTCGCCGCGCGCGGACAGATCATCACCAGCAAGGACGCGGTCGCGGACCTGCCCGCGCCGCTGCGCCAGATGACGCGCTACCTGTACCCGATCCACGTGCGCGGCAGGGCGCAGCCGGTGGAGTTGTACGAGGCGATCTGGCAGCAGGCCACCGACCTGACCCTGATCGCGGGGTTCAAGGAGCCGCTGTCGCATGCCGCCTTCCTCACCTTGCGCTACCGGGACACCGTGGTCGAGATGAACGCGGTTTCGGCGCCGGTCACCATCGGGCGGGATACCGGCATGACCATCGTGGTGTCGGACCGCCTCGCGTCGCGGTTCCAGGCCATGGCCGAGCCGCGCGCCGGCAGGTACGTACTGATCGACAGGAGCTCGAACGGCACCCATGTCAGCATGGATGGTGCCGAGCCATTCATTTTGCGCCGCGACGAGGTCACGCTGAGGGGGCATGGCTGGATCGGGTTTGGCCAGTGGACGGGGCCGAGCGCGGAGTGCATCGAATTCGCCTTGCAGGTGGACAAGACCAGTACGGGGCTATAGCTGGAATTCGCATGAAACGGCGGGGGAATTTCAGTTTTGAATTCCATGCGCGCCTGGTGGCGCTGAAAATTCGCTTGTAAATCAACAAGAAGGTCGGTGGCTCGGTTCTTGCGCCCCTGCGGGTACAGGCGCATGCTGGTTCCCGCCTGTGATCCGCCATTCCCCATCACCCGACTTTCCGTGGCCACCGCGCCCGGAGGGCCATTTTCTTGCCGCCATGGACTACCGCCCGATCCAATCCCTGCTGATTGCCAACCGCTCCGAGATCGCGATCCGCGTGATGCGCGCGGCCGCCGAGATGAACGTCCGCACGGTGGCGATCTATTCGAAGGAAGACCGCCTCGCGCTGCATCGCTTCAAGGCCGACGAGAGCTACCTGGTCGGCGAGGGCAAGAAGCCGCTGGCGGCGTATCTCGATATCGACGACATCCTGCGCATTGCGCGCCAGGCCGGGGTCGACGCGATCCATCCGGGCTATGGCTTCCTGTCGGAGAACCCGGAGTTCGCACAGGCCGTGATCGATGCCGGCATCCGCTGGATCGGCCCGTTGCCGGAGGTGATGCGCAAGCTCGGCAACAAGGTCGCGGCGCGCAACGCGGCGATCGCCGCGGGCGTGCCGGTGATGCCGGCCACCGATCCATTGCCGCATGACCTGAAGGCGTGCAAGCGCCTCGCCGCCGGCATCGGCTATCCGCTGATGCTGAAGGCGAGCTGGGGCGGTGGCGGGCGCGGCATGCGCGTGCTCGAGAGCGAGCAGGACCTGGAAGGCGCGCTGGCCGCGGCGCGGCGCGAGGCGCTGGCGGCATTCGGCAACGACGAGGTCTACGTCGAGAAGCTGGTGCGCAATGCGCGCCACGTCGAAGTGCAGGTGCTGGGCGACACGCACGGCAACCTGGTGCACCTGTATGAGCGCGACTGCACCGTGCAGCGGCGCAACCAGAAGGTGGTCGAGCGCGCGCCGGCGCCGTACCTGGACGATGCCGGCCGCAGCGCGCTGTGCGAGTCGGCGCTGCGGCTGATGCGCGCGGTCGGCTATACCCATGCCGGCACGGTCGAGTTCCTGATGGATGCCGACTCGGGCCAGTTCTACTTCATCGAAGTCAACCCGCGCATCCAGGTCGAGCACACGGTCACAGAGATGGTGACCGGCATCGATATCGTCAAGGCGCAGATCCGCATCACCGAGGGCGGCCATATCGGCATGACCGAGAACACGCGCGATGCCGACGGCAGGATCGTGGTGCGCGCCGCGGGCGTGCCGGTGCAGCAGGACATCGCCCTCAACGGCCATGCGCTGCAGTGCCGGATCACCACCGAGGATCCGGAGAACGGTTTCCTGCCGGACTACGGCCGCCTGACCGCGTATCGCAGCGCCGCCGGCTTCGGCGTACGGCTCGACGCGGGCACCGCCTATGGCGGCGCGGTGATCACGCCGTACTACGATTCGCTGCTGGTCAAGGTCACCACCTGGGCGCCGACCGCGCCGGAATCGATGCGGCGCATGGACCGCGCGCTGCGCGAGTTCCGCATCCGCGGCGTCGCTTCCAACCTGCAGTTCCTCGAGAACGTCATCAACCATCCCGCGTTCCGTTCGGGCGACGTCACCACGCGCTTTATCGACAAGACTCCGGAACTGCTGGCTTTTGCCAAACGCCAGGACCGCGCCACCAAGCTGCTGCGCTACCTGGGCGAGGTCTGCGTCAACGGGCACCCGGAGCTGAGCGGGCGCGCGCTGCCGTCGCTGCCGCTGCCCGCGCCGGTGCTGCCGGCGATCGACACCAGCGCCGCGCTGCCGACCGGCACGCGCGACCGGCTGCGCGAGCTGGGCGCCGAGAAATTCTCGCGCTGGATGCTGGAACAGAAGCGGGTGCTGCTGACCGACACCACCATGCGCGACGCGCACCAGTCGCTGTTCGCCACGCGCATGCGCACTGCCGACATGCTGCCGATCGCGCCATTCTATGCGCGCGAGCTGTCGCAGCTGTTCTCGCTGGAGTGCTGGGGCGGCGCCACCTTCGACGTGGCGCTGCGCTTCCTCAAGGAAGACCCGTGGCAGCGCCTGGAGCAGTTGCGCGAGCGCGTGCCCAACGTGCTGTTCCAGATGCTGCTGCGCGGCTCCAATGCGGTCGGCTACACCAACTATGCCGACAACGTGGTGCGCTTCTTCGTGCGCCAGGCGGCCAGCGCCGGCGTGGACGTGTTCCGCGTGTTCGATTCGCTCAACTGGGTGCGCAATATGCGCGTGGCGATCGATGCGGTCGGCGAGAGCGGCGCGCTGTGCGAGGGTGCGATCTGCTATACCGGCGACCTGTTCGACCCGAAGCGCTCCAAGTACGACCTGAAGTACTACGTCGGCATCGCGCGCGAGCTGCAGCAGGCCGGCGTGCATGTGCTGGGCATCAAGGACATGGCCGGCATCTGCCGGCCGCAGGCGGCCGCGGCGCTGGTCAGGGCGCTCAAGGAAGAGACCGGGCTGCCGGTGCACTTCCACACGCACGACACCAGCGGCATCTCGGCCGCGTCGGCGCTGGCCGCGATCGAGGCCGGCTGCGACGCGGTCGACGGCGCGCTCGACGCGATGAGCGGTCTGACCTCGCAGCCCAACCTGTCGAGCATCGCCGCGGCGCTGGCCGGCAGCGAGCGCGACCCGGGCCTGGACCTGGAGCGCCTGCACGAGGCGTCGATGTACTGGGAAGGGGTGCGCCGCTACTACGCGCCGTTCGAATCCGAGATCCGCGCCGGCACCGCCGACGTCTATCGCCACGAGATGCCGGGCGGGCAGTACACCAACCTGCGCGAGCAGGCGCGCTCGCTCGGCATCGAGCACCGCTGGACCGAGGTCTCGCGCGCCTACGCCGAGGTCAACCAGCTGTTCGGCGATATCGTCAAGGTCACGCCGACCTCCAAGGTGGTTGGCGACCTCGCGCTGATGATGGTGGCCAACGACTTGAGCGCGGCCGACGTGTGCGATCCGGGCAAGGAGATCGCCTTCCCGGAATCGGTGGTGTCGCTGTTCCGCGGCGAGCTGGGCTTCCCGCCCGACGGCTTCCCGCCGGCGCTGTCGCGCAAGGTGCTGCGCGGCGAGCCGCCGGCGCCGTACCGGCCCGGCGACCAGATCGCGCCGGTCGACCTCGACGCGGCCCGCGCCGCGGGCGCGGCGGCGTGCGAGCAGCCGCTCGACGACCGCCAGCTGGCCTCGTACCTGATGTATCCCAAGCAGGCGGCCGAGTACCACGCGCATGTGCGCCAGTACAGCGATACCTCGGTGGTGCCGACGCCGGCCTACCTGTACGGCCTGCAGCCGCAGGAAGAGGTGGCGATCGACATCGAGCCCGGCAAGACCCTGCTGGTGTCGCTGCAGGGCACCCATCCCGATGCCGACGAAGGCAAGGTCAAGGTCCAGTTCGAGCTGAACGGGCAGTCGCGCACCACGCTGGTCGAACAGCGCAGTACCGCGCAGGCCGCGACCGCGCGCCAGGGCCGGGCGGTGGCCGAGCCGGACAACCCGCTGCATGTCGCCGCGCCGATGCCGGGCTCGATCGTGACGGTGGCGGTGCAGCCCGGCCAGCGCGTGGCCGCGGGCACCACGCTGCTGGCGCTGGAGGCGATGAAGATGGAGACCCATATCGCCGCGGACCGGGACTGCGAGATCGCCGCGGTGCATGTGAAAGCGGGCGATCGGGTGGCGGCGAAGGATTTGCTGGTGGAGCTGAAGGACTGACAGCCGGCGGCGCGGCCCGCGAATGAAAGCCCCGGAAGACCACGGTTCTTCCGGGGTTTTTTCCTTTTGGTTGACGAAGCATCAGTCGGCCATGCCTCGCCTTCGCGGCGCGTCCCGCAACATTGTTCCGGCTTTGGAACACAGTGTTTGCCTGAAACGGGCTTCTGCAATCTCGAAGCGCTGCTATCGTGTCGAGCCGTGATCAAAACAAAGTGGCGGCATGTGTATTTCGCAGGCGCTGCCAGACAGATACGGATGTCAGTGAAGAAAAACACATTGTCAGGGGGGCTGCCGCGCGCGGCCTTGGTGTCGATTACGGCTGGCCTGCTGGCGCTGCCGTCCGCCGCCGGCGCCGCGGCATTCTCGATGCAGGCGGGCTATGGGCGCGACAACCGGCACGGCGTGGAGAAATACGAAGTATCGGCGCGCTGGGACGAGATCGTGCAGTGGCAGCTGTCGAGCCGGCTGGCGCTGGCGCTGGACGGCGAGGTCAATGTTGCCAACTGGCGCGCGCTGTCGTCGCGCCCGTCGAGCCAGTTGATGGAGTTCGGCGTGTCGCCGATCTTCCGGCTCAGCTATGCGGGTGAGTACGCCACGCCGTTCGTCGAGGCCTCGGTGGGCCTGCGCGTGCTGAGCCACACCGAGATCGCCGGCGGCCATCGCATGGGCTCGGCCTTCCAGTTCTCGGACATGATCGGCGTGGGCGTCGCCTTCGGCAAGGCGCAGCGGCTGACCATCGGCTACCGCTTCCAGCACCTGTCCAACGCCGGGATCAAGGATCCGAATCCCGGCACCAACTTCAGCATGGGATACGTGCGCTACCGCTTCTGACCGCTGGCGGCATCGTTCCAGCCACAGGACGCTGCATCGCAATCCCGCCGCCTACCGCGCAGCGGCCGCGGCACCTATCATCGCTTCATGGATCATTGCCGGCCCCGCATGGCCAGCATACTCGGAGATCGACATGAAGCGCATTCTGGGTGTCTACAGCGCACCGCGTCCGCACTGGGTCGGGGATGGTTTCCCGGTGCGTTCGATGTTCTCGTACACCAGCCACGGCAAACAGCTGAGCCCGTTCCTGCTTTTGGACTACGCCGGCCCGGCCGATTTCACGCCGACGCAGCGTCCGCGCGGCGTCGGCCAGCATCCGCACCGCGGTTTCGAGACTGTCACCATCGTCTACAAGGGCGAGGTCGCGCACCGCGACTCGACCGGGCAGGGCGGGGTCATCGGTCCGGGCGACGTGCAATGGATGACGGCGGGCGCCGGCATCCTGCATGAAGAGTTCCACTCGCCCGCGTTTACGCAAAGCGGCGGCGCGCTGGAGATGGTGCAGCTGTGGGTCAACCTGCCGGCGCGCGACAAGATGGCCGCGCCGGGCTACCAGGCCATCGTCGACCGCGATATCCCGGCGGTGCCGATGCCCGACGGCGCCGGCACGGTACGCGTGATCGCCGGCGAGTACGCGGGCAAGCGCGGCCCGGCCCGCACCTTTACGCCGATGCATGTGTGGGACATGCGCCTGAACCAGGGTGCCGGCACGCGCGTGGCGCTGCCCGAGGGCTGGCATACCGCGCTGGTGGTCCTGCGCGGCAAGGTCACGGTCAACGCCGAGGCCACCGTGCGCGATGCCGAGATGGTGGTGCTGGATGGCGCCGGCGATGCGGTCAGCATCGAGGCCGGCACCGATGCGGTGGTGCTGCTGCTCAGCGGCGAGCCGATCGACGAGCCCATCGTCGGCCACGGCCCGTTCGTGATGAACACCGAGGCGGAGATTGCCGAGGCGTTCCGCGACTTCAGCAGCGGCCGCTTCGGCAGCATGGCGGCGGGCCGGCAGTAGGCTACCGGCGTAAGCAGGCTGCGGCAGGTGGCGGGCGCAACGCCCGCTACCGTCGCGCCGCCTCAGGCGAGCGTGAAAGTCGGCACCGGCGCGCCGCCGTCGCTGGGCGAGAACTTGACCTGCACCTTCTGGCCGATCCGCACCGTGTCGAGATCGCAGTCGACGATATGGGTCATCATGGTCACGCCTTCTTCCAGCTTCACGTAGGCGATGCAGAACGGGTTGGGGCCGGCACGGCGCGTCACGCTGTAGGTGTAGATGGTGCCACGGCCGCTGGCCTGCTTCCACGAGGTGGTGCCCATGCAGAACGGGCACAGCACGCGCGGATACCAGTGCGGCTTGCCGCAGTCGTCGCAGACCTTGACCAGCAGCTTGCCCTCGCGCGCGGCCTGCCAGAACGGCAGGTTGTCGGGCTGTTCGTCGGGCGCCTTGTAGACGGCGGGGATGTGTGGGGTCGTCATGTCAGTGCTCCCGCGCTTTATTCACGTTCAAGGATCAGGGTGGCGCTGCCGTGGCGCGAGCCCAGGTAGCCGCCGGTGCCCTGCGCCAGCGCGAGGTCGCAATTGGCGACCTGCACCGCGGGGTGGGCCTCGCCGCGCAGCTGGCGCACGGCTTCGATGACCTTGGTGATGCCGCCGCGGTTGGCCGGGTGGTTGTTGCACAGGCCGCCGCCATCGGTATTGAACGGCAGCTTGCCGACGCCCGAGATCAGGTTGCCGTCGGCGACGAACCTGCCGCCTTCGCCTTTCTTGCAGAAGCCCAAGTCTTCCAGCTGCATCAGCACGGTGATGGTGAAGCTGTCGTAGATCGACGCGTACTTGATATCGGCCGGGGTCACGCCCGCTTCGGCAAACGCCGTCGCACCTGAAAAGCGCGCGCCGGACCAGCTCAGGTCGACTTCGCCGCCGAGCTGGCCCTTGATGTATTCGCCGGCGCCGCGGATCTTCACCTTGGGCCGCCGCAGCGTGGCCGCGATCTCCGGACGCGCCACCACCAGCGCGCCGCCGCCGTCCGAGACCACGCAGCAGTCCAGCTTGTGCAGCGGGTCCGAGATCATCGGCGAGTTCAGCACGTCTTCGACCGTGACTACCTCGCGCAGCATGGCGTGCGGGTTGTGCTGGGCGTGGTGCGACGCCGCCACCTTGACCCAGGCCAGCTGCTCGGCGGTGGTGCCGTACTCGTGCATATGGCGCATCGCCGCCATCGCGTACAGGTTGACCGTGACCGGGCTGAACGGGCTTTCGAACGGCAGGTCGGGCAGGTTGGCGCCCCAGTTGCGCGCCTGCGTGCCGGTGGAGCCTTCCGAGCGCGGCCGGCCCGCCAGCGTGATCAGCGCGACGTTGCACTTGCCGGCGGCGATCGCCTGCGCGGCGTGCGAGACATGGACCAGGTAGGCCGAACCGCCGGTATCGGTGGAATCGACGTGGCGTACCTTCAGGCCGAGGTAGTCGACCATGTTGACCGCACCCAGCCCGGGCGCGTCGCCGGCGCAGAAATAGCCGTCGACGTCGGCCAGCGTCAGGCCGGCATCCTGCAGCGCGCCCTTGGCGCTCTCGGCGTGCAGCTGTGCCACGGTCTTGTCGGGTGCCTTGCGGGTCGGGTGCTCGTAGGCCCCGACGATGTAGGCCTTACCGTTGATGCTCATCTGTTCTCCTTCGGTGCGTCAGTGGTGCCAGCGTGGGGGCGGGGCAGGGCGGGGCGATGCTGGCACGGCGATCCCGAGAGTATTGCGTAGCTTGCCCGCTGCGTTGTATTCGGAAGTGCCGAAGGGTGTATTCGGTCCGGGCAGGGAGCCCTGCATCGGAGCCGGGCGCAAAGCACTTGCAGCGCGAACGATTGCAGCGACCGCTACAATCTGCGCTGGATATTCCTGAATCTGGACGAAAAGGATCGATGACCTACATCGTTGAAGCGGTGGACGAGGCCCTGGGCCTGCTGATGCTGGTGGCCGAGCACCCATCGCTGGGCGTGACCGAGCTGGCACGGCGCGCCGGACTGACCAAGGCGCGCGCGTTCCGGCTGCTGACCACGCTCGAGCACCGCGGCCTGATCGCGCGCGAGTCGCCGGCGGCGGTCTACAAGCTCAGCTACAACGCGCTGCTGGTGGGCAATGCCGCGCGCGAACAGTTCGACCTGGTCAAGCTGGTGGGCCCGCGGCTGGCAGCGATCGGCGCGGCCTGCGGCGAGAACGTGATCGTGCGCGTGCGCGACGGGCTCGAGTCGGTCTGCGTGGCGCGGCACGAGTCGACGCAGTCGGTGCGGGTGCATACCGAGATCGGCAACCGCCGGCCGCTGCATGTGGGGGCCTCCGGCAAGCTGCTGCTGGCCTTCGCCGCACCCGAGGTGCTGGAGGCAGTGCTGGCGCAACAGCTGGAACGCTTCACCGCCAAGACCATCATCGAGCCGCAGGCGCTGCGCGAGGAACTGGCGGCGATCCGTGCCGCCGGCTATGCGGTCTCGGTGGGCGAGCGCGATGCCGACGCAGTCTCCGCCGCCGCGCCGCTGCGCGACCACAGCGGCGCGGCGGTGGCGTCGCTGAGCATCGCCAGCCCGGCCAGCCGCACCACGCAGCAGACGCTGGACCAGCATGTGGCGATGGTGGTGGCGGAGGCCGCCAGCCTGTCGCGGGCACTCGGCTACACGGGCGGCTGAGCCCGATACCGCGCGGCCACGTCCCGCGCACTTCCCGTCCCAAACGGCGCTTCGGCGCCGTTTTTTTTGCCTGAAGGGCGTCTCGGGGGTAAACCCTGCTTATCGGGACCGGCCTCGATGTCTTATCCTTCGATACACGGTATCACTGAATGAAACAATGTATCGGGAGGCGAACCACCCCACCATGCCCAGACCCATCGTCAACCTGGCGTCGCGCCTTGCGGCCGCCGTCCTGGCCAGCGCGACGCTGCTTGCCGGCGCGAACACCGCCGACGCAGCCGACCTGCGCATCGGCTACAAGGCCGAGATCAGCGCCGCCGATCCCCATGTGCTCGACGCCGCCGGGCGCAACCTGTGGGGCCATGTCTACGAGACCCTGGTCGGCCTGGACAACGCGTTGCGCCCGATGCCGCTGCTGGCCACCGGCTGGCACCAGCTGGACGATCGCACCTGGGAGTTCCAGCTGCGTGCCGGCGTGCGCTTCAGCAATGGCGAGCCGTTTACCGCCGAGGATGCGCGCTACTCGATCGAGCGCGCGCTGAAGCTGCCGGGCGCGCGCACCTTCCGCACCTACCTGAAGTCGGTCGCTGCGGTCGAGGTCACCGGGCCGCTGACGCTGCGCGTGCGCACGCGCTCGCCCAACCCGGTGCTGCCGCAGAACGTGGGCATGGTGGCGATGCTGCCGCGCTCGCTGGGCGCGGGCGTGCGCGAGGCCGATTTCGCCCATGGCAGCGCCGCCATCGGCACCGGCCCCTACCGGCTGGTGGCGTGGGAGCATGGCCAGCAGCTGACGCTGTCGCGCAATCCGGGTTACTGGGGCGGGCCGCAGCCGTGGCAGCGGGTGGTGTTCCAGTTCATCCCGAAGGAGCCGGCGCGGGCCTCGGCGCTGCTGTCGGGGCTGGTGGACGTGATCGACGCTTCGTCGGCCAGCATTGCCGAGGCCTTTGCGCGTACCAACGGCCGCATCCGCGTGGTCTCCGCGACCTCGTACATGCTGAACTACCTGCAGCTGGACCAGGCCCGCGCGGTCTCGCCCTATGTGCAGGGCCACGCGGGCCAGCCGCTGGGGGTCAACCCGTTGCGCGACGTGCGCGTGCGGCAGGCGATCAGCCTGGCGATCGACCGCGACCTGATCGCGGCGCGCGTGACCAAGGGCGATTCCGTGCCAGCCGGGCAGATGGTGCCGCAGGGCTTCTTCGGCTTCGCCCCGGCGGTGCCGGCGCCGCGCGCCGATGTGGAGCGGGCACGCTGGCTGCTGGCGCAGGCCGGCTATCCGCAAGGCTTCCGCCTGACGCTGCATTGCCCCAACGACCGCTACCTGAACGATGCCAAGACCTGCGAGGCGGTCGGCCAGATGCTGACCCGCGCCGGCATCCGCACCGAGGTGCGCACGCTGCCGTATTCGGTCTATATCACCCGCGCCACCTCGGGCGGCGCCGGCGGCAAGCCGGAGTTCAGCGCCTTCCTGCTCGGCATCGGCGCGGTCAGCGGCGATTCGCTGGAGCCGCTGGTGGCGGTGGCGCATGCGCAGGACAAGGCCGCCGGCCTGGGCGCCAACAACCGCAGCGGCTATGCCAACGCGGCCGTCGACGCGCTGATCGGGCAGGCCATGCGCACCATGGCGCCGGCCGCGCGCGAGCGGGCGCAGCAAGGCGCGGCGGAGCGGCTGGCGGCCGACGCCGGCATCGTCCCGCTGCATCACCTGCGCGCCGCCTGGGCCTATCGCGACGGGCTTGCGGTGCAGCCGCGCAGCGACGGCTTCACCTACGCCGGCAACATCCGCCCGGCGCAACCGGCCGCGCCGCAACGCTGACCGCGTCCACCCGTATCCGCATCCCACCGGCTTCCTACCATGCTTGAAACCCTAATCAAACGGCTGCTGCAGAGCATCGCGGTGCTCTGGATCATGTCGGTGCTGACGTTCTGCGCGGTCAACCTGATCGGCGACCCAGTGCACCTGCTGGTCAGCCCGACCGCCACCGAGCAGGAGATCACCGAGGCGCGCCATGCGCTCGGCCTGGACCTGCCCGCGCCGCAGCAGTACCTGCGCTTCCTCGCGGGCGCGCTGCACGGCGACCTCGGCGACTCCTTCGTCTACAACCGGCCCGCGATCGAGCTGATCGTCAGCCGCGTGCCGGCGACGCTGGAACTGGCGGTGACGGCGCTGCTGCTGTCGCTCGGCATCGGCATCCCGATGGGCGTCTATGCAGGCCTGAAGCCGCACAGCCGGCTGGCGCGCATGCTGATGGCGGCCTCGCTCGGCGGCGTGATCATGCCCACTTTCTGGATCGGCATGATCGGCATCCTGGTGTTTTCGGTGAACCTGGGCTGGCTGCCGTCGGGCGGGCGCGGGCCGGCCAGCACGGTGCTGGGCGTGCCGCTGTCGGTGACCAGCTGGGAGGGCATCCGCTTCCTGCTGCTGCCGGCGCTGACGCTGTCGCTGTTCAAGATCTCGCTGGTGGCGCGGCTGACCGAGGCCGGCACGCGCGAGGTGGCGGGGCAGGAGTACATCAAGTTTGCCCGCGCCAAGGGCGTGGGCGGCGCGCGGCTGGTGCTGCGCCACGTGGTGCCCAATGTGCTGATCCCGATCGTGACCGTGGTCGGGCTGGAATTCGGCCACCTGATCGCGTTCTCGGTGGTGACCGAGTCGGTGTTCTCGTGGCCCGGCATGGGCAAGCTGATCATCGATTCCGTGCTGGCGCTGGACCGCCCGGTGGTGGTGGCCTACCTGCTGGTCACGCTGCTGCTGTTCGTGGTGCTGAACCTGGTGGTCGACCTGCTGTACGTGGTGCTCGACCCGCGCCTGCGGCACAAGGCGGCCTAGCCCCTGCCGCCTCCATTCCCCGCTATCGAAGATTGAATACCGAAGACCGAGACCGAACCGATGTCCCTGCCTCTATCCGAAAACGATGAAGCCGTGCCCGCGCTCCCCACGCTCGTGCCGGCGCCGGCGCCGGCCGCCGCGCCGCCGGCACGGCCTTCGCTGCTGCGGCGCTTCTGCGCCAACCGCGTCTCCGCCGCCGCGCTGGCATTGCTGCTGGTGCTGCTGCTGGTGGCCGTGCTGGCCCATGCGCTCAGCCCGCAGAACCCCTATGACCTCGCCACGGTGTCGGTGATCGATTCCGAGCTGCCGCCGGGCAGCACGGGCTATGAAGGCCAGGCGCACTACTGGCTCGGCACCGACGGCGCGGGGCGCGACCTGCTCAGCGCCATCTTCTACGGCATCCGCATCAGCGTGGGCGTGGGCGTGATCAGCGCGGTGGTGGCGCTGATGGTGGGCAGCGCGGTGGGGCTGGCCGCGGCGTACTTCGGCGGCGTGGTCGATGCCGCCATCATGCGCGTGGTCGACCTGCAGCTGAGCCTGCCGGCGGTGCTGGTGGCGCTGATCCTGCTGGCGGTGTTGGGGCAGGGCGTCGACAAGACCCTGCTGGCGCTGGTGATCGTGCAATGGGCCTACTTTGCCCGCACCGTGCGCGGTGCGGCGCAGGTGGAGCGGCGCAAGGAGTATGTCGAGGCCGCGCTGGGCCAGGGGCTGCCGGCGCTGCGCGTGATGTTCCGCCATATCCTGCCCAACTGCATGGCGCCGCTGGTGGTGACCGGCACGCTGCAGATCGCGCATGCGATCACGCTCGAGGCCACCATGAGCTTCCTCGGCATCGGCCTGCCGCGCACGCAGCCGTCTCTGGGCATGCTGATCGCCAACGGCTTCGAATACATGCTGTCGAACAAGTACTGGATCAGCGTGTTCCCGGGCGTGGCGCTGGTGCTGCTGATCGGCTCGATCAACCTGGTGGGCGACCGCCTGCGCCGCGTGCTCAACCCGCGGCTGGAAGCGTAAGGAGCCCGGCATGGCACTACTGGAAGTTTCCGGACTGAGCACCAGCTTCGCGTTCGCGCACGGCGCGGTGAAGGCGGTCGACGGCGTGTCGTTCACGCTGGAGCCGGGCGAGATACTGGGGATCGTGGGCGAGTCCGGCTCGGGCAAGTCGGTGACGGCGTTCTCGCTGATGAACCTGCTGGACCCGCCCGGGCGCGTCACCGGCGGTTCGGTGCGCTTCAAGGGGCAGGAGCTGCTGGCGTGTTCGCCGCGCCAGTGGCAGGCGCTGCGCGGCGACCGTATCGCGATGGTGTTCCAGGACCCGATGATGTCGTTGAACCCCGTGATGCGCGTAGGCGACCAGCTCGCCGAGACCGTGCTGGTTCATCACCGCCGCACCCGCGCGCAGGCGCATGCGCAGGCGGTCGATGCGCTGGCGCGGGTCGGCATCCCGGCGCCGCGGGAGCGCATGCGTGCCTATCCGCACGAGCTGTCCGGCGGCATGCGCCAGCGCGTGGCGATCGCCAACGCGCTGATCAACCGGCCCGACCTGATCATCGCCGACGAGCCCACCACCGCGCTCGACGTCACCATCCAGGCGCAGATTCTCTACGAGATGAAGCAACTGGTGCGCGAGACCGGCGCCGCCGCGATCTGGATCAGCCACGACCTTGCCGTGGTCAAGGACCTGGTCGACCGCGTCTGCGTGATGTATGCGGGCCGGGTGGTGGAGCAGGGTCCCGTCGCCGAACTGATCAGCCGGCCGCTGCATCCGTACACGCGCGGCCTGCTCGATTCGCTGCCGACGCCGGCGATGCGCGGCGCCACCCTGCGCGCGATTCCCGGCGCGGCGCCGGCACTGGCCGCGCTGCCGCCCGGCTGCGCCTTCGCGCCGCGCTGCCCGCGCGCGCGTCCCGCGTGCGCCCAGGTCCCTGTCGAAACCACTGTGCGCGGCCGCACGCTGCGCTGCTTTTATCCCCTGGAGGCGGCATGACGGTCATGCTCGAAGCGCACAACCTGCAGAAACGCTTTCTGCTCAAGCCCGGCCTGCTCGCGCGCATGGCCGGCAAGCCAGTGCAGGCGGTGCACGCCGTCAACGATGTCTCGCTGCAGGTGCGCCAGGGCGAGGTGCTGGGCGTGGTGGGCGAATCCGGCTGCGGCAAGTCCACGCTGGGGCGCATGCTGGCCGGCCTGCTGCCGCAGACGGGCGGCGATATCGCATGGGAAGGCCAGCGCGCCGACATCGCTTCGGCCGCCTATCACCGCGCGGTGCAGATGGTGTTCCAGAATCCCTATGCGTCGCTGAACCCGCGCCTGCGCATCGGCCAGGCCATTACCGAAGGCGCGGTCTACCACGGCCTGGTCAAGCGTTCGCGCGCCGCCGCGGCCGCCGGCGAACTGCTGCAGCAGGTGGGGCTCGATCGCGGCTATGCCGAGCGCTATCCGCACGAGTTCTCCGGTGGCCAGCGCCAGCGCGTGGCGATCGCGCGCGCGCTGGCGCTGCGCCCGCGCCTGCTGATCTGCGACGAGGCCGTATCCGCGCTCGACGTCTCGGTGCAGGCGCAGATCATCAACCTGTTCATGCAGCTGCGGCGCGAGCACGCGCTGACCTATGTCTTCATCAGCCACAACCTGGCGGTGGTGGAGCATATGTCGGACCGCGTGGTGATCATGTACCTGGGCCGCATTGTCGAAAGCGGCCCCGCGCGCGAGGTGTTCGCCGCACCCAACCATCCCTATACCCGCGCGTTGCTGGCCGACGCGCCGCGCCTGGGCGCAAGTCCGCCCGCGCACCAGCCCATCCGCGGCGAACTGCCCAGCCCGCTGGCGCCGCCCGGTGGCTGTGCCTTCCATCCGCGCTGCCCGCACGCGAGCGCGCGCTGCAAGACACAAGTGCCGCTGCTGCGCGATATCGGCGGACGCCTGTCCGCCTGCCATTTGAATGACTAGATAGCCGCCGCCCGGCGCGGCCCGATCACGCTCCCGATTGAACGTTTCCATCCCGCCCGCGCGGGATGGGCGGGTGCGTGCGCGCTGCGCGGGCAGAACACGCGGCAGTTGGACCACAGAAGGGGGATTTCTTGCATGACAGACCACGACAGGGGAGCAGCAGCATGAACGGTATCCACACCCGGCGCACACTCGCACGCGCCTGCCTCGGTGGCGCGCTGGCGCTGGCATCGGCCGCGGCCGACGCCACGGTGACGCTGTATGGCCGCATCGACACCGACATCGAATACCAGAAGGGACCCGATGGCCGCGCCACGCAGATGACGGACAACGCCTCGCGCTGGGGCGTGCGCGGCAGCGAAGAGCTGGGTGGCGGCCTGCGCGCGGCATTCGGCCTGGAGCAGGGCTTTGGCGCCGACAACGGCGTCGCCACCAATCCGCAGTTCCGCAATGCCTTCGTCGGCCTGCAGGGTGGCTTCGGCGCAATCGCGCTGGGCCGGCTGGATTCGGCCACGATCGTGGGCTCGCCGATCTATTCGCAGGTGACCCAGAACATCGACTTCGCCATCCACGACGCGGGCGCCACCGCGATCGGCACCCGGGTGCTGAACGCGCGCAACCGCGTGTCGAATGCGCTGGGCTATATGACGCCGAGCTTCGGCGGCTTCTCGGTGCGGGCGCGCATGAATCTGGCGGGGCCGGATTCGACCACGCCCAATACCCGACCGCCGCTGCAGGCGGAGGACGATTTCCGCCAGTCCGACCTGGGCCTGAACTACGCCGCCGGCAAGTTCGCGGCAGGCCTGGGCTATTCGCGCGATGCCAAGAGCGGCGGCCTGGTGGCCAACGATTTCCGCGACAAGGTGCAGGCGGTGGCTTCGTACGACTTCACCGTGGTCAACCTCTACGGCATCGTCGGGCGCGACCGCTATGCCGGCACCGCGACCACGCGCACCGACGTGCCGTACTGGCTGGTCGGCTTCTCCCTGCCGTACGGCGCGCACAAGCTCACCGTCAACTACATGCAGCGCGCGGTGCAGCGCGACCCGCAGGGCCGGCTCAGCAAGGTGCAGGCCGGCTACGGCTACAGCCTGAGCAAGCGCACCATGCCCTACGTCTTCTTTGACCGCGAGGATCCCAACTCGCACAAGTCCGGCGACACCGTGACCACGGTGGGCGTCGGCATCCAGCACAAGTTCTGACCATGACGCTTCCGTTTTCGCTGACTGAACCGGCCGGCGCGGCGCTGCCGCTGGTGGTGGATTCCCCGCACAGCGGCCTGCTGCATGCCGAGACCCTGCCGCTGGCGGCGCCGCCCGAGGCGCTGCTGTCGGGCTGGGACGCCTATGTCGACCAGCTCTTCGCACATGCGCCGCAGGTGGGCGGCACCTTGCTGTGCGCGGACTTCCCGCGCTGGCTGGTCGACGTCAACCGCGCCCGCGACGATATCGATCCCGACCTGATCGACGGCGCCATGCCTTATGACGTGCGCCCCAGCGACAAATCGGGCCGCGGCATGGGCGTGCTGCGCCGGCTGGCGCTGCCGGGCGTGCCGGTCTATGCCGCGACCCTGTCGCCGCATATGGCGGAGTACCTGCTCAAGACCTACTACGATCCGTACCACGCGGCACTGTCCGGACTGCTGGCGCAGCACCATGCGCGCTGCGGCGCGGTGTGGCATCTCGACTGCCATTCGATGAAGTCACGCGGCAATGCGATGAACGTCGACAACGGCGCGGCGCGGCCCGATTTCGTCGTCAGCAACGGCGACGGCTCGACTTGCTCGGCGGCGTTCATCGAACTGGTGTCGGAGTGCCTGCGCAGCCTGGGCTACGAGGTGGCCGTCAACTGGCCGTACAAGGGCGCGCAGCTGATCCGCGCCTATGCCGATCCGGCGCAGCGGCGTCACAGCCTGCAGATCGAGATCAACCGGGCGCTGTACATGGATGAGGCCACGCTGGCGCAGCATGCGGGTTTTGCCGTGCTGCGCGGCCATCTCGACGAGCTGCTCGAGCACGTCGCGGCCTATATCCAGACCGAACTGCGCCAGACCGAACTGCGCCACACCGAACTGCGTCGCTGAGCGCAGGCGCGCTCACACCACCTTGCCGGGATTCATCAGCCCCAACGGATCCAGCGCGCCCTTGATCGCCCGCATCATGGCGAGCTCGACCTCGCTCTTGTAATGCCGGTTTTCCTCGCGCTTGAGCTGGCCCAGGCCGTGCTCGGCCGAGATCGAGCCGTTGTGCGAGCGCACGCTGTCGTGCACGATGCGGTTGACCTGGTCCTGGTGCGCCAGGAAGTCATCGTGGTCGACGCCCTCGGGGGGCGCCACGTTGTAGTGCAGGTTGCCGTCGCCGAGATGGCCGAAGGTGACCATGCGCGCCCCCGGAAAGGCGTTCTGCAGCAGCGCGTCGGTGCACTCGATAAAATCCGCGACGCGCGAGACCGGCACGGCGATATCGTGCTTGATGTTCTTGCCGTCTTCCACCTGCGCCAGCGGGATATGCTCGCGCAGGTTCCAGAAGTCGCGCGACTGCTGCACCGATTCGGCCACCACCGCGTCGGCGACCACGCCGGCGTCGAACGCGGCCGACATCATGGTCTCGAAGATGCCGCGCGCATGGGCCTCGCTTTCGCTGTCGGACAGCTCCAGCAGCACCAGCTGCGGATGCATGTCCGCGAACGGATAGCGCAGCTGCGGGAAGTGCCGCGTCACCAGCGTCATGCTGAGCGCCGACATCAGCTCGAAGCCGGTCAGCATGGCGCCGGCGTGCGACTGGGCGATGGCCAGCAGCGCCAGCGCGGCGCGCGGACTCTGCACCGCGGCCAGCGCCGTGACCGACGCGCGCGGCAGCGGGAACAGCTTCATCACCGCGGCGGTGATGATGCCCAGCGTGCCTTCGGCGCCGATAAACAGGTCGCGCAGGTCGTAGCCGGTGTTGTCCTTGCGCAGGCCGCGCAGCCCGTGCCAGGTTTCGCCGGAGGGCGTCACCACTTCCAGTCCCAGGCACAGTTCGCGCGTGTTGCCGTAGCGCAGCACCGCGGTGCCGCCGGCATTGGTCGACAGGTTGCCGCCGATGGTGCAGCTGCCCTCGGCCGCCAGGCTCAGCGGGAACAGCCGGCCGTGCTCCCGCGCGATCTCCTGCAGCTGCTGCAGCACCACGCCGGCCTCGACCGTGATGGTGTTGTTGAGCGGATCGACCTGGCGGATGCGGTTGAGCCGCTGCAGCGAGATCACCACCTGCGGCGCGCCCGCCACCGGTGTGGCGCCGCCGCACAGGCCGGTGTTGCCGCCCTGCGGCACTACGGCGATCCGGTGCGCGTGGCAGGCATGGACCACCTCGGCGACTTCCACGGTGGTGCCGGGGCGCAGCACCGCCAGCGCCTCGCCGCGATAGCGCTTGCGCCAGTCGGTCAGGTATGGCGCCTGGTCGGCCGCATCGGTCAGCACGTGCTGCGGGCCCAGCGCGGCGCGGCACAGTGCGAGGAAGGAGTCTTGAGGCGAGGTCATGGCGATGGGTGGACGCGGTTCAGGACTTGGGCGCGGCGGCCTTGGCGGCAGCGCGGGCGCGGCGCTTGTACGGGCGCAGGTAGAGGATGGTGCTGGTGAAGAACACCAGCGTCAGCGCCACCTCGACCCACGCCAGCGTGGACGAGGGCGCGCTGTCGCTGGTGGCGCGCACGATGCCTTCGGTGAAGAACAGCAGGATCAGCATCGACGACCACTGCATGGTGTAGCGGTTGCGCGAGAGCACGCCGCGCAGCGGCAGCAGCAGCGGCAGGAACTTGAGGATCAGCCACGAGCCGCCCGGCCGCAGCGGCGCCAGCAACCATTCCCAGGCAATGCACAGCACCAGCAGCGCCAGCAGGCTGCCCACGCTGAGCCGGTACAGCCAGGGGCTGTGCAGGGCCTGGTCGCTGTCCGCGGCGGGGGTCATGCCTGCGCTCCGGCCAGTCGCAGCGCGGTCTGCGCCAGCCTGCGGCCCATGGCCATGGCCAGCGCCGCTTCGTCTTCGGTGACGGGGCCGCGGTTGTCGCCGTGGGCATGGTGGCTGGGGCCGTACGGGGTGCCGCCGGAAGCCGTCGTCATCAGGCCCTTCTCGGAATAAGGCAGGCCCAGGATCAGCATGCCGTGGTGCAGCAGCGGCAGCATCATCGACAGCAGCGTGGTCTCCTGCCCGCCGTGCAGGCTGCCGGTGGCGGTGAACACGCAGGCGGGCTTGCCGGCGAGCGCGCCCGACAGCCACTGGGCCACGGTGCCGTCGAGGAAGTACTTCACCGGCGCGGCCATGTTGCCGAAGCGGGTGGGGCTGCCCAGCGCCAGTCCGGCGCATTCCTCCAGGTCGCGCAGTTCGGCATAGGGCGGGCCGTCGGCGGGGATGTCCGGCGCGGTGGCCTCGCACACGGTGGAAACCGGCGGCACCGTGCGCAGGCGGGCCTGCGCGCCGGCGACGCTGTCGATGCCAGTGGCGATCAGTTCGGCGAGCTTGCGGGTGCTGCCGTGGCGGCTGTAGTACAGGACGAGGATCTCGGTCATGGAGCGGGACGGCCGGCGGTGAAGGGACAGCGAAAGGGTGATGCGGGAGGATGCCGGCAACAATGCGCGTATTATAGATGCGCCCCCCGCGCCATCTGCCGATGGCCACGCGCCGCACGCGCAACGGGGCCATCCTTGAATTCGACAGACGATCCGACCAACCCGATCCAGGAGCTTGCTTGCGCATGATTGGAGCCCGCGTCGCCCGCCTGCGCCGGGAATGGAACCTGCAAAAGGTGCGTGCCCTGGCGCGCTATGCGCTGCGCCGTGCCGCCGAAGACCGGCTGCCGCAGGTCTCGGCCAGCCTGACCTTCACCACCGTGCTGGCGGTGGTGCCGGTGCTGACCGTGGCCTTCGCCCTGCTCGCCGCGTTCCCGGTGTTCCGCGACTTCCGCAACGCCATCGAGGCATTCCTGTTCCAGAACCTGATTCCCGGCAACGTCAGCGAATCGATCCAGCGCTATCTCGGCATGTTCGCCAAGAGCGCGCGCGGGCTGACCGCGATGGGCCTGGCCGGGCTGATGGTGACCTCGGTGCTGACCATGCTGACGGTGGAAGACGCGCTCAACGCGATCTGGCGCGTCAAGCAGCGGCGCCCGCTGGCGCAGCGGGTGCTGGTGTTCTGGGCGGTGCTGACCTTCGGCCCGGTGCTGATCGGCGCCAGCCTGTCGATCAGCTCCTACCTGATCTCGATCTCGGCCGGCTATGTCGGCACCATGCCGGTGGGGCTGGGCCTGCTGGTGGGCGCGGCGCCGGTGCTGCTGTCGGCGCTGGCCTTTGCCTTCCTGTACACGGCGGTGCCCAACGCCTATGTCGAGTGGCGCGATGCCATCGTCGCCGGCCTGGTCGCGGCGGTGGCGTTCGAGTTCGCCAAGCGCGGGTTCGGCTATTTCATCACCGAGATCCCGGCCTACACCGCGGTCTACGGCACCTTCGCCGCGCTGCCGCTGTTCCTGCTATGGATCTACCTGAGCTGGCTGGTGACGCTGCTGGGCGCGACCATCGCCGCCAACCTGCCGGTGATCCGGCAGGGCTACTGGCGCCGCCGCAGCTTTGCCGGCAGCGAGTTCTTCGACGCGCTGGGCGTGCTGCTGCTGCTCTACCGCGCCCGCGACGAAGTCCCGCGCAGCGTCGGCGAACTGGACCTGAGCCGCAAGCTGCGGGTCGAGGCCGACTACCTGTCCAGCCTGCTGGACAAGCTCAAGGCCATGCACCTGGTCGGCCGCCTTCAGCAGGAGCGCGGCCAGGCCCACTGGGCGCTGCTGTGCGACCCGTCGCAGGTGACGCTGCGCACGCTGCACGACCGGCTGGTGCTGAATCTGCCGCGGCTGCCGCGCACGGCGCTGGCGCAGCATTTGCGCGGCGCCGATGCGCTCAAGTCGATCCTGGACAATCCGCAGCTGGATCAGACGCTGGAAGCGGTGTTCCGGCAGCAGCCGGTGGATTTGCCGCCGACGGCCGGCGATGGCGACGGGCAGCGACCGCGGCGTGCGCTGGAGGTGGTGCCGCCGGGGTGGCATGGGCAAGTGTGAGTGGGGTGCTCATCGCCGACCACGCTGGCCGCTTGCCGGTTTGCTCCCCTCTCCCGCGCGCGGGAGAGGGAGCACCCAATCGCATGGGCTAACCGATCAAAACGGAATCCTCCCCCGCCAGATATCGAAATACATCACCCAATCCCCCATCAGGCTATAAACGGGATGCCGGAACGTAGCCGGCCGGTTCTTCTCGAACCCGAAATGCCCGACCCAGGCAAACGCATAGCCCGCCACTATCGCAGCGAGCAGCCACCAGAAATTGCCGGTCACGACCAGCGCCACCAGGCACAGCAGCGCCACCGTCGAGCCGGCAAAATGCAGCCGCCTGCAGGTACGGTTCTGGTGTTCGCTCAGGTAGTAGGGATAAAAGGCCGCGAAATTCTCGAACTCGCGTGCGCGGGCGTGGGCCATGGCTGTCTCCGGCAGGTCTTGTTTGCTGCAGTGTAGACCTTCCGCGCCGCGATGTAGGGCGGATGGCCGCCGGCGTAGCGGCCGTCCAGGGAACGGCGTCAGCCAGCCGCTACCACCTTGCGCGCGAACGCCGCCAGCGCATCCAGCACTTCATCCGGACGCTCGCCCATCAGCGCATGGCCGCACGGCACCGTCACCACGCTCGCGTTGCGCATCTTGCCGGCCAGCGCCTGGGCCGCCTTGGGCGAGGTCATCATGTCCTTGCTGCCGGTGATGAACAGCGCCGGGCACGCTGCCGCCGCGGCAGCTTCTTCCCCATGGGCATAGGCGTTGCAGGCCGAGAAGTCGTTGTGGAACACATGCGCCTGCGGGTTGTTGCGCGACACCCGTTCCATCAGCCGCTGGCTGCCGCCATGCATCCACGCCCCAGGGCCTGGCGACGACGGCTTGTTGGCGAGGCTGGAATGGGACCAGGTGTTGACCATGGCGATGGCGTCGCCCTCGCGGTTCAGCGAGGCGTCCAGCAGCGCGTCCGAGACCTTCATCGGATAGGCCGTGGCCAGCAGGCCGATGCCGCGCACCGCCTGCGGATGCCGCGCCGCGCATTCCAGCGCGATCAGCGAGCCCATGCTGTGGCCGAACACGAAGGCCGGCGCGGTGACGCCGGCGGCGGCCACCAGCGCCATGACCCAGTCCGCCATGGCTTCGACCGTGGCCAGCGGCGCGCCCTGGCTGCGGTTGTGCCCGGGCAGGTCCACCGCCAGCACCGAGAAGCCATGGTTGGCGAACCAGCGCGTCTGCAGCGCCCAGACGCTGTGGTCGTTCTGCGCGCCGTGGACGAAGACGGCGCAGGGCAGGGCGGGATCGAACGGTTTGCCGCCGGTATAGGCGTAGGCCGGCTGGCCGGCAAGGTTCAGTTCCATCAGGCTTGCCCTCCCTTGTTGCCGGCGCCCATGGCCTTCTCGGCCGCCTTCAGGCCGCGCTTGAGATCGTCGATCAGGTCGTCGGCATCTTCCAGGCCGACCGACAGTCGGATCGTGCCTTCGGTGATGCCCGCCGACCGCAGCGCGGCCGCGTCCATGCGGAAGTGCGTGGTCGAGGCCGGATGGATCACCAGCGAGCGCGCGTCGCCGACATTGGCCAGGTGCGAGAACAGCGACAGGCTTTCGATAAAGCGCTGGCCGGCCAGCCGGTTGCCCTTCAGGTTGAAGCTGAACACCGCGCCGCAGCCGCGCGGCAGCAGGCGCTTGGCCAGTTCGTAGTCGGGGTGCGATTCCAGCTCCGGGTACGACACCGACTCGACCATCGGATGCGAGACCAGGAACTGCACCACCTTGCGGGTGTTGTCGACATGGCGGCTCATGCGCAGCGGCAGCGTCTCCACGCCTTGCAGCAGCTGCCACGCCGCCATCGGGTTCATGCAGGCGCCGAAATCGCGCAGCCCTTCGCGGCGCGCGCGCAGCAGGAACGGGGCCACCGTGCTTTCCTCGGTGAACACCATGTTGTGGAAGCCCTCGTAGGGCTCGGACAGCTCCGGGAAGCGCCCCGAGGCCTCGAAGTCGAAGGTGCCGCCCTCGACCAGCACGCCGCCGATGGTGGTGCCGTGGCCGCCCAGGAACTTGGTGGCCGAGTGATAGAGCAGGCCGGCGCCATGGTCGAACGGGCGCAGCAGGTAGGGCGTGGTGAAGGTGGAATCGACCAGCAGCGGGATGCCATGGTCCTGGCCCAGTTGCGCCAGGGTCGGGATGTCGAGCACGTCGAGGCCGGGGTTGCCCAGCGTCTCGCCGAACAGCAGCCGGGTATCGGGCCGGATGGCGGCGCGCCAGGCGTCGATGTCGCGCGCCTTGACGAAGGTGGTCTCGATGCCGAAGCGGCGCAGGGTGTAGTGCAGCAGGTTGTGCGAGCCGCCGTACAGCGCCGACGACGCGACGATATGCGAGCCCGCGCCCATCAGCGTGGCCACCGCCAGGTGCAGCGCGGCCTGGCCCGAGGCCGTGGCGATGGCGCCGGCGCCGTTCTCGAGCGCGGCGATGCGTTCCTCGAGCACCGCCACGGTGGGATTGGAAATGCGCGAGTAGACGTGCCCCGCGCGCTCCATGTTGAACAGCGACGCGGCGTGCTCGCTGTCGCGGAACACGAAGGACGTGGTCAGGTGGATGGGGGTGGCGCGGGCCCCGGTGGCGGGGTCGGGCGCGGCGCCGGCGTGCAGCGCCAGCGTGTCGAAGCGGGTTCCGGACATGGTCGGTCGGCCTTGAGTTGTCTCCGGCCAGCATCGTAGCATCGTGCGCCCGCCCACGCGCGCTCACCCGCCCACCCGCCCGCAAACCGGCCTCCCGCTTTACTTTGGCGGCGGGTTTGGGCTAGCATCGGCCAACGGGCACACGGTGCCCGCACACCCATAGACAGATAACAATGTGACCGGTATCGCCCCCGGTGCCACGGCCGGCGCGATACCCTCAGTTTCAGCTCAGTGTGAGCGCAGGCAGCGGAGACCAACATGAAAGTCAGCGACATCCTCCAGATCAAGGGCAATACGCTCTATACCGTGACGCCTGACACCTCCTTGCTGGTTGCCGTGCACACCATGGCCGAGCACGATATCGGCTCGCTGGTGGTAATGGAGTACGGCGACCTGGTCGGCATGCTGACCTTCCGCGAGATCATCGAGACCCTGGCCCGCAACAACGGCAACGTCGGCACCAGCAGCATCCGCAAGGTGATGGACGATGCGCCGCTGACCTGCACTATGGAAACCGACGTCAACGAGGTCCGCCGGATGATGCTGGAGCGTCACACCCGCTACCTGCCCGTGCTGGACAACCGGACGCTGATGGGCGTGATCTCCTTCTACGACGTCGCCAAGGCCGTGGTCGAGGACCAGAGCTTCGAAAACAAGATGCTCAAGGCCTATATCCGCGACTGGCCGGAAGAGCGCGCCGAGTGAGGGCGCCGGGCCGCGCCGGCTGAGTCCGCCGAAAGCCCCCCAAGCGTGCTGAAGCCGCCTGCGGAAATACCCTCGGTTGCCGCCGCCTGGCCGCGGCAAGGTGGCGGCAAGGCCGCGGCTGCGGCACACTAGCCGGCGTTCCCATTCCCGTTGGCGGTCGCCACCGACCGGCCCCTCCATGAGCCAACACAGCCAGTTCCGACTGCTCGGCCTGCGCCGTTTCGCGCCGTTCTTCTGGACCCAGTTCCTGGGGGCGATGAACGACAACGTGTTCAAGGTCGCCTTCACCTCGCTGGTGACGTACCACACGGCGCTGTTCGAGGGCGTCGACGCGCGCAGCGCGGCGTTCCTGATCTCGGCCATCTTTATCGCGCCGTTCGTGCTGTTTTCGGCCACCAGCGGGCAGATCGCCGACAAGCTGGAGAAGTCGCGCCTGATCCGGCTGGTCAAGTCGCTCGAGATCGCCATCATGGCGCTGGGCCTGGCCGGCTTTGCCTGGCACAGCGCGCCGCTGCTGTACGCCGGCACCTTCCTGATGGGGCTGCATTCCACGCTGTTCGGGCCGGTCAAGTTTGCCTACCTGCCGCAGCACCTGGACGAGAGCGAGCTGGTCGGCGGCAACGGGCTGGTCGAGATGGGCACCTTCGTCGCGATCCTGATCGGCACGCTGATCGGCGGCGAGCTGGCCGGGCTGCAGCAGGGCGGCGCCATCGTTGGTCCGCTGTACGTGGGCGCGGTGTGCGTGGCCATTGCCGTGGCCGGGCGACTGGTGTCGGGCCGCATCCCGGCGTCGCCGGCGCCGCAGCCGGACCTGCGCATCAACTGGAACCCGTTTTCCGAAACCTGGCGCAACCTGGTGCTGGCGCGCGGCAACCGCACCGTGTTCCTGAGCCTGCTCGGCATTTCGTGGCTGTGGTTCCTCGGCGCGACCTTCCTGACCTCGTTCTTCAGCTATGCCAAGGATGTGCTGGGCGGCGACCAGAACGTGGTGACGCTGCTGCTGGCGGTGTTCTCGCTGGGCATCGGCACAGGTTCGCTGCTGTGCGAGCGCCTGTCCGGACGCCATGTCGAGATCGGCCTGGTGCCGTTCGGCTCGATCGGCATGACCGTGTTCGCGGTCGACCTGTACTTTGCCAGCCAGGGGCAGGCGCCGGCCGCATTGAGCGGCATCGGCGCCTTTCTGGCCGCGCCGCATCACTGGCGCGTGCTGGCCGACCTGTTCCTGCTGGCGATGTTCGGCGGCTTCTACAGCGTGCCGCTGTACGCGCTGATCCAGAGCCGCAGCGCGCCCACGCACCGCGCCCGCATCATCGCCGCCAACAACATCCTGAACAGCTTCTTCATGATCGCCGCCTCGCTGCTGGGCGTGGCGCTGACCCAGGCGGGATACACCATCCCGCAGCTGTTCCTGGTGGTGGGGCTGCTCAATGCGGTGGTGGCGGTCTACATCTACTCGCTGGTGCCGGAATTCCTGCTGCGCTTTATCGCGTGGATCCTGGTCCATACCCTCTATCGCCTGCGCCGCATCAACGCCGAGCGCATCCCCGCCGAGGGGCCGGCGGTGCTGGTGTGCAACCACGTCAGCTTTGCCGATGCGGTGGTGCTGATGGCGTGCAGCCCGCGCCCGGTGCGCTTCCTGATGGACCACAACATCTTCAAGGTGCCGCTGCTGTCGTGGTTCTTCCGCCAGGCGCGCGCGATCCCGATCGCGCCGGCGCACCAGGACCCCGAGATGCTCAGGCGCGCCTACGACAGCGTGGCGCAGGCGCTGGACGACGGCGACCTGGTCTGCATCTTCCCCGAAGGCAAGATCACCGCCACCGGCGATATCAATCCGTTCAAGCAGGGCGTGCAGCAGATCATCCGCCGCACGCCGGTGCCGGTGGTGCCGATGGCGCTGCGCGGGCTGTGGGGCAGCTTTTTCTCGCGCAAGGGCGCGCCGGCGATGTCGCGCCCGTTCCGGCGCGGCATCCTGAACCGGCTCGAGCTGGTGGTGGGCGAGCCGGTGCCGCCCGAGTCGGCCACGCCCGAAGGCCTGCAGCAGATGGTGCAGGCCCTGCGCGGCGACTGGCGCTAGCCGACGCAAAGGCGATCCCCGATGATTACCCTCTACACCTTCGGCCCCGCCTTCGGGCTGCCCGATGCCAGCCCCTTCGTCACCAAGGCCGAGATGCTGCTCAAGCTGGCCGGCCTGCCATACACGGCGCGCCGCGGCAGCCTGCGGCGCGCGCCCAAGGGCAAGCTGCCGTACCTGGACGACATGGGCCGGATCGTGGCCGATTCCACCATGATCCGGTGGCATATCGAGAAGACTTACCACATCGACTTCGACGCGGGCCTGAGCCCGGCCGAGCGCGGCATCGCCTGGGCCGCCGAGAAGCTGATGGAGGACCATCTCTACTGGGCGGTGGCAAGGGTGCGCTGGCTCGACCAGGCCAATTTCGACAAGGGCCCGGCCCAGTTCTTCCGCAGCGTGCCGGCGCCGGTGCGCGGGCTGGCCGAGCGCCTGGTGCGCTACAAGGTGCGCAAGACGCTGTGGGGGCAGGGCCTGGGCCGGCATAGCGAGGAAGAGCTGGTGGCGCTGGCGAGCAAGGGCGTGACCTCGATCGCCGACATCCTGGGCGACAAGCGCTACCTGATGGGCGACCAGCCGTGCGGGGCCGATGCCACGCTGTTCGCCTTTGCCGGCAGCCTGCTGTGCCCCGTATTCGACACCCCGATCCGCACCGCGGCCGAGGGGCACGCCAACCTGGTGGCCTATATGGACCGGATGCGCGCCGAGTTCTACCCGGAACTGGCCGCCGCGCCGGTGGCACAGGGCGTCGCCGCCTGACCTGCCGACGCCGCCGAGGCCCGCCCGAGCCCGGCCATTGGCCTTACAATGGAGGCCGTCCCCAATTCCTGTGCGGTTTCCATCATGTCCGGCAACACCCTTGGCCTGCTTTTCACTGTCACCACCTTCGGCGAATCGCACGGGCCTGCCATCGGCGCGGTGGTGGACGGCTGCCCGCCGGGCCTGGCGCTGACCGAGGCCGATATCCAGGGCGACCTGGACCGCCGCAAGCCCGGCACCTCGCGCCACGTCACCCAGCGCAAGGAACCCGACCAGGTCGAGATCCTGTCCGGTGTGTTCGAGGGCAAGACCACCGGCACCCCGATCTGCCTGCTGATCCGCAACACCGACCAGCGCAGCAAGGACTACGGCAATATCGTCGAGACCTTCCGCCCGGGCCATGCCGACTACACCTACTGGCAGAAGTACGGCATCCGCGACCATCGCGGCGGCGGCCGCTCGTCGGCGCGCCTGACCGCGCCGGTAGTGGCGGCCGGCGCGGTGGCCAAGAAGTGGCTGCGCGAGCAGTACGGCACCGAGGTCCGGGGCTATATGTCGCAGCTGGGCGAGATCGCGGTGCCGTTCAGCGACTGGTCGCATGTGCCGGAGAACCCGTTCTTCGCCGCCAACGCCGACATCATCCCCGAGCTGGAAACCTATATGGACGCGCTGCGCCGCGACGGCGACTCGGTCGGCGCGCGCATCGAGGTGGTGGCCAGCAACGTGCCGGTGGGCCTGGGCGAGCCGCTGTTCGACAAGCTCGATGCCGATATCGCGCACGCGATGATGGGCATCAACGCGGTCAAGGGCGTCGAGATCGGCGCCGGCTTCGACAGCGTCGCGCAGCGCGGCAGCGTGCATGGCGACGAGCTGACCGCCGCGGGCTTCCGTACCAACAACGCCGGCGGCGTGCTGGGCGGCATCTCCACCGGGCAGGACATCACCGTGTCGCTGGCGATCAAGCCGACCTCGTCGATCCGCACCCCGCGCGAATCGATCGACAAGGCCGGCAACGCCGCCACGGTCGAAACCTTCGGCCGCCACGACCCGTGCGTGGGCATCCGCGCCACGCCGATCGCCGAGGCCATGCTGGCGCTGGTGCTGATCGACCACGCGCTGCGCCACCGCGCCCAGTGCGGCGACGTCAGCGTCGAAACGCCGCGCATCCCCGCGCAGGCCGGCCAGACCCGCTGACTTGACGCCGCAGCGCGCGGGCGGCCAAGGCGGGGCCGGCGGCCCCGACCATGCCCGCTTCGGGCTCTTCTACCTGGGCTATTACGGCTACGTCGGCCTGATCTCGCCCTACGTCAGCCTGTACTTCGCCGACCGCGGCTTCGACCCGGTGCAGATCGGCGTGCTGATGGCGAGCTTCCAGGTCAGCCGCATCGCCGGGCCCTACCTGTGGGGCTGGCTCTCCGACATGATGCACACGCGCGTGCGCATCCTGCGCGTGAGCGCGTTCACCTCGCTGCTGGCGTTCCTGGTACTGCCGGGCGTCGGCAGCTACGGCGGCATGATGGCGATGATGCTGACGCTGAGCCTGCTGACCAGCGCAATGTCGCCGCTGGGCGATGCCCTGACCATTTCCACGCTGCGCCGCTACGGCGCCTTCGACCACAGCTACGGCCGTATCCGCATGTTCGGCTCGCTGGGCTTTATCGGCGCGGTGCTGGCCGGCGGGGCGCTGTTCGAGGCGGTCGGCATGCGCGCGTTCCCGTGGGTGGCGAGCGCGGTGCTGGCGATCCTGGCCGGGGTGGTGCTGACCATGCGCGACGCCGCCGACGAAGGCCCGCGCACGACGCCGCCGCGCGCCTTGCCGCTGCTGCGCCGCCCCGACGTGGCCTGGTTCCTGGCGTCGGCCTTCCTGATGATGTTCGCGCACGCCGCGCTCTACGTGTTCTACTCGCTGTGGCTGGAGACGCTGGGCTACAGCAAGTTCGCCATCGGCATGATGTGGACCATCGGCGTGGTCGCCGAGATCGTGTTCTTCTACTACCAGGGCCTGCTGTTCGCGCGCCTGGCGCTGCGCACCATCCTGGCGGGCACCTTCGTGCTGGCGGCACTGCGCTTCGGCCTGACCGGCTACTTCGCCCAACTGGCGTGGCTGATGGCGCTGGTGCAGGTGCTGCACGCGGCGACCTTCGCCGCGCACCACAGCGCCAGCCTGAAGCGCCTGCAGGCCTGGTTTGCCGGGCCGCTGCAGGGGCGCGGCCAGGCGCTGTACACCGGCATCTCCTACGGCGTCGGCGGCACGCTCGGCGGGCTGGCGATGGGCTGGACCTGGAACGCGCTGGCGCCGGCGCACACCTTCGGGCTCGCCGCCGTGGCCGCGGCGGCGGGCGCCTTTTGCGCCGCGATGAGCTTTCGCGCGGAAGGCGACGGCGCGCTTCAGTCCAGCGCCGCGCAGACCCGCTCGGCGATTGCGAGCGACGAGGTCAGCCCCGGCGATTCGATCCCGAACAGGTGAACCAGCCCCGGCACGCCGTGCACGGCGGGGCCGTCGATGCGGAAGTCCGCGGCGGCTTCGTGCGGACCGCTGATCTTGGGGCGGATGCCGGCGTAGCCGGGCTGCAGCGCGCCGTCGGCCAGTCCCGGCCAGTAGCGCCGCACCTCGTCATAGAAGGCGTCGGCGTCGGCCGCATCCACGCCGTATTCGATCTCGTCGATCCAGCGCACATTGGGGCCGAAGCGCGCCTGGCCGCCCAGGTCGATGGTCAGGTGCACGCCAAGTCCGGCGGCCTCGGGCACGGGATAGATCAGCCGTGAGAACGGCGCGCGGCCGGCCAGCGTGAAATAGCAGCCCTTGGCGTAGTACTGCGGCGGGATATGGGCTTCGGGCATGCCGTCGATGCGGCGCGCCAGCTCCGGTGCCGTGAGCCCGGCCGAATTGACCACCGTGCGCGCCAGCAGCGTGGTGGTGCTGCCGTCTTCCGCGCCGATCTCCAGCCTGATGCCGTCCGCCGTGACCGCGCCGCCCAGCACCGGCGACTGCACCGCCAGCATCGCGCCGGCGTTTTCCGCATCGCCCAGCAGCGCCGTCATCAGGCCGTGGCTGTCGACGATGCCGGTCGATGGCGACAGCAGTGCCGCCTCGCACTGGAGTTGCGGCTCCAGCGCCTGCGCTTCGGCCCGGTCGATCAGGCGCAGATCGTCCACGCCGTTGGCGGCCGCCCTGGCGCGGATGCCTTCGAGCGTGGCCACTTGCGCCGCGCTGGTGGCGACGATCAGCTTGCCGCAGCGCTGGTGCGCGACGTGCCGGCTGGCGCAGTAGTCGTACAGCATGGCCTTGCCGCGCACGCACAGCTGCGCCTTGAGCGAGCCCGCCGGATAGTAGATGCCGGCATGGATGACCTCGCTGTTGCGTGCGCTGGTGATGGTGCCGAAGGCGTTCTCGGCTTCCAGGATGATCACCTCGCGGCCTTGCAGCGCAAGGGCGCGCGCAATCGCCAGTCCCACCACGCCGGCGCCGATCACGACGCAATCCACTGTTTCCATGGTTGTTCCTTGCTTCAGGGTTCAGGGGTCTCGATATATCCCGGTTCAGGCGGGCAGGCCCAGGCGCGCGGCGGCGGCGGCCAGGTGCTGCTGCGCGGCGTTGCGCGCGGCCGCGGCGTCGCCGGCGGCAATGGCTTCGGCCAGCGCCGCGTGTTCCTGGTCGGCGGCGCGCGGCGCGCCGGTGGCGCTGCCCAGCCGCGCGGTGTTCTCCCACGCGCGCTGGCGCGCGGCCAGCATCTGCTGGCTGACGAAATCGGTCAGCCCGGTAAAGCAGGGGTTGTGCGCGGCTTCGGCAATGGCATGGTGGAACGCCATGTCGGCCGCGGCGGCGCTGGCCATGTCGCCGTGCCCGTCGGCCTGCGCCTGCATTGCCGCCAGCGCGGCGCGGATCGCGTCGATGTCGGCGGCGGTGCGCCGCTGCGCCGCCATTTCGGCGCAGGCGGTTTCCACCACGCGGCGCAGCTCGAACAGCTGGGCCAGCGTCGGGCCGCCATCGGGCGCGCTGGCCACGCGCCAGGCCTGGCCGCCCGGGGTGTCCGAGACATAGGCGCCGGAGCCCTTGCGCGTGACCAGCACGCCGTCGGCCTTCAGCTGGGCAATGGCCTCGCGCACGATCGGGCGGCTGACGCCGAAGCCCTCGGCCAGCGCGGATTCGGCCGGCAGGCGCGCGCCCGCGCCGTAGCGGCCGGCAAGGATGTCGTCATGCAGGGTCTGCGCGATGCGTGTGGCAAGCGAAGCCGGGCGGGGCAGGAGAGTGTTCATGGCGTTCGATATGTCAGGCTGTCTGACAGCTTTCTGCGATTCTGGCCCCAACTTTGCGGCGCGTCAAGCTTGCGGCAGGTAACCGATGCTACACATGCGGCCTTTGGTGTCCGTTGCCCGGCACTTAATTTCGCCGTGCGGACGCCGATAGCAACCCAATACAGGCGGCGGAATCCATGCATCAGTTCCGCCCAGGGCTCGTCGCGTCCCAGCGCGCCCACGCCGGGGCCAACTGCAAACAGCCATGATCCAGCTCACCCCTAACGATCTTCCCGTCGGCCATCCGCTGCCCTGGTCATTGCTCGATGGCGATGGCAACCTCGTGCTCGGCAGCGGCAACATCATCCCCGATGCGCGCGACCTGGCGCTGGTGTTCCACCACGGCACGGTGTGCCGCGACGATGCCGGCGACGAGACTGACGACGAGCTGCGCCCCGCCACCGGGCCGCTCGGCCTGCAGGTCGGCACGCTGCTGCATATCAAGCTGGATGGCGAGGCTGCGCGGCCGGCCGCGAGCCGCCTGATCGGCTTTATCGAGCAGGGCCTCTTTGTCACCTGGCCGCAGCTGGGCGGGCGCGACCTGCCGCTGCAGGCCGGCGATGGCGTGGTGCTGCGCGGCTTTTCCGGGCAGGCCATCCACAGCTTCACCTCGACCATCACCGCCGTGTGCCGCAGCCCGTTCCGCTACCTGGTGCTGTCCGCGCCGGTGCAGCAGCACGCGACGCCGGTGCGCAAGGCGGCGCGCGTGCCGACCCGCCTGGCCGCGTACCTTACCGAACCTGGCGATGACGAGGGTAGCTGCGGCAGCGCCGCGCGCTTGTCGCTGCTGTCCGACCTCAGCACCGGTGGCGCATTGGTGCAGACCACGGCGCCGGCGCCCGCACCCGGCAGCCGCGTGCGCCTGCGCTTCAACCTGCGTACCGCGTCGCTGGACAGCGAGGTGGTGATCGATGGCTGGGTCCGCATGGCGCCAGCCGGGGCCGCCGGCGACGATGCCGACTTTCCCGCATTCGGCGTGGCCTTCGATGTGCTGGCCGAGCGCGAACTGACGCTGCTGCAGTGCTACATCTACGAACAGCTGCTCTCCAGTACCCGCATGCCGGTGCAACCCGCCGCGGTAGCGGCCGTTTAGAGGGAATCCGCTAATGTTTTGATTGTCTCCACGGGGCGGGCCGTCTTTACTGCTTCCAACATAAAAAGACCCACCACCGAGGAGACCAGATGGAGCACGGCGAACCCCAAGCGTGCGGGCAACGCACGCCCGTAGCACGCACGCAGCAGCAGTCCCGCAATTCCCGAGGCAGGCTGGCAGGCACCGCCGCGGCGCTGGCCGCCGCAGCCATGCTGGCGCTGCCGGCACCCGTCGCCGCGGTCACCGCCAATGGCGACTACGCAAAGACGCGCTACCCGATCGTGCTGGTCCACGGCCTGACCGGCGCGGCGAAGATGGCCGGCGTGCTCGACTACTGGTATGGCATTCCTGAAGTGCTGCGGGCCCATGGCGCGCAGGTCTATGTCGCCACGGTGCCATCATTCAACAGCGATGCCGAGCGCGCGCTGGCGCTGCAGGCCTATGTGCGCGCGGTCAAGCTGGAAAGCGGCGCCGACAAGGTCAACCTGATCGGCCACAGCCAGGGCGGGCCCACCTCGCGCGTGCTGGCGGCGATGTCGCCGCAGGACGTGGCCTCGGTGACCACCATCGGCAGCCCGCACCGCGGCAGCGAAGTGGCCGACACCGTGCTCGACCTGATCCAGGGCATCGGCGCCATCCCGATTGCCGGACCGGTGCTGGTCAGCCTGATCCAGGGCGTGTTCGATACCGTCGGCTGGTTCAACGGCATCAGCAACGGCCAGGCGCTGGACCAGGATGCGCTGGCCTCGCTCAAGAGCCTGACCACGCGTGGCGCGGCCGAACAGAATGCGCGGCTCGACGCCACGCTGGTGCCGGGCACCAGGTCGGCGCTGGGCGCGGACTGCGACAGCGCCGGCGCCGTGTCCGAGCAGCGGCAGGCGCGCGATGCCACTGGCAACCTCGTCATCCATACCCAAGCCGCGTATTCGTGGACCGGGCAGGGCGGGCCCCTCAGCCTTCTGCGCTCCAACCTGCTGGACCCGTCCACGGTGATGATGTCGACCTCGGCAGGGCTGATGGCGCTGAAGGGCGCCGGCGCCAATGACGGGCTGGTCTCGGTGTGCAGCAGCAAGTGGGGCCGGGTGCTGGCCACCGGCTACTACTGGAACCATCTCGACGAGGTCAACCAGATGGCCGGCCTGTACCAGGATGCCGATCCGCGCACGGTCATCCTGAACCACGCCAACCGGCTGCGCAATGACCAGCTGTGAGCGTGCGCCGCGGTTCTGGCTGGCCCTGCTGCCGGCCGGCGCCGCGGCCGCTGCGGTGTACTGGCTGACCATGCCGGCGGACCCGGCGCCCGTGCCGCGGCCGGCGGCGGTGGCCGCCGCTGCGCGTCCATCCGCGTCATCGGCGCATCCGGCGCCCGCTGGCGCCTCCACCTGGCCATCGCTCGCCGGCGTGGAGATGCCCGCAGGTCCCGAGGCCGATGCCGCGGGCAACCTGCGGCTGACCCGCGCGCTGCGCAGCTATTTCGATTATTTCCTGAGTGCGCGCCACGACGCCGGCGGCATCGATGCGCTCGACGCGGTAGTGCATGACGATATTCGCCGCCATGTGCCGCAGCCAGCGGCCGGACAGGCGTGGCAGCTGTGGCGCCGCTACGTGGCCTGCCTGGCCGAGATCCAGCCCGAGGCTGCGCGCAAGCCGCTGGCGGACGCGGACGGCACGCTCGATGCGGAGCAGGTGCGGCAGCTGCGCGCGCTGCTGGCGCAGCGCCATGCCGCGCGCCAGCGCTGGCTGCCCGAGGTCGCACAGGCGTGGTTCGGCGACGATCAAGCCTATGACGAGGCCATGCTGGCGCGGCTGGAGGTCATGGCGCAGGCCGGCCTGGACGACGCGCAGCGGCGGCAGCGGCTGGCCGAGCTCGACGCCACGCTGCCTGAACCCTTGCGTGCCGCACGCGCAGCCAGCGCGCGCCCGCAGGCCATCAGCCAGACCCTCTCACACCTGCAGGGGGCTGGACGCACCACGCAGGACATCGGCGCCGCGCTGGCGCAGGCATACGGTCCCGAGGTGGCGCAGCGCTACCAGCAGCAGGCGCAGGCCGAGCAGTCATGGCAGCAGCGCTACGACGACTACGCTGCGCGCCGCGCGCAGATCGAGGCGTTCGCGGGGTTGTCGGAGCAGGATCGGCGGCTGCAGCTGGAGACGCTGCGCAGGCAGGCTTTCGACAATCCCAGCGAGGCGCTGCAGGCGGAGGTGGTCGACCAGGCGATGGCAGCGCGGCGGCAGGCACGCTAACGCACGCCACGGTCGCATAAAAAAAACGGCACCGGAAAATCCGGTGCCGATTTCACTTGCCAGCGCGCTTCTCGCGGCCGGCTTACATGCCGACGTAGTTCGGCCCGCCGCCACCCTCCGGCGTCACCCAGACGATATTCTGGGTCGGGTCCTTGATGTCGCAGGTCTTGCAGTGCACGCAGTTCTGCGCGTTGATCTGCAGGCGCTCCTTGCCCGAGGTCTCGTCCTGCACGAACTCGTACACGCCCGCCGGGCAATAGCGCGACTCGGGGCCGGCGTACTTGTCCAGGTTGATGTCGACCGGCACGCTGGCGTCCTTCAGCGTCAGGTGCGCCGGCTGGTTTTCTTCATGGTTGGTGTTGCTGATGAAGACCGAGCTGAGGCGGTCGAAGGTCAGCTTGCCGTCCGGCTTGGGGTAGTCGATCTTCTGGCACTCGGCGGCCGGCTTCAGGTAGACATGGTCCGGCTTTTCGCGATGCAGGGTCCAGGGCGGGTTGCGCACGCCGAGCTTGGGTAGCAGCCATTGCTCGATGCCGGTCATCAGCGTGGCGGTGGTGCGGCCTTTCTTGAACCACTGCTTGAAGTTCTTGGCCTGCAGCAGCTCCTTGTACAGCCAGCTCTGCTCGAACGCGGCCGGGTAGGCGCTCAGCTCGTCATGCTGGCGGCCCGCTTGCAGCGCGTCGTAGGCGGCCTCGGCGGCGAGCATGCCGGTCTTGATCGCGGCGTGGCTGCCCTTGATGCGCGAGGCGTTCAGGTAGCCAGCATCGCAGCCGACCAGGGCGCCGCCCGGGAACACGGTCTTGGGCAGCGACAGCAGGCCGCCGGCGGTAATGGCGCGCGCGCCGTACGACAGGCGCTTGCCGCCTTCGAAATACTGGCGGATTTCCGGATGGGTCTTGAAGCGCTGGAATTCCTCGAACGGCGACAGCCACGGGTTGGTGTAGTCCAGGCCGACCACGAAGCCGACCGCGACCTTGTTGTCTTCCATGTGGTACAGGAACGAGCCGCCGTAGGTGGCCGGGTCCAGCGGCCAGCCGGCGGTGTGCACCACCAGGCCGGGCTTGTGTTTGGCCGGGTCGATCTCCCACAGCTCCTTCAGGCCGATGCCGTAGCTCTGCGGATCCTTGCCGGCGTCCAGGCCGAACTTGGCGATCAGCTGCTTGCCCAGATGGCCGCGCGAACCTTCGGCGAAGATGGTGTACTTGGCATGCAGCTCCATGCCCAGCTGGAAGTTCTCGGTCGGCTCGCCTTCCTTGTTGATGCCCATGTTGCCGGTGGCCACGCCCTTGACCGAGCCGTCTTCGTTGTACAGCACCTCGGCGGCGGCGAAGCCCGGGAAGATCTCGACGCCCAGCGCCTCGGCCTGCTGGCCCAGCCAGCGTACGAAGTTGGACAGGCTGATGATGTAGTTGCCTTCGTTGTGGAAGCACTCGGGCAGCAGGGCCGGGGGCGTGCCCTTGGAGCCGGTCTCGTTCAGGAACAGGAACTTGTCCTCGGTCACGGGCTGGTTCAGCGGCGCGCCCAGCTCCTTCCAGTTCGGGATCAGCTCGTTCAGGGCGCGCGGGTCCATGATGGCGCCCGACAGGATGTGCGCGCCGGGCTCGGAGCCCTTTTCCAGCACGCACACGTTGACGTCGGCGCCTTTCTCCTGCGCGAGTTGCTTCAGGCGGATGGCCGTGGCCAGGCCGGCGGGGCCGCCGCCGACGATGACAACGTCGTATTCCATGGCTTCGCGCGGGCCGAACTGCTCCAGGAGCTGTTGCTGATCCATTTGTCTCTAACCCTCTGTTTCTTTGCCGCTAGCTGGCAATTGTGGGAAATGCGGTGATCGTTGTGCTGAGAACCGGACCCGGGCGCGGCGCATGGGCCGCCGGGAAGCCGCGCAGGCGCGGCGGTGAAATCGGTGCTGTTTCGGGGTCGGACAGCGCCGGAACGGCGTCCGGACACGGCCGGATCGCGCGTTTTCCCTCTTTCCCTTTGCGGGCCAAGTTCTTAGAATCTCCGGCATTGTCCGGGACTCGCCACCCACAGGCAAGGATTTTTTTGGAACGGTCGTTCTTTTTTTTGATATGCTGCCTTCTGCTCCTGATGAGGGCTGAGGGGCTCCCGCACAAGAGGTAACCATGGGTTTGTCGATCAATCTGGAAGGCAAGGTGGCGCTGGTGACCGGCGCCTCGAGCGGGCTGGGCTCGCGTTTCGCCACGGTGCTCGCCGCCGCGGGCGCCAAGGTGGTGCTGGCCTCGCGCCGCACCGAGCGGCTCAAGGAACTGCGCGCCGCGATCGAGGCCGAGGGCGGCAGCGCGCACGTGGTGCGCCTGGACGTGACCGACCCGGACAGCATCCGCGCCGCGGTGGCGCACGCCGAGACCGAAGCCGGCGCCATCGATATCCTGGTCAACAACTCGGGCGTGTCGACCACGCAGAAGCTGACCGAGGTGGCCCCCGAAGACTTCGACTTCGTCTTCGACACCAATACCCGCGGCGCGTTTTTCGTCGCGCAGGAAGTCGCCAAGCGCATGATCGCGCGCGCCAAGGGCGCCGAGCGCAACGGCAGCCCGCTGCCGCAGGCGCGCATCGTCAATATCGCGTCGGTGGCGGGGCTGAAGGTGCTGTCACAGATCGGCGTCTATTGCATGAGCAAGGCGGCGGTGGTGCACATGACCAAGGCCATGGCGCTGGAATGGGCGCGCCATGGCATCAATTCCAACGCCATCTGCCCGGGTTATATCGATACCGATATCAACCACCATCACTGGGATTCCGACGCCGGGCAGAAACTGATCCAGATGCTGCCGCGCAAGCGCCTGGGCAAGCCGGAAGACCTCGACGGGCTGTTGCTGCTGCTGGCCTCGGACCAGTCGCAGTTCATCAACGGCGCCGTGATCACCGCCGACGACGGCATGGTCTGAGCGCCCGCGCGCTGACACCGGGGGCGCAAGTCCCCCGCATCCCGCCCAGGCGCCAAAAGCGCCGCGGGATGCCCGAGCGCCAACCCTGGGCTTATCCGGTCCCCTTGGGCGCGCCGTCGTCAGTACGCGTCATTATTCAGAAATTTCGTGCGTGGCAGGCCAGTCTTGGCATAATCCGCCATGTCTGCAGATTAAGTCTTTACATACAAAGCGAGAACGCCGCGGTGGCCGCATGGCCCGAGCGGCCCTGGACCGGAGGCCGGGGAGATGGAGCAACAACAAGAGGCACGGCGCAACGCCGTGCCGCAACACGTCGTCGATTCCGCGGTGATCCCGCAGGCCGCCGACGAAGCGCAGGACGCTGAATTCCGGGTATCGCCCCGCCTCGAGGACTGGATTGGCGTGATCGTGATGGTGCTGCTGGTCGGCATCACCTTCGCCAACGTGGTGGTCCGCTATTTCACCGACGAGTCGTTCGCCTGGACCGAGGAGTTTTCGGTCTTCCTGATGATCGTGCTGGCCCTGGTCGCCGGCAGCGCCGCGGTGGCGCGCGACCGCAATATCCGCATCGAGTTCTTCTTCGAACGTGGCAGCGCCGCGCGGCAGCGGCGCCTGGCGATCCTGTCGGCGCTGGCGGTGGCGGTGATGTTTATCGCGCTGGCGGTGCTGGGGGCGCGCATCACCTGGGACGAATACACCTTCGGCGAGACTTCGCCCGGCATCGGCGTGCCAAGCTGGTGGTACTCGATCTGGCTGCCGGTGCTGTCGGCCGGCATCGCGCTGCGCGCGCTGGCGCTGATGGTGCGCAACGTGCGGGCGCTCAAGGCGCTGCATGAACAGAGCCGGTCGGCGACGGAGCGTGCGCAATGACGCTGGTTGCCATCATCCTGTTCGTGGTCTTTATCGGCCTGATGCTGCTGGGCGTGCCGATCGGCGTGTCGCTGGGGCTGGGCGGTCTGGTCGCGATCGGCTTGTCCAATCTCGATACGCAGATGTTCGGCCTGCTGGCGGTGCCGCAGAACTTCTACGCGGGCCTGGCCAAGTATCCGCTGCTGGCGATCCCGATGTTCGTGCTGGTGGGGTCGATCTTCGACCGCTCCGGCGTGGCGCAGCGGCTGGTGACCTTTGCCATCGCCGTGGTCGGGCGCGGCCCCGGCATGCTGCCGCTGGTGGCGATCCTGGTGGCGATGTTCCTCGGCGGCATTTCGGGTTCGGGCCCGGCCAACGCGGCCGCGGTCGGCGGCGTGATGATCGCGGCGATGTCGCGCGCGGGCTATCCCGGCTCTTACAGCGCGGCGGTGGTCGGCGCGGCGGCCGCGACCGACATCCTGATCCCGCCGTCGGTGGCGTTCATCATCTACAGCGTGCTGGTGCCGGGCGCATCGGTGCCGGCGCTGTTCGCGGCCGGCATGATCCCGGGCGTGCTCGCCGGCATCGCGCTGATCGTGCCGGCGGTGTGGCTGGCGCGCAAGCACAATATGGGCGCCGCCGAAGCTGCGCTGCCGCGCCCGCCATTCTGGAAGAGCCTGCGCGAGGCCGCGTGGGGCCTGGTGGCGCCGTTCCTGATCCTGGGCGGCATGCGCGCCGGCTGGTTCACGCCGACCGAGGCCGCCGTGGTGGCGGTGGTCTATGGCCTGTTCGTCGGCATGGTGGTGTACCGCAGCATCGGCATGCGCGACCTGTTCACCATCTTCCAGGAAGCGGCCGAAACCTCGGCGGTGATCCTGCTGGTGGTGGCGCTGGCCGGCATCTTTGCCTATGCGCTGTCGACGCTGGGCGTGATCGACCCGCTGGCGCAGGCGATCGCCACCTCCGGGCTGGGCGAATACGGCGTGCTGGCGCTGATCGTGCTGCTGCTGATGACGGTGGGCATGTTCCTCGACGGCATCTCGATCTTCCTGATCTTCGTGCCGCTGCTGCTGCCGATCGCCAATGCCTTCCAGTGGAACCCGGTGTGGTTCGGTGTGGTGCTGACGCTTAAGGTGGCGCTGGGCCAGTTCACGCCGCCGCTGGCCGTGAATCTGATGGTGTCGTGCCGGATCGCGCGCGTGCGCATGGAAGAAACCGTGCCGTGGGTGATCTGGATGCTGCTGGCGATGTTTGTCGCCATGCTGATGGTGCTGGCCTATCCGCCGCTGGCGACGTGGCTGCCGGAATACCTCGGCTATTGATCGCTGTTGCCTTGATTTTGCATTCACCAACAAGAACCTGACGCTTTTCCCCTGAGGAGATGAAATGAAACGTCGTGCCCTGATGCTCGCCACGGCTGCCGCCCTGGCCGCTTCCGCCTTCGCCCCCGCCGGCGCGATGGCCCAGACTTACAAGTCCGAGTACAAGATGTCGCTGGTGCTCGGCCCGGCCTTCCCGTGGGGCAAGGGCGGCGAGATCTGGGCCGACCTGGTCAGGCAGCGCACCAGCGGCCGCATCAACATCAAGCTGTACCCGGGCACCTCGCTGGTGGCGGGCGACCAGACCCGCGAGTTCTCGGCGATCCGCCAGGGCGTGATCGACATGGCGGTGGGGTCGACCATCAACTGGTCGCCGCAGGTCAAGGAGCTGAACCTGTTCTCGCTGCCGTTCCTGATGCCCGACTACAAGGCGCTCGACGCGCTGACGCAGGGCGAGGTCGGCAAGTCGATCTTCGCCACGCTGGAGAAGGCCGGCGTGGTGCCGCTGGCGTGGGGCGAAAACGGCTTCCGCGAAGTGTCGAACTCCAAGCGCGAAATCCGCAAGCCGGAAGACCTGAAGGGCCTGAAGCTGCGCGTGGTCGGCTCGCCGCTGTACATCGAGACCTTCAACGCGCTGGGCGCCAACCCGACCCAGATGAGCTGGGCCGACGCGCAGCCGGCGATGGCCTCGGGCGCGGTCGATGGCCAGGAAAACCCGCAGTCGGTGTTCGCCGCCGCCAAGCTGTACACGGTCGGCCAGAAGTACGTCACCACCTGGGGCTACGTCGCCGACCCGCTAATCTTCGTGGTCAACAAGCAGATCTGGGAAAGCTGGACCCCGGCCGACCGCGAGATCGTCAAGCAGGCCGCCATCGACGCCGGCAAGCAGGAGATCGCACTGGCGCGCAAGGGTTTGGCCGAGGCCGGCGCGCCCGCGTGGAAGGACATGGAAGCCCACGGCGTCAAGGTCACGCACCTGACCCCGGCCGAGCATGACGCCTTCCGCAAGGCCACCGCCAAGGTCTACGACAAGTGGAAGAAGCAGATCGGCGCCGACCTTGTCACCAAGGCAGAAGGCGCGATCGCCAAGCGCTGAGTCATGAAGCAGGCCCGCCGGCATCGGCGGGCCTGTTGCATTGGAGGCTGAGATGAAGCACGTCTATACCGTGGTGATGCCGATCCGCTGGGGCGACATGGACGCCATGGGCCATGTCAACAACACCGTCTATTTCCAGTACCTGGAGCAGGCGCGCATCGAGTGGTTCGCGTCGCTGGGCCGCGGCGGCAAGGATGCGCAAGGGCAGGGGCCGGTCATCATCAATGCGCATATGACCTTCCTGAAGCAACTGCGCTATCCGGGCCAGATCGAATGCCGGGTCTATGCCGGGCAGCTGGGCCGCACCAGTTTCGAGACGCGCATGGAGATCCGGCGCACCGATCTGCCCGAGGTGGTGTGGGCAGAAGGTGGGGCCAAGGTGGTGTGGTGCGACTATGCGCAGGAGAAATCGGTGCCGGTGCCGGCGGAGATCCGGGCGATCATCGAAGGGTGATGGTTGCCAGCGTCAGTGAGCCACCAGCCGCTGCACCAGATCCACCGACGTACTCGCCCCATACTTTTTCATCAGCCGCGCCCGGTAGATATCGACCGTGCGCGGGCTGATCGCCAGCAGCTTGCCGATCTGCTTGCTGGTCTTGCCTTCCACCAGCTGCGCCGCGATCTCGCGTTCGCGCGCGGTCAGTTCGGCGGTGACCTGGCGCTTCTGCGACAGATCCTCGAAGGTCCAGATCCCTGCGCCGAGCGGCTGGCTGCGGTCCAGCGCGCGTCCGGTGACGTGGCACCAGAACAGTTCCCCGCCGGCGCGCTTCATGATGCGTTCGTCCGAATACATGCCGCGCTTGCCCATGATCGGCGCGATGCGCGCGCCGGTGCGCTCGAACTCGTCGGCGGTGGGATAGAGCACCTGGAACGACTGGCCCAGCAGGGCCTCGCGCGTGGTGCCGAAGATGCGGCAGACCTCTTCGTTGCAATCCTCGATCACGCGCTCGCGTGACAGCACCAGGCCCACGGGGGCGAGCTGGAAGGCGGTCTGGTAGTCGATGGCGGGCATCTGCTTATGTATTTTTACGTAATGGCGTAGCCGGCTGTGCTTGCGTATGCTGTCGGTCGGACGCGTTACGGCGACGGCCGACCGCCCGTTGCCGATTGTACCGTTACAATTTCCCTGCGTCGCCCGCCGCACTACCCGCCGGCGGGGAGATCGACAGGGACTACCGAGGAAGGAGCGAAGCATGAACAAGGTCTACGCCAGCGCCGCAGAAGCGCTTGCAGGCGTCGTCCGCGACGGCCAGACGATCGCTGTGGGCGGTTTCGGCCTGTGCGGCATCCCCGAGGCGCTGATCGGCGCGCTGCGCGACAGCGGCGCCAAGCAGCTGACCTGCATCTCCAACAACGCCGGCGTCGACGGCTTCGGCCTGGGCCTGCTGCTGGCCACGCGCCAGATCAAGAAAATGATCTCGTCCTACGTGGGCGAGAACAAGGAGTTCGAGCGCCAGTACCTGGCCGGCGAACTGGAACTGGAATTCACCCCGCAGGGCACGCTGGCCGAGAAGCTGCGCGCCGGCGGCTCGGGCATCCCGGCCTTCTTCACCAAGACCGGGGTCGGCACCATCGTCGCCGAAGGCAAGGAAATCCGCGAATTCGACGGCGAACAGTATGTGATGGAGCGTTCGCTGACCGCCGACGTGGCGCTGGTCAAGGCCTGGAAGGCCGACAAGGCCGGCAACCTGGTGTTCCGCCGCACTGCGCGCAACTTCAACCCGATGTGCGCGATGGCGGGCAAGGTTACCGTGGCCGAGGTCGAGCAGATCGTCGAGACCGGCGAGCTCGATCCCGACGAGATCCACCTGGCCGGCATCTTCGTGCAGCGCCTGGTGCTCAACGCCAACCCCGAGAAACGCATCGAGCAGCGCACCGTGCGCGCGGCCAGCTAAGGAGACCCCATCATGGCATGGACACGTGACGAAATGGCCGCGCGCGCCGCGGCCGAGCTGCAGGACGGTTTCTACGTCAACCTGGGCATCGGGCTGCCGACGCTGGTGGCCAACTGGGTGCCGGAAGGCATGGAAGTCTGGCTGCAATCCGAGAACGGCCTGCTTGGCATCGGCCCGTTCCCGACCGAGGCGGAGGTCGACGCCGACATGATCAACGCCGGCAAGCAGACCGTGACCACGCTGCCGGGCTCGTCGATCTTCTCGTCGGCCGACTCGTTCGCGATGATCCGCGGCGGCCACATCAACCTGGCCATCCTTGGCGCGATGCAGGTCAGCGAGAAGGGCGACCTCGCCAACTGGATGATCCCGGGCAAGATGGTCAAGGGCATGGGCGGCGCGATGGACCTGGTCGCCGGCGTCGGCCGCGTGGTGGTGCTGATGGAACACACCGCCAAGAAGAAGGACGGCACCGAGGACCTCAAGATCCTGAAGCAGTGCAACCTGCCGCTGACCGGCGTGGGCGTGGTCAACCGCATCATCACCGACCTGGGCGTGATCGACGTGACCGCGGACGGCCTCAAGCTGGTGGAAACCGCGCCGGGCGTCAGCCGCGAGGAAATCCAGGCGAAGACGGGGGCGCCGCTGCTGTAAGCAGGTTCCCGCGCATACCGGCATCAGCAACCCCCTGCGAGCTATGCGCTTGCAGGGGGTTCTTGTTTTCACGCGACCTTGAGCGTGAGGTGGCCGATCGGCTCCAGCGCGGGGCTGACCTTGATCTCGATGTCATACCCAAGCCGGTTCAGGCAGTCCATCAGCTTGCGCTCCGACAGGTTGGCGAAGTCTCCGCGCAGCAGTCCGGAGACCTTCGGTTGCGGGATGCCCATGCGGTGGGCCGCTTCTTCCTGAGTCAGGCCAAGGCCGCGTATAGCCCGCGTGATCTCGATGGCCAGTCCGGACTTGATCCGGAGCTTGTCGGCGTCCGGAACGCCCAGGTCGGCAAACACGTTGCCGGAACTGGCCTCGACCTCGATGCCATCAATCCTGCGTTTTGCCATGTCGTAACTCCCATGCCAGCGCTTCGGCGACCTTCAGCCTGGCGCGAATGATCTCGATGTCTGCCTTTGGCGTGGCGATGCCGTGTTTGCTCTTCTTCTGGAAGCAGTGAAGGACGAACACCGCTTCAGCGAACTTCACGGTATAGACAGCGCGGTAGGTGCCGGCAGCGTCGTCCTCCAGTATTTCGAGCACTCCGGCGCTGCCAAAACCCTTGAGCGTCTTCGCCGCATCGTGTCGGTCACCGCGCTGGGCAAAATGCAGGGCATGGCCGAAAAACCTCCGCACGTCGAGCGGAAGCTCGGTCAGGTCCTTCTTGCTGCTCCCGATCCAGAACAGTGGTTTTTCGTTGGCTGGCATCGGGGCAATATACCTGAACTGGTATAAGCCAGTACCGCTGAAAACGCAAGACTTGATTTGAGTCAGGCTTCAGCGCGTTCCAGGTGGCTGGATGACGCTTCGACCTATGTCATGCGGACGACGCTGGTAGCTCTTTCGGCGAATGGCCGGGCTGCTGGCCTTGCCACTAAGCTGGCCGCTTTCCGTATGGGCGCCGCCCTGCGACGAACCGACTTGACGGAAGGTGCGCGATGCCCGCTTCCCCCACCCGAACCCTGCCCCTGGTCTACGCCTGCTCCGGCTGCTCCAGCGTGGCGCAACTGGCCAATGCCTGCGCGGTGCGGCTGGACCGCGGCGGCCGTGCAGAGATGTCGTGCATCAGCGGCGTGGGCGGCGGCGTGCCGGCGCTGACGCGGGTGGCGCGGTCGGGCCGGCCGATCCTGGCGCTGGACGGGTGTCCGCTGGCTTGCGTGCAGGCGTGCCTGGCCAATGTGGGCGTGGTGCCGGACCAGCACCTGGTGCTGAACCGGCTGGGCGCGGTCAAGCGCCAGCACGGCGAATGCACCGAGGACGAGACCGAGGCGGTGTGGCGGGAGGTCGAGGCGGCGCTGCAGCGCCTTGCGGTGGGATAGGGCATTGCCGGATGCGCCGCGGCGCATCCGGCGCGGCGGCACGTCAGGCCGCCGGCTTGTTGTGGCGGCTGAACACCGACGCGGCGCCGTCGGCCTTGACCAGCAGCACGTCGAACGGATCCTTGCGCGGTCCCTGTTCCATGCCCGGCGAGCCGACCGGCATGCCCGGCACCGCCAGCCCGACCGCCTTGGGTTTGGCGGCCAGCAGCTTGCGGATATCGGCGGCGGGCACATGGCCCTCGATCGCATAGCCGGCGATATGGCCGGTATGGCAGGAGCCGAAGCGCTCGGGCATGCCGAAGCGCTTGCGGTATTCGCCGGTATCCTCGACGTCATGCACCGTCACGGTGAAGCCGTTGGCCCGCAGGTGCTTGACCCAGTCCTCGCAGCAGCCGCACAGCGGGCTCTTGTAGACGTCGATGGCGAGCGGCTTCGCCTGCGCGAAGGCATCGGCCGCGGGGCCCAGCACGCCCGCGGCGAGCGTGCCGAGCGCCAGCGCGCCCAGGGTCCCGAGAAAACGTCGTCGTTGCATCATTGCTTGTTGCTCCTTGCTGTGGTGCCGTGATGCGGCACCTTACTGCGCCACCCAGCCGCCATCCATGTTCCAGATCGCGCCGCGCACCTGGCGCGCCGCTTCGGACGACAGGAACACGGCCAACGCGCCCAGCTCGTCGGGCGTGACGAACTGGCCCGAGGGCTGCTTCTCCAGCACCAGTTCGCGCTTGGCCTGCTCGACCGGGATGCCTTCCTTCTGCGCGCGGGCTTCGACCTGCTTCTGCACCAGCGGCGTCAGCACCCAGCCAGGGCAGATCGCGTTGGCGGTGACGCCGGTCTGCGCGGTTTCCAGCGCGGTCACCTTGGTGAAGCCAACGATGCCGTGCTTGGCCGCCACGTAGGCGGACTTCTGCGCCGAGGCTACCAGCCCGTGCGTCGAGGCGACATTGATGATGCGGCCCCAGTTCTTCTGCTTCATGCCGGGCAGCGCCAGGCGCGTGGTATGGAAGGCCGAGGTCAGGTTGATGGCGATGATCGCGTCCCAGCGCTCGGGCGGGAAATCCTCGATGGTGGCGACGTGCTGGATGCCGGCATTGTTGACCAGGATGTCGGCGCCGCCGAAGTCGGACTGCGCGTAGCGCATCATGTCTTCGATCTCGGCCGCCTTGCTCATGTCGGCGCCGTGGTAGCCGACGCGGATGCCCTGGCCGGCCTGCGCGATCTCGCTCTTTGCGGCGTCCGCGTCACCGAAGCCGTTGACGATGATGTGAGCGCCCTGCGCCGCCAGCGCCTTTGCGATGCCGAGCCCGATGCCGCTGGTCGAGCCAGTCACCAGTGCGGTCTTGCCGTTGAGCATGTAAGCCTCCGTCGAGAGAAAGGGGATGCCACGGCAGTACAGCCGCCGGATGGGCGGCGCGCGCCGTGGCGGTGCGCGCCCCGCGCGCGAGGGCGCGGACACTGTGCTGTGGCATTGTACCCGCTGCGGCGTACAATCCAGCTTTGCTCAACTTCCGGCGGTGGCGCCTCCTGGCGCTGTGCGGTCCGGTTTGTCAGGGAGTCCAGATGTCTGCCAGTCCGCGTCTCGGTTTCGTCCAGTGCATCAGTCCGGCGGGCCTGCACCGCATGGCCTACCACGAGTGGGGCGACCCCGCCAATCCGCGCGTGCTGGTGTGCGCGCACGGCCTGACGCGCACCGGGCGCGACTTCGACGCCGTGGCGCGCGCGCTGTGCGGCGACTACCGCGTGGTGTGCCCGGACGTGGTCGGCCGCGGCCGTTCCGAATGGCTGGCCGATGCCAACGGCTACGTGGTGCCGCAGTATGTCGCCGACATGGTCACGCTGATCGCGCGGCTCAATGTGGAGAAGGTGGACTGGTTCGGCACCTCGATGGGCGGGCTGATCGGCATGGGCCTGGCGGGGCTGCCCAAGTCGCCGGTGCGCAGGCTGCTGCTCAATGACGTCGGCCCCCGCATCGCGCCCTCGGCGGTCGAGCGTATCGGTGCCTACCTTGGCCTGCCGGTGCGCTTCAAGACCTTCGAGGAAGGGCTGGCGTACCTGCAGACCATCAGCGCCTCGTTCGGGCGCCACAGCGCCGAGCAGTGGCGCGAGCTCAACGCCGCCATCCTCAAACCGATGCAGGGTGCGGACGGCCTGGAATGGGGCTTGCATTACGATCCGCAGCTGGCACTGCCGTTCCGCAAGTCGACGCCCGAGGCCATCGCCGCCGGCGAAGCCGCGCTGTGGCGCAGCTTCGAAGCCATCGAGGCGCCGGTGCTGGTGGTGCGCGGCGCGCAGTCCGACCTGCTGCTGCGCGAGACCGTGGCCGAGATGGTGGCGCGCGGCCAGCATGTAAGCTCGGTGGAAGTGCCCGACGTGGGCCACGCCCCGACCTTTGTCGATCCGGCGCAGATTGCGATCGTGCGCCAGTTCTTTACCGGCGCCTGAGCGCGCCAGCGGCCGGCCTGATTGTGATCCGGCAGTTTTTATCGAGTTACGCATTGCCATGAGTCTTCCTGAACTGAAGCGCGCCCACGTCGGCAAGCGCCTGTCCGAATACGCGGTCTACAACGGTGTGGTCTATCTGGCCGGCCAGGTCCCCGAGGTCGATCCCAAGGCCGATATCCGCGGCCAGACGCGCGAGGTGCTGGGCCATATCGACCGCCTGCTGGCCGAAGCCGGCAGCGACAAGACCCGCATCCTGTCGTGCCAGATCTTCCTGACCAATATCGACCTGATCGGCGAGATGAACGAGGTCTGGGACGCCTGGGTGCCGCAAGGCAATACGCCGCCGCGTGCCACCGTCGAGGCCCGCCTGGCCAATCCCGATTACCTGATCGAAGTGGTGGTGACCGCTGCGCTCAACTGATGCAGGCGCTGTGACATGGTGACGTCGACCGACCTGGCTGGCCGGGTCGCGGGCATTCCGGATACCGAGCTGGTGGAACGCGCACTGGCTTACGTGCGCGAGCACGGTGCCGGCGTTGCGCTGCCCACCGGCGAGACCGTGCAGTCGCACGCGGAGGGGATGCTGCGCATCCTCGATGGCCTGCGCGTGGACGATTCCGCGCGCGCGGCAGCGTGCCTGTTCGGGCTGGCGGCATTCGTGCCCGAGACCGAGGCCGAGATCGAACCGCGCTTCGGCGAGGAAGTGGCGCGGCTGGTCAACGGCGTGCGGCAGCTGCTGCGCATCGGCGCCATCGCCGGCAACCGCCCCGAGGTGGAGTCGGCCGCGCCGTCGAAGAACGAAGCCCAGGCGCGCCACGAGCAGGTCGAGGCGCTGCGCAAGATGCTGCTGGCCTTTGCGCAGGACATCCGCGTGGTGCTGGTGCGGCTGGCGTCGCGGCTGCAGACGCTGCGCTGGCTGGCCGAGACCAAGCAGGCGCCGCTGCCCGGCGTGGCGCGCGAAACGCTCGACATCTACGCGCCGCTGGCCAACCGCCTGGGCATCTGGCAGATGAAGTGGGAGCTGGAAGACCTCGCCTTCCGCTTCGAGCAGCCCGATACCTACAAGCGCATCGCCCGCCTGCTGGATGAAAAGCGCATCGAGCGCGAGGGCTATATCGCCGGCGCGATCGCGCGGCTGCAGTCCGAGCTGACCGCCGCCGGCATCCGCGCCGAGGTGAGCGGCCGGCCCAAGCACATCTACAGCATCTGGAAGAAGATGCGCGGCAAGGAGCTGGATTTTGCCGACCTGTACGATGTGCGCGCGTTCCGCGTGATCGTCGACGATATCAAGGACTGCTATACGGTGCTCGGCATCGTCCACCATATCTGGCAGCCGATCCCGCGCGAGTTCGACGACTACATCTCGCGGCCCAAGGCCAACGGCTACAAGTCGCTGCACACGGTGGTGATCGGCGACGACGGGCGCGCCTTCGAGGTGCAGATCCGCACCCACGAGATGCACCACTTCGCCGAATACGGCGTGGCCGCGCACTGGCGCTACAAGGAGGCGGGCAGCCGCGGCTATGCCGGGCAGTTCTCCGCCAGCGAGCGCTACGACGAGAAGATCGCCTGGCTGCGCCAGCTGCTGGCGTGGAAGGACGATGCCGACCACAGCGTGGCGCACGACGAATCGTGGGAGCAGATCAAGCACGCCGCGATCGACGACCACATCTACGTGCTGACGCCGCAGGCGCGCGTGGTGGCGCTGCCGCAGGGCGCGACCGCGGTGGACTTCGCCTACTACCTGCACAGCGACCTCGGCCATCGCTGCCGCGGCGCGCGCGTGGACGGCACCATGGTGCCGCTGAACACGCCGCTCAAGAACGGCCAGACCGTCGAGATCATCGCGGTCAAGCAGGGCGGGCCGTCGCGCGACTGGCTCAATGCCGACCTGGGCTACCTCGCCAGCAGCCGCGCGCGTGCCAAGGTGCGCGCGTGGTTCAACGCGATGGACTCGCAGGAGACCATCGCGCAGGGCCGCGCGCTGATCGACAAGACCCTGCAGCGCGAAGGCAAGACCGCGGTCAAGCTGGAAGACCTGGCGGCGCGGCTGGGCTTCAAGACCCCCGACGAGCTGTTCGCCGCGGTGGCCAAGGACGAGTTCAGCCTGCGCCATGTGGAGCACGCGCTGCGCCACCCGGAAGGCGAAGTCCAGGCGCCGCTGAGCGAGGAAGACGCCGTCACCAAGAAGAGCCGCGCCACCAGCGTGGCGCGCGGTGCCAAGAGCGGCGTGCTGGTGGTCGGCGTCGATTCGCTGATGACGCAGATGTCGCGCTGCTGCAAGCCGGCGCCGCCCGACGAGATCGTCGGCTTTGTCACGCGCGGGCGCGGGGTGTCGATCCATCGCCGCAACTGCCACACCTTCCAGCAACTGTCGGCGCGCGCGCCGGAGCGCGTGATCCAGACCGAGTGGGGCAAGAAGAGCCACGCCGCGGTCTATCCGGTCGATATCCAGGTCGAGGCGATCGACCGGCAGGGCCTGCTGCGCGACATCTCCGAAGTGCTGTCGCGCGAGAAGATCAATGTCACCGGGGTCAAGACGCTGTCGAGCAAGGGCGTGGCGCGCATGCAGTTCACCGCCGAGGTGTCCGAGGCCACGCAGCTGCAGCGGGCACTGCTGATGATCGAGGAAGTCCAGGGGGTGTTGCAGGCAAAAAGAAAGTGATGCTATACTTGCGGCTTCGCTAGGCTCGTAGCTCAGCTGGTTAGAGCACCACCTTGACATGGTGGGGGTCGTTGGTTCGAGTCCAATCGAGCCTACCAACGAATTGCAGTAAAGCAGTAACAAGAAGTGCGGCAAGTCCGATTCAACCCCATACGGAACGGAAGGGCATCATGGTTATGACACCGCGAACTACTACCGCTGGCAAGCGACAGTAGTCGAGGTGCGCCTTCGACCCGGTTGGATCGGGTTTGACAAAGAGAAACGCGGCCTTGGCCGCGTTTTTTTTCGTCCGTCGCTTGCCAGCAGCCCTGATAAGCTGCCGCCTTCCCGTGCGGCAGGCGGGGCAGCCAAGAACAGATCGCCAGCGCGCAGGCATGCGGGCCGGTGCCACAAGATGCAGTTTGATCCGCTCAGGCCGGCGCAAGGCGCCGCCGGCGGAACCTGGAGAGTCGAAATGATCGCAATCACGCTGCCGGACGGGTCCCGACGCGAGTTTCCCGGCCCGGTGACGGTTGCCGAAGTGGCGCAGAGCATCGGCGCCGGCCTGGCCAAGGCCGCGCTGGCCGGCAAGGTGGATGGCCAGCTGGTCGACACCAGCTACCGGATCGAGCGCGATGCGGAACTGGCCATCGTCACGGACAAGGATGCCGATGGCGTCGACGTGATCCGCCACTCCACGGCGCACCTGCTGGCTTATGCCGTCAAGGAGCTGTACCCGGAGGCGCAGGTGACGATCGGCCCGGTGATCGAGAACGGCTTCTACTACGACTTCGCCTACAAGCGCCCCTTCACGCCGGAAGACCTTGTCGCCATCGAGAAAAAGATGACGGAGCTGGCGCGCAAGGACGAAAAGGTCACGCGCGAGGTGTGGAACCGCGATGAAGCGGTGGCGCTGTTCGAGTCGATGGGCGAGAAGTACAAGGCCGAGATCATCGGCTCGATCCCGGCCGACCAGGAAATCGGCCTGTACCGCGAAGGCAATTTCGTCGATCTGTGCCGCGGGCCGCACGTGCCGTCGACGGGCAAGCTCAAGGTCTTCAAGCTGATGAAGGTGGCCGGCGCCTACTGGCGCGGCGATGCCAACAACGAGATGCTCCAGCGCATCTACGGCACGGCATGGGCGAAGAAGGAAGACCAGGAAGCCTACCTGCACATGCTGGAAGAGGCCGAGAAGCGCGACCATCGCAAGCTGGGCAAGACGCTCGACCTGTTCCACCTGCAGGAAGAGGCGCCCGGCATGGTGTTCTGGCACCCGAAGGGCTGGCAGGTTTGGCAGGCCGTCGAGCAGTACATGCGCGGCCGGCTGACGGACGCCGGCTACGACGAGGTGCGCACGCCGCAGGTGATGGACCGTTCGCTGTGGGAGAAGTCGGGTCACTGGCAGAACTACAAGGAGAACATGTTCGTCACGGAGTCGGAGAAGCGCGACTACGCGATCAAGCCGATGAACTGCCCCGGGCATGTGCAGATCTTCAACCACGGCCTGCGCTCGTACCGCGACCTGCCGCTGCGCCTGGCCGAGTTCGGCGCCTGCCATCGCAACGAGCCGTCCGGCGCGCTGCACGGGTTGATGCGCGTGCGCGGCTTTGTGCAGGACGATGCGCATATCTTCTGCACGGAAGAGCAGATCGTCGCCGAAGCCAAGGCCTTCAACGAACTGGCTTTCTCCGTTTACGACGACTTCGGCTTCAAGGATGTGAAGGTCAAGCTGTCGCTGCGCCCGGACCAGCGCGCCGGCTCGGACGAGATCTGGGATCACGCGGAAGAGGGTCTGCGCCTGGCGCTGCGCGCCTGTGGCGTGGACTGGGAGGAGCTGCCGGGCGAGGGCGCCTTCTATGGCCCCAAGGTCGAGTATCACATCAAGGACGCGATCGGCCGCTCGTGGCAGTGCGGCACGCTGCAGCTGGACCTGGTGCTGCCCGAGCGCCTGGATGCCGAGTACGTCTCCGAGGACAACTCGCGCAAGCGTCCGGTGATGCTCCACCGCGCCATCCTGGGCTCGTTCGAGCGTTTCCTTGGCATCCTGCTGGAAAACCATGCCGGCGCGCTGCCGGCCTGGCTGGCCCCGGACCAGGTGGTGGTCATGAATATTGCGGATTCGCAGGCAGAATACGCCGAAAGCGTCGTGCAATTGCTGCAAAAACAAGGGTTTAGGGCCAAGGCCGATTTGCGTAACGAGAAAATTACGTATAAAATCCGCGAGCATTCGCTTCAAAAAGTCCCCTACCTGCTGGTAGTGGGCGACAAGGAGCGGGATGCCAATCAAGTGGCCGTGCGTGCCCGTGGCAACGTGGATCTGGGCGTGATGCCCGTCTCCGCGTTTGTTGAGCGTCTGCAACACGACGTCGCCAGCAAAGCCTGAGGGTGGTGAGCACGGCTTGTTTTTTTGTCTTCTTGAGGTAACGCAACATCGCTACGGACAAAGGTCATCGCATCAACCGGGAAATCAGCGCGCCTGAACTGCGCCTGGTAGGGGTTGATAACGAGCAGCTCGGCATCGTCAAGTTCATGGACGCTCTGCGGCTGGCTGAGGACAAGGACTTGGACCTGGTGGAGATCGCCCCCAACGCGACTCCGCCCGTCGCCCGGATCATGGATTACGGGAAGTTCAAGTACGAGGAAGCCAAGCGCGCCCACGAGGCCAAGCTGAAGCAGAAGATCATCCAGGTCAAGGAAGTCAAGTTCCGGCCGGGTACGGATGATGGCGACTACAACGTCAAGCTGCGCAACCTGAAGCGCTTCCTGGAAGATGGCGACAAGACCAAGATCACGCTGCGGTTCCGTGGTCGCGAGATGGCCCACCAGGAAATCGGCGCGCGCATGCTCGAACGCCTAAAGGCGGACCTGGAAGAGATCGGCCAGGTCGAGCAGATGCCGAAGATGGAAGGGCGCCAGATGGTGATGGTGCTCGCCCCCAAGAAGAAGAAGTAATTCCTGTGCGGTGCGGCGGCCGGGATGCGAGTCATCCCGGCGTTGCTTCGTGCGGAAGTCGCGCGGGGTCCGCAAGGACCATCGCGCAACAACAAGTGGATGCGGGTCTTGCAAGCGTCGGCGTCAGCCGTCCACCTGCATGCATGTCATATGAGCTGGAGTTTTTCATGCCGAAGATGAAGACGAAGAAAAGCGCCTCCAAGCGCTTTACTGCCCGTCCGAACGGTTCGTTCAAGCGTGGCCAGGCCTTCAAGCGTCACATCCTGACCAAGAAGACCACCAAGAACAAGCGTCAACTGCGCGGTACTCAGGACGTCCATGAGACGAACCTGAAGTCGGTGCGCGCGATGATGCCTTACGCATAACCCCTGACGACAACGAAAGGAGAATTACATGCCTCGAGTAAAGCGTGGGGTCACTGCACGGGCCCGTCACAAGAAGGTTATCGACGCTGCCAAGGGTTACCGCGGCCGTCGCAATAATGTCTATCGCATCGCCAAGCAGGCGGTCATGCGTGCTGGCCAGTACGCGTACCGCGATCGCCGCAACAAGAAGCGCGTGTTCCGCGCGCTGTGGATTGCGCGTATCAATGCCGCGACGCGTGAGCATGGCATGACCTACAGCGTGTTCATGAACGGTCTGAAGAAGGCCTCGATTGAACTGGACCGCAAGGTGCTGTCGGACATGGCTATTCACGACAAGCCTGCCTTTGCCGCCATCGTCAACCAGGTGAAAGCCACCGTTGCCTGATGCCGGCTCCGGCGGCGCGCAAGCGCTGCCGGGCAAGCACCGACCGCAAGGTCGACCGCTGACCGCAAGGTCCGCTGAAACGGGGCTCCTCACCGAGCCCCGTTTTTCTTTGCGTTTCCGGATGCCGTTTTGCGATTGTTGACCAGACCGCATCCGGAAACGCATACCGCACGAAGTGCCAACCCACGTCGGGCCGGCCCTGTCGCATGACAAGGTTGCGCCGACGCCAGAACACTCCACGACCGCCGCCATGTCTCAGGATCTGGACCAAATCGTCGCCGACGCCCAGGCCGCTTTCGCCGCCGCCAATGACAACGCCACGCTGGAAAACGAGAAGGCCCGCTTCCTCGGCAAGACCGGCGCGCTGACCGAACTGCTCAAGGGCCTCGGCAAGCTTGACCCGGAGACCCGCAAGAGCGAGGGCGCGCGCATCAACCAGGTCAAGCAGCAGGTGGAAGCCGCGCTGCAGGGGCGCCGCCAGGCGCTGGCCGACGCGCTGATGAACGCGCGCCTGGCCGCCGAGGCCATCGACGTCACGCTGCCCGGCCGCGCGGTGGCGCGCGGCAGCCTGCATCCGGTGATGCGCACCTGGGAGCGCGTCGAGCAGATCTTCGGCTCGATCGGCTTCGACGTGGCCGACGGCCCCGAGATCGAAACCGACTGGATGAACTTCACCGCGCTGAACAACCCGGACAACCACCCGGCGCGTTCGATGCAGGACACCTTCTACGTGGATGGCCGCGACAGCGAAGACAAGCTGCTGCTGTTGCGCACCCACACCAGCCCGATGCAGGTGCGCTACGCCAGGATGCACGTGGAGAAGTACGCCGGCAAGGCGATGCCGCCGATCAAGGTGATCTGCCCGGGCCGCACCTATCGCGTCGACAGCGACGCCACCCACTCGCCGATGTTCAACCAGGTCGAAGGCCTGTGGATCGGCGAGGACGTCAGCTTTGCCGACCTGAAGGGCGTGTACACCGATTTCCTGCGCAAGTTCTTCGAGCGCGACGACATCCAGGTGCGCTTCCGTCCGTCGTACTTCCCGTTCACCGAGCCGTCGGCGGAAATCGACATGGCCTTCGGCAATGGGAAATGGCTGGAAATCTCCGGTTCGGGCCAGGTGCATCCGAACGTGCTGCGCAACATGGGCCTCGATCCCGAGCGCTATATCGGTTTCGCGTTCGGCTCCGGCCTCGAGCGCCTGACCATGCTGCGCTATGGCATCAACGACCTGCGCCTGTTCTTCGAGGGCGACGTGCGCTTCCTGCGCCAGTTCGCCTGAACGGCGCAACGTCAAACTCGTCACCGACTACACAGAATACTTACCGGATCAGAAGCGCCATGCAATTCTCGGAATCCTGGCTTCGCACCTTCGCCAACCCTGAAAAGATGTCCACCGACGCGCTGTCGCACAGCCTGACCATGGCCGGCCTGGAAGTGGAAGAGGTGGGCCCGGTCGCGCCGCCGTTCGACAAGGTGGTGGTCGCGCACGTGCTGTCGACCGAGCGCCATCCCAACGCCGACCGCCTCAACGTGTGCCAGGTCGATGCCGGCACCGGCGAGACTCTGCAGATCGTCTGCGGCGCGCCCAACGTCAAGCCCGGCATCAAGGTGCCGTGCGCGCTGGTCGGCGCGGTGCTGCCCCCGGCAGAGGACGGCGGCAAGCCGTTCGAGATCAAGGTCGGCAAGCTGCGTGGCGTCGACAGCTACGGCATGCTGTGCTCGGCGCGCGAACTGAAGCTGTCGGAAGACCACGGCGGCCTGATGGTGCTGCCGGAAGACGCGCCGGTCGGCCAGAGCATCCGCCAGTACCTGGACCTCGACGACCAGGTCTTCGTCATCAAGCTGACGCCGAACAAGGCCGACTGCCTGTCGATCCATGGCGTGGCGCGCGAAGTGTCGGCGCTGACCGGTGCCGCGCTGAACCTGCCCGACATGCAGCCGGTGGCGGTGACGATCCAGGACAAGCTGCCGGTCAAGGTGTCGGCGCCTGACCTGTGCGGCCGCTTCTCCGGCCGCATTATCCGCGGCGTCAACGCGCGTGCCGCCACCCCGCTGTGGATGGTGCAGCGGCTGGAACGCTCGGGCCAGCGCAGCGTGTCGGCGCTGGTCGATATCTCCAACTACGTGATGCTGGAGCTGGGCCGGCCCTCGCACGTGTTCGACCTGCACAAGATCCATGGCGGCCTGGATGTGCGCTGGGGCCGCAAGGGCGAGCAGATCAAGCTGCTGAACGGCAACACCATCGAGGTCGACGAGCAGGTCGGCGTGATCGCCGACGACAAGGAAATCGAAAGCCTTGCCGGCATCATGGGCGGCGACAGCACCGCGGTCACGCTGGATACCACCGACATCTATCTCGAAGCCGCGTTCTGGTGGCCGGCCGCGATCCAGGGCCGCAGCCGCCGCTACAACTTCTCGACCGACGCCGGACACCGCTTCGAGCGCGGCGTGGACTACGCCACCACGGTCGAGCATATCGAGCGCATCACCGCGCTGATCCTCGAGATCTGCGGCGGCCAGGCCGGCCCGGTCGACGACCACGTGGTCAACCTGCCGGTGCGCAAGCCGGTCAGCCTGCGCGTGGCGCGCGCCGAGCGCGTGCTCGGCATCGAGCTGTCGCCGGCCGCCATTGCAGACGTGTTCCAGCGTCTGCAGCTGCCGTTCACGCGCGCCCAAGGCGCCGAAGGCGAAGTGTTCGAGGTCACGCCGCCGAGCTACCGCTTCGACATCGAGATCGAGGAAGACCTGATCGAGGAAGTCGCGCGCATCTACGGCTTCGAGCGCATCCCGGCACGCCCGCCGGTCGCCGAAAGTGAAATGCGCCCGACCGACGAAGCCCGCCGCTCGACCCACGTGGTGCGCCACGCCGTGGCCGCGCGCGACTACCAGGAAGTCATCAACTTCGCCTTCGTCGAAGAGAAGTGGGAGCGCGACTTCGCCGCCAACGACAAGCCGATCCGCCTGCTCAACCCGATCGCCAGCCAGCTGGCGGTGATGCGCTCGACGCTGATCGGCGGGCTGGTCGACAAGGTGCGCTACAACCTCAATCGCAAGGCCGCGCGCGTGCGCCTGTTCGAGGTCGGCCGCGTGTTCCATCGCGACGCCGAGGTCGGCGACGGCGGCCTCACCGTGGCCGGCTATGACCAGCCGATGATGGCTGCGGGCATCGCCTACGGCCCGGCATTCGAAGAGCAGTGGGGCGTTGCCACGCGCAATGTCGACTTCTTCGATATCAAGGGCGATGTCGAGGCGCTGTTCCATCCGCGCGTGCCGCGCTTCGAGCCGGTCTCGCACCCGGCGCTGCATCCGGGCCGCGCCGCGCGCGTGCTGCTCGACGGCAAGCCGGTGGGCGTGGTCGGCGAACTGCATCCGCGCTGGCTGCAGGAATATGAGCTGGCGCATGCGCCGGTGCTGTTCGAACTGCAGCTCGACGCGCTGCGTGCTACCGGCCTGCCGGCGTACACCGAGATCTCCAAGTTCCCCGCGGCCGTGCGTGACCTGGCCGTGGTCGTGAAGCAATCGGTACGCGTGCAGGACTTGCTCGACACCATGCGCGCGGCCCTGGAAAAACAGGGTTACGGCCGCTTCTGCCAGGGCCTGGTGCTGTTCGACGAGTTCCGTCCCAAGGGGGCTTCCACGGCCATCGGCGCGGACGAGAAAAGCCTTGCGTTCCGGGTGACCTTGCAAGATACTGGGTCGACCCTACAGGACGAAACCGTCGACAGCGCGGTGCGCTGCATGGTCGACGCGCTGGCCGAAGCCTTCCAGGCGCGGCTGCGCGGCTGATCCGTCGCCAGCACCGACGGAGCACCATAAAAAAGGGCGCCCGGGCTTGCCCCGGGCGGATCGCCAGACAGACACTCGAGCGATCGACATGAATGATCGAGACGCGAATTCCATGACCGCTGCAGCACTGGGTGAGATGAGCGACCGGCAGGCATCCTCCCTTGACGAGGCAATGCCGGACGCCCGCGCGACCGAAGTTCCAACGCTGACCAAGGCCGAGCTTGCCGAGATGTTGTTCGACCAGGTGGGCCTGAACAAGCGTGAGTCGAAGGACATGGTCGAGGCCTTCTTCGATGTCATCCGCGAAGCGCTGGAGCAGGGCGACAGCGTCAAGCTTTCCGGTTTCGGCAACTTCCAGTTGCGCGACAAGCCGCAGCGGCCCGGCCGCAATCCCAAGACCGGCGAAGTCATCCCCATCACCGCGCGCCGCGTGGTGACGTTCCACGCCAGCCAGAAGCTCAAGGGCCTGGTCGAAGAACGCGCCGGCATCGCCGGCTGACCCGTCACCCGAACGGCGGATTGCTTCCCGAGGCCGGCATCGGTATTCTTCTGGGCGCGCGCGTGACGCGCGCCAACCTCCTGGCCGGCATGGCCTGACGCTCGTCTACACACTGCATGTCGGACAAACCCAGCGACCGCATCGCGTTGCCGCCGATCCCGGCCAAGCGCTACTTCACCATCGGTGAGGTGAGCGAGCTGTGCGCCGTCAAGCCGCACGTGCTGCGCTACTGGGAACAGGAGTTCACGCAGCTCAAGCCGGTCAAGCGTCGCGGCAACCGCCGCTACTACCAGCACCATGAAGTCCTGCTGATCCGCCGCATCCGCGAGCTGCTCTACGAGCAGGGTTTCACCATCAACGGCGCGCGCAATCGCCTCGACGAGGGCCGCCATCACAGCGCGGCCGCGGCAACGCAGGAATCGATGGAAGCCGGCGTGGAAAAAGCGCCGGCATTGTCGGTTGACATTGCCGGCCTGCGCAATGCGCTGGTCGAAGTGCAGCACCTGCTGGCGCAGCTGCGCGAGATCGCCAAGCACGGATAATTTCCACGTCGGGACCTAGTCATACGAGAAATGCTTCTGTTATAATCTTTTGCTTCGGGGCGTAGCGCAGCCTGGTAGCGTACCTGCATGGGGTGCAGGTGGTCGGAGGTTCAAATCCTCTCGCCCCGACCAGACAAGAAACCCGCTTGGTAAATCGCCAAGCGGGTTTTTTTAATTTCCGTCTCCCGTTATCGGGCGTGCTACTTCGCCCGTGGTCACGCGTGAGCGCGGCCTGGCCGTTTTTCGATTCTGCCCGTTGCACCTATAGTGGTGGCACAGTGGACTTCATCGCGACGGAGGCTGTAATGAGCGACAAGGGCAACGGGATCGTCGGCACCACATGCATCGCCCTGGCAGTAGCCGGTCTGGCGCTGACCGCATCGCTGGTGCTTGCTTATTACGCGACGCGTGCGCGTGTGGAAGGGCAGCGCGCCGGCGGCGGCTGACGCGCTGCGGACTGTTCAGCCCTGGATATCGCGAGGATCGTTGCCAAAGCTGTTGCGCATCCGGATGCGGCCGTCACGGCCGTGGACGAGCAGTTCTGCCTGGAGTTGCCGGGCTTTCTCGGTGCCCGCGGCGATCGCGTCTTCTTGCGTCGCGTAAAGCTGGCGCCCGCCCGCGCCGTCTTCGGATTCAATGGCCCAGCCGTTGTCGAGCGGTACGACGTGGATGTTCTTGGCCGGCATGGCGCACCTCCGTGGTGGAAGATGCCCTAGTCTCCACGCTGCTTCCCGCGGCCGGTATCGGTGACCGTCTGACAGCGCCGGTGTCTTTTGCGGCGCAGTTCGCGGTAGCGGCCTTGGCCATGTGATCCCTCGGGCCGGAAATCAGAAAAAGCGCCCGGATACAGGGATGCTCGGGGCATGGCGCTGACGCCGGTGCACGTAGACTGGATGGGCTGTACTCGCCAGCCCGCCCGCACCCCGCCGCGGCGGGCTGTTTTTTTGTGCGGTGCTATCGGAGCAGCCGCTGCCACCGCATGTCAGGTCCGCGCACGAGTCCGGCAAGCGTCGCCGCGCTGGCCAGTTCGAACTCGCTGAACTGGAAGGCCGGCGCGACGGTGCAGCCGACCAGCGCAAAGTCCTCGGGGCCGCCCGCATCCACGCGTTCGGCGGCAAACCACTGGCCACCCGGCACCAGCGCCTGGAACGCCGCGCCGGGATGCCGCAGCGGGTCGCCCAGGCACTGGGTGACGATGGTGCCGTCGACGATGCGGTGCACGTCCAGCGGGGAGCCGGCGTGGTAGTGCCACAGTTCGTCGGAACGGATGCGATGCCAGGCGGAATAGTCGGTCCCGCAAAGCATGTAGTGGATGGCGGTGCAGGCCTCGCGCGTGCGGCCGTCCTGGCATGCGACGCGCTCCTCGCTGCGATAGGTTTCGCGGTAGTAGCCGCCTTCCGGATGCGGCCGCAGGTCGAGTGCGTGGATCAGCTGGCGGGCGGTCGGGCTCAGGTCTGGCATGGGGGCATGGCGCGCGGCGCATTGGCGGAATCGGAAGGCGTAGCTTAAAGCAAGGCGAAGCGCGCCTGCGCGGGGCCCACCAGCGCAGGGCGGCTCACCGGGTAGCGGTGGCGCATGCCTTGCGACTCGAACGACAGGAAGTCCGGGGTCCAGCGCAGCGATTGCAGCTGGCGCGGCTCGATGCCGTCGACCACGATGGCGCCTGCGTTGACGCAGACGCTGCCGCAGCGCAGCCGCACGGATTCGGTGTCGTCGCCAAAGTAATGCGCTTCGAGCAGGATGGAATCGGACTGGTACAAGGGCATGGCAGTGTCCAGATACTGTATGGATGTACAGTATAGCCGCGGCATGCCGTTCGGTCATCCTCCGGATTCTCAATTTCGGGCGATGGCGCGGCGGTGCGATGGCACAGCCTGGTATAACCTGAAACCGGTAACAGTCCTCACGACGCTGTCTTGCCGCGACCGCCGGGTCGCTACAGGAGATGCCATGGCTGGAAGCGGAAGCAAAGCCTGCTGGTTCGGCCTTGGCGTGCTGCTTGGCGCGGCGGCCGGCGGCGCGTTGGCGCGGTCGTCGCTGTCGGCACGCACGGCCGCCGGTCAGCGCGAACCGCGTCAGTCCGATGCGCCCCTGCTGCCTGCCGATGTCACCGCGGACCAGGTGCTGACCGATGCCGCCACCGACGTGCTCGAGTACCGCGGCTTCGTCATCCACGTGTTCTGCCACGCGCTCGGCATGGGGCGGTTCAAGGCGCTGTGCGATATCTGGGAAGCGGGTGCCGTGGTGCTCGAAGGCGGGGCCCCGCCGACCACCCATGCCACGCCGGACGAGGCGCGGGCCGCGGCGATTGCGTGGGCGCAGCAATGGGTGCAGCGCAATGGTTGAAGCGCGGGGCCATGCCGGCCGACCGGCGCAATCGGCGCAATCGGCGGCAAATCGACCCGCTGGCGCGCGACAGGCCTGATAATCGCGTCCGTGCCGACAGTCGATCGGCACGATCCTCCAGGAGAATTCATGTTTGTTTGTGGGAACCAGGCGTGCGGCGCCAGCTGGCAGCCGGACGAGGTGCAGATCCGCGATGAAGGGCAGGGACTGGTGTTCCGCTGCCCGCAGTGTGGCGCGCGCAACCATGTCGTGGCGCGCACGGCCAAGGATGGCAGCACGACCTATCGCCAGGTACCCGCCGGCGCAGTGCAAAAGGAACCAGCAAAGCGGCCCGCCGGAGCGCGCCCGAAGGTACCTCGGAAGGCACCGGCCCAGGGCCGCGCCAAACCCGCATCGCGCTGACCGGCACCGGCTGCAGGCCATGTTACCCCACCTGTGTGGGGTCAAATTCACATCGTTGGCGGCTTAAGCTAGTTTAGGCAGGACCGTTAAACACAACATGGACTTTGCCGACCTTCCCAACGACCCCGCTTCCAATGCCGAGCGCATGGGCTGGGCCAACGCTTCGCCCGAAGTTATCGCGAAGGTGTTGAACTCGGCGCTGGCGGCGCAAGACCTGTCCGGCTTTGCCGCGCTGCTGTCGGACATCGCGCGCGACCGCGGCCTGAAGGGTGAGCGCGCGGCGCACCAGTCGATCTACGACATGCCGTACGCCAGCCTGCTGCCGCGGCAGAAGCACCTGCTGTCCGATGCCTTCGAGCTGCTGATCCTGCTCGGGCTCGAGCTGCGCCCGCGCAGCGCCGACGCCGATGCGGACCTAGGCGCTGATCCTGACGCTGACACCGACGAGTAAGCCGGCAGCCCCGGTGGCGGCTAGCTTCGCTCCAGCATGCCGATCTCGCGCACCGCGACCGACAGCATCGACAGTCCCGCCGCGCCGGAGGCGCGCTGGTCCGCCAGCATGCGCGTAAAGCGTTCGAGCGCGCCATGGCGGCTGGCGCGCCAGGCGTCGATCATCGCTTCCGGCGAGGTCTGATCTCCCGCTTGAGACAGCACGCTAACCGTCAGCGCGCGCTTGAGCCGTCCGAGGTCTTCGAGCGTGGTGGTGCGCGCCAGCAGGTCCCAGTGGGTGTCCGATGGCAGCGCCAGCGCGCGTTCACGCAGCCAGCTGAAGCTCAGGTGGCTGTCCAGCGCAAAGTACACCCCCGCGACCAGGTCCAGGCTGCGCTCGCACGCCGCGGCCACTTCGGCGATGTCGAGCGCGGCGGCGGAAATCTCGCTGCCGGCCACGCGCGTGGCCAGCGTCTCGGCCACGCCCGCCTCGGTCAGCGCGCGCGTATGCTCTGCCAGCGCCGCGGCATCCGCCTGCGGCAATAGTTTCGGCAAGCGGGGTCCCAGCCACTGTGCCGCCTGCGCAAAGCGTGCCAGGTCTTCGGTGGCGCTGCTGCCGCTGCGCAGATAGCGGATGAACCACAGGCATGCGCGCTCCAGCAGCAGCGCCACCGCGCCGAACATGCGCGCCTGCTCGGCGTCGGCCACGCGATTGTCGAGCGCGTCGATCTCCTGCCACAGCGCGGTCAGCCCGAACACGTCGCGCGCGATCAGGCAGGCGCGCACGATATCGGCGGGACGCGCATCGGTTTCTTCCATGATCCGGTGCACGAAGGTGGCACCGATGCGGTTGACCAGCATATTGGTCAGGTGCGTCGACAGGATCTCGCGCCGCAGCGGATGGCGCTGCATGGCTTCGCCATAGCGCTGGCGCAGCGGCACCGGGAAGTAATCGGCAAGCAGGCCGGCAACCAGGGCGTCTTCCGGCAAGTCTGAGCCCAGCAGCTCGTCGTACAGCCACATCTTGCTGTAGGCCAGCAGCACCGCGCGCTCGGGCGAGGTCAGGCCTTCGCCGGCCAGCTTGCGCTCGGCAATGTCCTCATCCGAGGGCAGGAATTCGAGCGCGCGGTTCAGCCGGCCGGCGCGTTCCAGCCAGCGCACCAGGCGCGCCTCGCCGTCGAGCAGCGCGCCGCTGCTGCGGCCGGCCACCGACAGCGCCTGGGTCTGGTAGTAATTGTCCTGCAGCACCAGCAGGCCGACTTCGTCGGTCATCTCGGCCAGCAGCTTGTTGCGCTGCTTTTCGGTCATCTCGCCGTCGGCGACCACCAGTCCCAGCAGGATCTTGATGTTGACCTCGTGGTCGGAGCAGTCGACGCCGGCCGAGTTGTCGATGGCATCGGTGTTGATGCGGCCGCCCTTGCGCGCGAACTCGATGCGGCCCAGTTGCGTAAAGCCGAGGTTGCCGCCTTCGCCGACCACCTTGCAGCGCAGTTCGTTGCCATTGACGCGCACCGCGTCGTTGGTGCGATCGCCCGCCTGCAGGTGCGTTTCCTGGCTCGACTTGACGTAGGTGCCGATGCCGCCGTTGTAGAGCAGGTCCACCGGCGCCATCAGGATGGCGTGGATCAGTTCGGCCGGCGACAGCGCGCTGGCGGTGATGCCGAGCACTGCCTGCACCTGTGGCGACAGCGGGATGGTCTTGGCCGTGCGCGGATAGATGCCGCCGCCGGCGGAAATCAGCGTGGCGTCGTAGTCGGCCCAGCTCGAGCGCGGCAGCCCGAACAGCCGCGCGCGTTCCTGCAGGCTGCGCGCCGGGTCCGGATCCGGGTCGAGGAAGACGTGGCGGTGGTCGAACGCGGCCACCAGCCGGATATGCGGCGACAGCAGCATGCCGTTGCCGAATACGTCGCCCGACATGTCGCCGATGCCGGCGACAGTGAAATCCGTGGACTGGATGTCGACGCCCATCTCGCGAAAATGCCGCTTGACCGATTCCCACGCGCCGCGCGCGGTGATCCCCATCTTCTTGTGGTCATAGCCGACCGAGCCGCCGGAGGCGAAGGCATCGCCCAGCCAGAATCCGTACTCGCCCGAGATCGCATTGGCGAAGTCCGAGAAGGTGGCCGTGCCCTTGTCCGCGGCCACCACCAGGTAGGGGTCGTTGTCGTCGTGGCGCACCACGTCGGGAGGCGGCACCAGCTCGCCGGCGACGAGGTTGTCGGTCAGGTCCAGAAGACCGCGCAGGAAGGTCTGGTAGCAGGCGATGCCTTCGCGCAGGAAGGCGTCGCGGTCGGTGGGCGGCGGCGGGCGCTTGACCACGAAGCCGCCCTTGGAGCCGACCGGCACGATCACCGTGTTCTTGACCATCTGCGCCTTCATCAGGCCCAGCACTTCGGTGCGGAAGTCCTCGCGCCGGTCCGACCAGCGCAGCCCGCCGCGCGCCACGCGTCCGCCGCGCAGGTGCACCCCCTCCACGCGCGGCGAGTAGACCCAGATCTCGAACATCGGGCGTGGCTCCGGCAAGCCTGGCACCAGCGCGGGATTGAACTTGAACGACAGGTACGGTCGCGGCTGGCCGTCCTCGCCACGATGGAAATAGTTGGTGCGCACGGTGGCGTTGATCACGCCGAGGAAGAGCCGCAGGATGCGGTCTTCGTCGAGGTTGGGGACCTTGTCCAGCGCCGTGCCGATGTCGGCCAGCAGCTTGTCGCAGCGTGCCTGGCGCGCGGTGTCGGCGGCCACCTGGCTGAAGGTGTCGAAGCGCGCCACGAACAGCGCCACCAGCATCGCGGCAATGGCGGCGTTGCCGGTCAGCGCGCGTTCGATATAGGCATCGCTGAAGGTCGAGCCCACCTGCCGCAGGTAGCGCGCGTACGCGCGCAGGATGGTGACATCGCGCGCGGCCAGTTCGGCGCGCAGCACCAGGCGGTTGAGGTCGTCGTTCTCGATCTCGCCGTGCCATGCGCGCGCAAAGGCATCCTCGAACAGCGCCTTGACGCGCGCGATGTCGAACTCCGCGGCGCTGCTGCCATCGGCGATTTCGAGTCCGAAGTCGTGCACCCATAGCGGTGCGCCGCTGTCGGGCTCGATCAGGTAGGGGCGCTCTTCATCGACGCGCACGCCCAGGTGCTCCAGCATCGGCAGGCTCAGCGACAGCGCGATCGGTTCGCCGGCGCGGTACACCTTGAAGCGGAACGCACCCGGCGCGGCTTCGATCGGCCGGTACAGGTTCATCGCCATGCCGTTGCCGCGCCGCGCATGCTCCATCAGCTCGATATCGCGCACCGCGGTGCGCGCCGGATAGTCTTCGCGGTAGCCGGCGGGGAACGAGCCGCCATAGCGCTGCAGCAGCCGGTTGCCGTGCTCTTCGCCGTGGCTTTCGTGCAGCGCTTCGGCGAGGTCGTCCTGCCAGCGGCGGCTGGCATGAACGATGCGCGCTTCCAGCTCCTGCGTGTCGACCTTGGGCATGGTGCCGGGCTCGCCGCGCACGGTCAGCTGGATGCGCGCCAGCGGCGATTCCGACAGCAGCGGCGTGAACTCGCAGCTGGTGCCGTGGAAGGCCGTGGTCAGCAGCTTCTGGATTTTCTGGCGCAGGTCGGTGTTGTACTTGTCGCGCGGCACGAACACCAGGCACGAGACAAAGCGATCGAAGCGGTCGCGCCGTACGAACAGCCGCGTGCGCTGGTGCTCCTGCAGCCGCAGGATGCCGGTGGTGATGTCGAACAGCTCGTCCTCGGTCGCCTGGAACAATTCGTCGCGCGGATATTGCTCCAGGATCGTGACCAGCGACTTGTACAGGTGGCCCTTGGCGAGGAAGCCGGCGCGCGCCAGGATGTTGGCGCACTTGCGCCGCACCAGCGGGATGTCGGCGATCGGCGCCATGTAGGCGGTCGAGGTGTAGAGGCCGACGAAGCGCCGCTCGCCGAACAGCTGCCCGTTTTCATCGAGCAGCTTGACGCCGACGTAGTCGAGATAGCCGGGCCGGTGCACCGTGGCGCGCGAATTGGCCTTGGTCAGGAAGATTGGCGAGCTGCCTTCGATGATCGCGGTGGCCGCCGCGGGCAGCGGCGTCAGGTCTTCGGCATCGGGCTCGCGCAGGCTCTCGCGCAGGATGCCGGCGCCCGAGCCCGCCACGCCGCGCAGGAAGTAGCGTCCGTCGCGCGCCACCAGCTGGTAGTCGCGCTGTCCCAGGAAGGAGAAATGGTCGTCCATCATCCATTCGAGGAAGGCGCGCGCCTCGACGCTCTCCGCCGAAGCCGCATCCGGCGCCTGCGCCATCACGCCGATGGTGGCGCGCGTGATGTCGCACATCTTCGGCCAGTCTTCCACCGCGGCGCGCACGTCGACCAGCACTTGCGAGATGCCGTTGCGCAAGGCGTCGAGGCGCGACGACTCGCCGGTGCGGTCGATCTCGAAATGGATGAAGGACTCCAGGCGCGAGCTGTCGCCGGACTCGCCGGCGCCGGCGGGGGCGATCCGCTCGATGCCGGTGCCGCCGCGCCAGACCCGGAATACCGGATGGATGGCCGAATGCAGCGCCAGGCCCTGCCGGTTGATCTCCATGGTCACGGAGTCGACCAGGAACGGCATGTCGTCGTTGACGATCTCGACCACGGTGTGGTCGGAGTGCCAGCCGTGCTCTTCCAGGTTGGGGTTGTAGACGCGGATGCGGGCGCTGCCGGGGGTGAACTTCTGCGCCGTCTGCCAGTGCGCCATCACGGCGCCGTACAGGTCGGCCACCTCGCGCCGCAGCAGGTCTTCGGCATCGGCCTGGTCGTAGTAATGCAGCAGGAAGGGCTCGACCACGCCGAACATCGCCGCCGGGAGCCGCCCGCGCGCGAAGTTGGCGAGTTCGTCCAGCAGGTGCGCGACCTTGTCTTCGTTCTCCTGCGGCATGTTCCCCTCCTCGCGGTGTCGATGGGCCGCCGGGGCATGTGCCGGGGCATGCTCATACTTTAGGAAAAATCCGAGTGCCCGGCGCAAGAAAGTGGCGGGTACTGGCGCTGCCGGGAAGGGAGGTGAGGCGGTCCCGGCGGGAATCCGCGGGACCGGCAGAGATCAGGAGATCAGAAGCGCGCGGCGAGGCTAGGGCTGGAGGCGGGGCGATGTGCCACCGGCGGCAGGCCGGGGCATGGCAGCGGCTGTTGCGTGTGCCGTTCGTGGCGGGGGGCTTCGGCAACGGCCCTGGCCTGGCGCGAGGTGTGGCCGTCCAGCGTTGCTTTCATCCGGTCCAGCAGGCTGCCCAGCGCGGCACGTTCCTGCGAATTGAAGGCAGCCACCGAGACGCTGTGCAGCGCGCTCAGCGCCTGCGCGGTACGTTGCACGCGCGCGGTGGCGCCCTCGGCGATGCGGGGCGCCACCGTCGCGGTGTATTCGATCCAGCCGTCGCGGCGCAGTTCGTCGAGCATCGTCTCCGATTGTGCCGCGTCGAGCGGCATCGGACCGGCCAGCGGCAGGCCGCGCTTGAAGGCACCCTGGCGGATGGCCCGCAGCAGCAGCCACTGGGAATAGTTAAGGCCCGAGGCGCGCAGGGTCTGGTCCAACGCACCTTGCCAGGCGGTGACTGCGTCAATCAGGGCAAGGACAACCGGCTCGCTGGGTTCGAGGGGTCTTGGCTGCATGAATGGCGTCTCCTGTTGTGTTTTGCCGCCACCGCAATGCACAGGCACCCGCAGGGGATGCCAGGGGCCGGAGCATGGCCGGCCCGGGCGGCACGGCCGCCGCTGCCTCTGGGGCGGGCTGGGTCGACCGAACGGCGAGACTAACAGAAACTTTTGCAGGATTTGTGACCACTGCGGGTATGTCCTGAGCCGGTACCGCGCGAGAGTGGCGGCTGCTGCGCGCACCCTCCGCCAAATTATGAAAAAAGCGACTTGGATGGATAACTTTAAATCATCGCTGGAATAGGCGGGGCTGGCTACACTGCCTGCCGGAGACCCCGCAACCAGCCGACCAGGCCAGCACGGGGCGAACGGCGCAGGCACGGGCCGGCCGTCAGACCGGAGATCAACGATGTACAAGGAACGCATTCGCCTGGCCAGGCTGCATGACAAGGTAGTCTCGGCCGACGAAGCCGCCGCGCTGATCCGCGACGGCATGACGGTAGGCATGAGCGGATTCACGCGGGCAGGCGACTGCAAGGAAGTGCCGTTCGCGCTGGCGCGCCGCGCCGCCACCGAGCGGCTGCGCATCACGCTGATGACCGGCGCCTCGCTCGGCAACGACATCGACCGCGTGCTGGCGGAGGCCGACGTGATCGCGCGCCGCCTGCCGTTCCAGTCCGATGCCACGCTGCGCCGCAAGATCAATGCGGGCGAAGTCATGTTCATCGACCAGCATCTGTCCGAGACCGTCGAGCAGCTGCGCTCGGGCCAGATCGCGCCGGTGGATGTCGCAGTGGTGGAGGCGGTGGCGATCACCGAGCAGGGCGGCATCATCCCTAGCACCTCGGTCGGCAATTCGGCCAGTTTCGCCATGCTGGCGCGCAAGGTGATCGTCGAGATCAACCTGAACATGCCGCTGGAGCTGGAAGGGCTGCACGACATCTATTTCCCGGTGCAGCGCCCGTACCGCCAGCCGATCCCGCTGATCGCGCCCGCGCAGCGCATCGGCCTGCCGTATATCCCGATCGATCCCGAGAAGATCGCGGCCATTGTCATCACCGCCAAGGACGACAGCCCGTCCAACGCGCTGCCGCCGGACACCGACACCCGCCAGATCGCCGGCCATCTCAATGAATTTCTGCTGCGCGAAGTGCGCGCCGGGCGGCTGTCGCCGTCGCTGCAGCCGCTGCAGGCCGGCATCGGCACCATTGCCAACGCGGTCCTGCACGGGATGGTCGAGTCGCCGTTTCGCGAGCTGCAGATGTATTCCGAAGTGCTGCAGGACAGCACCATCGAATTGCTGGATGCGGGGCGCCTGGCCTTTGCCTCGGCCTCGTCGGTGACGCTGACGCGCGCGGTGTACCAGCGCTTCCTGTCGAACCTGGACCGTTATCGCTCGCGCCTGCTGCTGCGGCCGCAGGAAATCAGCAACCATCCGGAGATCCTGCGCCGGCTGGGGCTGATCACCATCAACACGGCGCTCGAGTGCGATATCTACGGCAATGTCAACTCGACCCATGTGGGCGGCACGCACATGATGAACGGTATCGGCGGCTCGGGAGACTTTGCCCGCAATGCGCACCTGTCGGTGTTCGTAACGAAGTCGGTGGCCAAGGGTGGCGACATCTCGAGCATCGTGCCGATGGTGGCGCACGTCGACCATACCGAGCACGATGTCGACATCATCGTCACCGAGCACGGCCTGGCCGACCTGCGCGGCCTGGCGCCGCGCGAACGCGCCCGCACCGTCATCGCCAACTGCGCCGACCCGCAATACCGCGACCTGCTGGGCGATTACTTCCGCCGCGCCTGCGCGCATGGCGGCCAGACCCCGCACCTGGTGGAAGAGGCGCTGTCCTGGCATGCCGCCTTCCGCGACCGCGGCACCATGCAGCCGGCGCGGCCGGCACCGGCGCTGGCGGCCTGAGGCACGGGCGATCCCGAAAACAAAACAGCCCGCGCAGGCGGGCTGTGTGACCGGGCGAGGGCGGTGTTACTGCGCCTTGGTGCCCTGGCTCGCGGGCGCCTTGGCGCCGTCGGTGTAGGGATCGGCCTTGCCGGCCTTGGCGCCTTCGGTATACGGATCGAACTTGCCGGACTTGGCGCCATCGGTGTTGGGATCGAACTTCTTGCCCGAGCTCGTCAGCTCCGACTTGGTCGATTGCTTGGCACCGTCGGTGTACGGGTCAAACTTGCCGGACTTGGCCGCGCTCTGGTTAGGGCCGGCTTTCTTGGTGTGGCTGCCGCTGTAGAGATCGCCGCCGTCGGTGTAGTTCTTCTGTGCATAGACCTGCGTCGCGCCGAGGGCGGCCAGTGCTGCAACGATCAGGGTCGGAACGGACTTCTTCAGCATCTTGTTTTCCTCGCGAATGACGGTCGCGCAGCGCCTGCGCGAAACCGGTTGGGGCCGGACGTTGGCCGGTCGACTGCCGGCGCGTGTGGCGGAGCACCCGGTAAATGTACCGAGTCGGCGCATGTCCGCAAAGTGAAAGTTTCTTCTACACGTATTGAACGTTACCGACAGGGCCGGCGTGCTGCGCCGGATCAAACGCGCCCGCAATAGGAATAATCTGAGTGGCGCGCCGGGCATGTTGGGATGCCGCGCATAAAAAAAACCGGCTGCGGAGGCAGCCGGTTTCGGGGCCGGGAGACGGCTCGTGCCGTCTCGCCAGTTATTCCAGCGTGATGTTCTGGTCGCGCGCGATCTTCTTGCGCAGGTCCAGCTCGCGCTTGATCTGCGCGGCGTATTGCTGCGGCGTGTTGCCGTCGGTGTAGGCCCCGCTGTCGGCCAGCCGGCGCTTGACGTTGGGGTCCTGCAGCGCCTTGACCGCGGCATCATGCACGCGCGTGATGATCGCCGCCGGCGTGCCGGCCGGGGCCACCAGCCCGTACCAGGCCATGTTGTTCATGTCCTTCATGCCGGCTTCGGCAAAGGTCGGCACGTCGGGCAGGCCTTCGACACGCTTGGGCGCAGCCACTGCCAGCGCGCGCAGCTTGCCGGCCTGGATATGCGGCATCGACGACGGCAGGTTGTCGAACTGCGCGTTGACCTGGCCGGCCAGCGTGTCGTTCAGCGCCGGGCCCGATCCGCGGTAGGGGATGTGGACCATGTCAGTCTGGGTGATGTCCTTGAACAGTTCCCCGTCCAGGTGCGAGATGCTGCCCTTGCCGGCCGAGGCGTAGCTGTACTTGCCCGGGTTGGCCTTCAGCATCGCCACGAATTCCTTCAGGGTCTTGGCCGGAACCTTCGGATTCACCGTCAGCACGTTGGGCACGTTGACCAGGTTGGTGATCGGCGCGAAGTCCTTGAGCGGATCGTACGGGTTCTTGGGGTTGGTGGCCGGGTTGGTCGCCATGGTGCTGACCGTGGCGATGCCCAGCGTGTAGCCGTCCGGCGCCGACTTGGCGAGCGCGTCGGCACCGATGGCGCCGCCGCCGCCGCCGCGGTTTTCCACCACCACCGGCTGGCCCAGCTCACGGCCCAGGCCGTCGGACACCGCGCGCGCCACGATATCGGTGGTGCCGCCGGCCGCGAACGGCACGATCAGGCGGATCGGCTTGGCAGGGTAGGACTGGGCGTGCGCCAGGCCGGCGTGGGCCAGGCCGAGGGCCGCGATGCATGCGGCTGCGCCGGCGTTAAGGACTGCTTTCAAGGAGGGCCTCCATTCTTCTTTCACTGATTCGCCAGCCAGGCTGCAGGCGTGTCCGCGGATCGGCTACGGATCCGGCGCCCGCGCTGTCAGGGTTTCCCGGGCTGGCATGACCGGGCCGTGCCGGGATGCGGTACGGCCGGCGCCTTGCGATAGTTCCGCGATACGGAACTATGTTCCACAATGGCGCGGGAGCGATTCAACCGGGAAAGCGCCTGCAGGGGAATTGGTAAGAACCCGCGTATCAAGAATCGGGCTGTGCTGCCGATCGCGCGCGTGTCCAGGATGGGTGAGGCAAGCGTAAAAGCAGCGCCAAAGCAAAAAGCCGGAAGCGAGGCTTCCGGCTTTTCTGAATTCGCTGGTGGGGCGTGAGTGACTCGAACACTCGACCTACGGATTAAGAGTCCGCTGCTCTACCAACTGAGCTAACGCCCCAACGAAGAAAAAGATTGTAGCAAGGTATCCAATGCGGCGCAATAGCCTTTGCGGCATTTTTTACCATGCCTGGCCGCTACAATGCCAGGCCGCCGTCATGCGCGTCCGCGCCGGCACCGCAGCCATCCGTTTGCCAGATCCATGCACGCCAGAGTCCTACGCTATCTCGACGAGGTCGTCCGCCGCGGTTCCATCCGCAAGGCGGCCGAGCACCTGCACGTCGCGCCAACCGCGGTCAACCGGCAGATTCTGGACCTGGAGTCCGAGCTGGGCGCGCCGCTGTTCGAGCGCATCAACAAGCGCCTGCGGCTGACACCGCTGGGCGAGATGGTGCTGGCCCACGTTCGCCAGACGCTGCGCGAACACGACGCGCTGCGCGAGCGTATCGAGGACTTCAAGGGCGCGCGCCGGGGCGAGGTCACGGTGGCGGTGACGGCGGGCCTGGCGGGCTCGCTGATGCCCTCGCTGGTGCATGACTTCCGCCAGCGCTATCCGGGCATCGTGGTGCGCGTCAACGATCTGCCGGTGGCCGAGATCGTCGCGGCGGTGGAGCAGGGCGATGCCGACCTCGGCCTGGGCTATGACCTGCCGGAACTGCCGGCCTTTCGTGCGCTGGCCAGCAGCGACTGGCAGATCGGCGCAGTGGTGCCGCCCGATCATGCGCTGGCGGCGCGGCCATCGGTGCTGCTGAGCGAGTGCGTCGGCTATCCGCTGATCCTGCCGGCACCTTCCTTGTCGATCCGCGGCATCCTCGATGCGGCCTTTGCGCGCAATGCGATCGAGGTCTCGCCGGTGGCGGAGTCGACCTCGACCGTGCTGATCCGCCAACTGGTGCTGCTGGGGACCGGCATCGCGCTGCTGAACCCGCTCGACGTGATGGAAGAGCGCGCGCGCCAGGCGCTGGTGTACGTGCCCTTGCGCGACCGCCACCTGCAGGGCCAGACGCTGACGCTGGTGGCGCGCGCCGGCGGCCAGCTCAGCGCCGCGGCCGGGCTGATGGCCGAGCGCATCGGCGACGCGCTGGCGACGCTGTTTGCGCAAGCCCGCTGAGCCGGGCCTCTGGCAGGTGTCCACTTTTTGTGGACAGGCTGATCGGAATTCAATGCTTAGGAAGAGGCAACGCGACGCCGTAGACTGGCGGCGAACGTATCTGCCCTCAATCCCATCCGCTTCACAGAAGGAATTCCGCCATGACCCTGATCGCCCTCAATGCCGACGTCCTGGTGACCATGGACGCGCAGCGCCGCGAGATCCGCGACGGTGCGCTGGTCGCCGAAGGCCCCGCGGTGCAATGGGTCGGCCCCACCGCCGAGCTGCCGCCGCAATACCGGCGCATGGTCGACGACGGCAGCGCGCAGGTGCTGGACATGCGCGGCCGCGTGGTCACGCCCGGGCTGGTCAACACGCACCATCACATGTACCAGAGCCTGACGCGCGCGGTGCCGGCGGCGCAGGATGCCGAGCTGTTCTCGTGGCTGACCAACCTGTACATGCTGTGGTCGCACCTGACCCCGGAAATGATCGCGGTGTCGACCAAGACCGCGATGGCAGAGCTGATGCTGTCGGGCTGCACCACCACCAGCGACCACCTCTACCTTTTCCCCAATGGCTCGCGCCTGGACGATTCGATCGCCGCGGCGCAGGAGATGGGCATGCGCTTCCATGCCGCGCGCGGCTCGATGAGCGTGGGTCGCAGCAAGGGCGGCCTGCCGCCGGACGTGGTGGTCGAAGAAGAGGCCGCCATCCTGCGCGATAGCCAGCGGCTGGTGGAGCAGTACCACGACAGCGCGCGCCACGCGATGCTGCGCGTGGTGCTGGCGCCGTGCTCGCCGTTCTCGGTATCGCGCGACCTGATGCGCGAATCGGCGGTGATGGCGCGCCACTATGGCGTGTCGCTGCATACGCACCTGGCCGAGAACGACAACGACATTGCCTATTCGCGCGAGAAATTCGGCCTGACGCCGGCGCAGTATGCCGAGGACCTGGGCTGGGTCGGCCACGATGTGTGGCACGCGCACTGCGTCAAGCTGGACGATGAGGGCATCGCGCTGTTCGCGCGGACCGGCACCGGGGTGGCACATTGCCCGTGCTCGAACATGCGGCTGGCATCGGGCATTGCGCCGGTGCGTGCGATGCGCGATGCGGGCGTGCCGGTGGGGCTGGGCGTGGACGGCAGCGCGTCGAACGACGGCGCGCATATGCTGGGCGAGGCGCGCCAGGCGATGCTGCTGCAGCGGGTCGGCTACGGTCCGGCCGCGATGAGCGCGCGCGAGGCGCTGGAAATCGCCACGCTGGGCGGCGCGCGCGTGCTCAACCGCGACGATATCGGCGCGCTGGCGCCGGGCATGTCGGCGGACTTCGTCGCCTTCGACCTGGCGTCGGTCGGGTTTGCCGGCGCCGGCCATGACCCGGTGGCGGCGCTGGTGTTCTGCACGCCGGCCAATGTCGCGGCCAGCGTGATCAATGGCAGGGAAGTCGTGCGTGACGGCGAGTTGCTCACCGCCGACCTGCCTGCCGTGCTGCTGCGCCATCGCACGCTGGCGCACACGCTGTTCGAGCGGGCCAGCGTCGGCGCGTGACGAGGCGCGGCGGCGCATCCGCGCCGCCCAAAGCAAAAGGCCGGAAGCGTCGCTGCATCCGGCCTTTCTTGTATTCGCTGGTGGGGCGTGAGTGACTCGAACACTCGACCTACGGATTAAGAGTCCGCTGCTCTACCAACTGAGCTAACGCCCCAACGAAGAACGAGATTCTAGCATGATTTCCGGCGCTGTCAATTGCCTGACGCCATTGCCATGGCAAGCTGCGCGAACGGGCCCCGCGTGCGAAGGGGGTGGCCGACGGAACCGAACGGCGGTCGCCGTGGTCTTCCGAATGAACCCTGTCGCATGGGGTTCTACCCATACGATTTTGCCGGAGCCATGTTAGGATGTTTCTCCACTTGCATATGGAGGGCTGCACCGATGGATATCAAATTCCAAGAGCAAGAGCGCTACGACATCAATAACGAAGGCTTGTTGTTCCAGGCACTTGTCAATGGCGAGAAGGTGACTTGCGTGGTGACACGCGAAGCACTGTGGGAAGGTTTCAGCGCCGACCAGGTGCTGTCACTTGAAGAAGCATTCCGCGCCGGCCGCGAAACCATCGAACGCGCCGCCGTGGTGCTGATCGAGCAGGGCGCGCCGCAGCCTATCGTCGTCAAGCGCGCCCACGTGGCGCCGATCTGATGCAGATGGATGCCCCGGCCCGCCCCAGGCAAGCCGCGGGCGCCCATCTGGCATCAGGGTTCAGAGCATAGGCCGTCCGGCCTTGCTTGCCAGCCGGCGCCGCCGGCACAGGCGATCTCCAGTTTCTTCCGTTTTTTTGCCGCCGTAACCGTGGCGAAGCGCGCCTGTGCGGGCGCTACGCTCATGGCTGCGCGGACGCGGCCGTTGCTGCCGTGGCGCCCGGCCGCGACGCGCATTCCTCGAAGATGCGCACGGTGCAGCGGGCGCAGACTTCCGGCGACAGCTGTCCGATGATGGTGTGCAGCGCCTGCCGCTTGGTCGGGAACACATGGTCGGCGCCGAGCTTGTCGGTAAAGCCGGTCTGCGCCCAGGTCTGCAGCACCTGCGTGCGCGGACGGTGGAAGTACAGGTCGCCGCCGAGCGCGCGGCGTTCGCTCAGCTCGTATTCCCACATTTCCGCGCCGGCGAGGTCGATGAAGTTCATGCTCTTGGTCATCGCCAGCAGGTGGGTCTGGCCGGCATTGACGGTGCGCAGCCAGTGCAGGCGGTCGGTCACGTATTGCACCGCGCCGAAGTAGATCGCACCCTCCATGCGCAGCAGCTTGAGCTGCGGGCATTCCGGCTGCGGACGGCGCAGCTCGTCCAGCGGCGTGAAGCGCCGGCCGGGGTCGCCGGCATCCGGCACCAGGCTGCGCACCGCGGGCCGCGAGGTGCGGTACAGGTAGGCCACCAGCGACAGCACGGTGCCGAGCAGCACCGCCATTTCCAGCCGGATCACCAGCGTGGCGGCAAAGGTGCCGATGGCGATCGCGAACTCGGTGCGGCTGAGCGTGAAGATGCGGCGCAGCCGCGCGATGTCGAGCAGGCCCCACGCCACCAGCAGCAGCATCGCCGCGATCGCCGCCATCGGGATCTGCGCCAGCAGCGGGGCGCTGACCGCGACCAGCGCCACCAGCCACAGCGCCGAGAACACGCTGGCCAGCGGCGTGCGCGCGCCGGCCTCGAAGTTGGGCACCGAGCGGTTGAGCGAGCCGCATGAGATATAGCCGGAAAAGAAACCGCCCGCGATATTCGACAGGCCCTGGCCGATGAACTCGCGGTTGGCATCGATATGCTGGCCCGAGCGCAATGCCACCGCCTTGGCGATGGAGATCGACTGGCCCAGCGCGACGATGGTCAGCGCCGCGGCGATGCCGAGCAGGTCGGGCAGCTTGCGCCAGTCCACGTCCGGCACCTGGAAGTGCGGCAGTGCCGACGGAATCGGCCCGACCACGTTGACGTGGTGGCCGCCGGCCTGGTTCAGCAGCAGCGCCACGCCGTAGCCGGCCAGCAGGCCCAGCAGCATGAACGGCAGGCGCCGCCACAGCCGCTTGCACAGCAGCGTCACCGCCAGCGTGACCGCGCCCACCATGGCCGCGTCCCAGTTGATGGCATCGGCATGCTCGAACAGATGGCGCAGTACGCCGAAGGCGCTGGTGCCGGTCGGCACCGACAGCCCGAACAGGTCCTTCAGTGCGTACAGCCCGATCAGCGTCGCCGCGCCGCAAGTAAAGCCGAGCAGCACCGACGGCGAAATAAAGTTGGCCAGCGACCCCAGCCGCAGCGTGCCCACCGCCAGCTGCATCACGCCGACCACGATGGTGACCGCCAGCGCCAGGCCGATATAGGCCGGGCTGCCCGCGAACGCGAGCGGGCTCAGCATCGCGAACAGTGCCAGCGAGTTGGCGTTGGTCGGCCCCGACATGACGTGCCAGCTCGAACCGAACAGCGCCGCCACGATGCATGGCACCACCGCGCTGTAGATGCCGTACTGCGGCGGCAGGCCGGCCAGCGTGGCGAACGCCACCCCCTGCGGCAACACCAGCACGGCGCCGAGCAGTCCAGCCACCAGGTCGGCGCGCAGCGTGGTCGGGTCGACGCGCTGGCTCCAGGGGAACAGGCGCGGCAGCAGGGATGCGGTGGCGGGCGAAGACATCGGCGGCAAACGGGGCGGGCTAGCCGGCTTCGCCGCCGTGTCCGGAGGGCGGCAAGGCAGCGGCGGGCGCAGTGGATTGAGGCGCGGCCTGCGGGCCCAGGCTGGCCAGCATGGCGTCGAGCGCGCGATAGACCTCGGCCAGCCGCTCGGCCCCCAGCTGCTGCGCGAGCTGCTGGTAGCGGGCGTCGATCAGCGGTTCCATCTGCGCGATGATGTCGCGCGCGGCACTGGTCAGGTTGACCAGCTGGCGGCGCTGGTCGGTGGCCGAGCGCGTGCGTGCCACCAGCCCGGCGTCTTCCATGCCGGCCAGCATGCGGGTCAGGCTGGGGCTCAGGATCAGGCAGGCCTCGGCGAGCTGGTTGGGTTCCATCGGCCCGCGCTCGTTGAGCGTGCGCAGCACGCGCCATTGCTGCTCGGTCACGCCGAACTGCCGCAGGATCGGCCGGAAGCCGGCCAGCAACGCTTCGCGCGCTTGCAGCAGCAGGTGGGGGAGATTGCGGTGGCGAAACATGGCCTGGGCGGGAGGGCTCATGCCCGCAGTGTAACGATCACGGCCGGGCGCGGCGAGCGGGGCTTGCCCGGGCTTGCCTGAACCCGCGCCATGCCCCAGTGCGGCCGGCAGGCGCGCATGCCCCGCAGGGTCAGCCGCAATGCAGCGTCGCCACCACCGGGGTGTGGTCGGATGGCTGCTCCCAGGTGCGCGGCACCCGGTCGATCACGCACGCGGTGCATTGCTCGGTCAGCGCCGGCGACAGCAGGATATGGTCGATGCGCAGCCCGGCATTGCGCCGGAACGCCAGCATGCGGTAGTCCCACCACGAGAACGCCTTCTCCGGCTGCTCGAACTTGCGGAACGCATCCGCCAGGCCCAGTTCGAGCAGCGCGGCAAAGGCGGCGCGCTCGGGCGGCGAGACCAGGTTCTGGCCTTCCCACTTGGCCGGGTCGTGTACGTCGCGGTCCTCCGGCGCGATATTGAAGTCGCCCAGCAGCGCCAGCCGCGGGTGCCGCGTCATTTCCTCGCGCAGCCACGCGGTCATCGCTTCCAGCCATTGCAGCTTGTAGGCGAACTTGTCCGAGTCGGGCGCCTGCCCATTAGGGAAATAGGCGCAGACCAGGCGCAGGTCGCCATAAGTGGCGGCAATCACGCGCTGCTGCGCGTCCTCGAAGCCGGGGATGTTGCGCACCACGTCGACGGGGCCGGGCATGCTCGCGTCGCGCGCCAGGATGGCGACGCCGTTGTAGGTCTTCTGGCCGGTGTAGACGCTGTGGAAACCGGCGTTTTCCAGCTCGGCCAGCGGATACTTGTCGTCCGGCAGCTTCAGTTCCTGCAGGCACAGCGCGTCGATCGGCGCGCCGGCCTGGTCCTGTTCGGCCAGCCACTGCAGCACCTGCGGCAGGCGTACTTTCAGCGAATTGACGTTCCAGCTGGCGATGCGCAGCGGACCCTGGCCCGGCAGTCCCAGCGCGCTCATGCCGCCATCCCGCCGTGGCGCAGCAGCGCGTCGATCTGCGGCGCGCGGCCGCGGAAGGCCACGAACGAGTCCATCGCCGGGCGGCTGCCGCCCACCGACAGGATCTCGCGCTGGTAGCGCGCGCCGGTTTCGCTGTCGAGCACCGTGCCCGACAGCTGCGCGGCCTCTTCGAACGCCGCGTAGACGTCGGCCGACAGCACTTCGGCCCACTTGTAGCTGTAATAGCCCGCGGCATAGCCGCCGGCGAAGATATGGCTGAAGGTGTTCGGCCAGCGCGACAGCGGATGCTGCGGCACCACGTGCACGCGGTCGTTGATCTGGCGCGACAGCTCCAGCACCGAGGTGGCGCCGGCCGGGTCGAAGTCGGTATGCAGGTGCATGTCGAACGACGAGAACACGATCTGGCGCAGCGTCATCATGCCGTTCTGGAAGTTCTTGGCCGCCAGCATGCGGTCGAACAGCGCGCGCGGCAGCGGCTCGCCGGTGTCGACATGCTGTGTCATGCCGGTCAGCACTTCGTATTCCCAGCAGAAGTTCTCCATGAACTGCGACGGCAGCTCCACCGCATCCCACTCCACGCCGTTGATGCCCGACACGCCCAGCTCGCCCACCTGCGTCAGCATGTGGTGCAGGCCGTGGCCGAACTCGTGGAACAGCGTGATGACCTCATCGTGCGTGAACAGCGCGGGCTTGCCGCCCACCGGCGCCGAGAAATTGCAGGTCAGGTAGGCCACCGGCGTCTGCACGCCGCCATGCTCGAGCACCTTGCGCCCGCGTGCATCGTCCATCCACGCGCCGCCGCGCTTGCCTTCGCGCGCGTACAGGTCGATGTAGAACTGGGCCAGCAACGTGCCATCGGCGGTGCTGACGCGGAAGAAGCGCGCGTCCGGGTGCCAGGTCTGCGCCGGCTCGGGCTCGATGCGCACCGAGAACAGCTTCTGCACCACGCCGAACAGGCCTTCCAGCACCTTGGCTTCCGGGAAGTACTGCTTGACCTCGTGTTCGGAGAACGCATAGCGCTGCTGGCGCAGCTTCTCCGAGGCATAGGCCACGTCCCACGGCGCCAGCTCCGGCAGGCCCAGCTCGGCTGCGGCGAAGGCCTTCAGCTCGGCCCAGTCCTGCTCGGCATAGGGTCGCGCCTTGACCGCCAGTTCGTCGAGGAACTTGAGCACCTCGGCAGGCGACTCGGCCATCTTCGGCACCAGCGAGACTTCGCCATAGCACTGGTAACCCAGCATCTGCGCCTCTTCGCGGCGCAGCGCCAGCTGCTCGCGCATATTGGCAGTGTTGTCCCAGTCGGCCTGGCCCTGGCCGTGCTGCGGGCCGAGCTCGGACGCGCGCGTGACGTTGGCCTCGTACAGGGTCTGGCGCAGCGCGCGGTCGTCCGCGTACTGCAGCACCGGGAAGTAGGAGGGGAAGTGCAGCGTAAACTTCCAGCCGGCCTTGCCATCCTTTTCCGCGGCGTGGCGGGCGGCTTCACGGGCATCGTCGGGCAGGCCGGCCAGGCGCGCCTCGTCCTCGATGACCAGCGCGTAGGCGTTGGTCGCGTCGAGCACGTGGTCGGAGAAGGCCTTGGACAGCTGGGCCTGCTGCTCCTGGATCTCGGCAAAGCGCGGCTTCTTGTCCTCGGGCAGTTCGGCGCCGCCGAGGCGGAAGCCGCGCAGCTCGTTCTCGATCAGCTGGTGGCGCGCCGCGCTCATGCCGGCAAACTCGGGGCTGGCCGCCAGCGCCTTGTATTTCTCATACAGCGCCAGGCTCTGGCCGAGCGACGACCAGAACTCGGTCATGCGCGGCAGGTTCTCGGCATGCGCCTGGCGCAGCTCGGGCGTATCGGCGACGGCGCTGAGGTGGCTGACCACGCCCCAGGCGCGGCCCAGCGGCTCGGTGGCGGCTTCCAGCGCCTGCACCGCGTTGGCCCAATCGGCGGGCGTGGCGGGATCCTCGGCGCGGGCGACGGCCTGTTGCGCGCGTTCCAGCAGCACGTCGAGCGCGGGGCTGATGTGCTCGGGCCGGATCTCGGCAAAGCGGGGCAGGTCGGAAAAGTCCAGCAGCGGATTGGTAGCGTTGGCGGCGTGGTCCATGGCGTGTTCTCGGTTGGCTGCTCGGTTGGCTGGTCTTGGTCAGGCAATATTCCCGCAGATGGGGCCGGGGCGGTGGATTTTCCAGTGCCCCGGGTGGCGCATCGGGCGCCGGCGGCAAGTTGCGGCGCTCAAAGTCGCGGCGCTCAGCCCGCGGCCCGCTCGGCGGCTTCCAGCGTATTGATCAGCAGCATGGTGATGGTCATCGGCCCGACCCCGCCCGGCACCGGCGTGATGTAGCCGGCGACTTCGCGCACGCCGGCGAAGTCGACATCGCCGCACAGCTTGCCTTGGTCATCGCGGTTCATGCCGACATCGATCACCACCGCGCCGGGCTTGACCATGTCGGCCGTGATCAGGTTGCGCTTGCCGACCGCGGCCACCACCACGTCGGCGTCGCGGGTGTGGGCGCCGATATCGCGGGTCTTGCTGTTGCAGATGGTGACGGTGGCGCCGGCCTGCAGCAGCAGCATCGCCATCGGCTTGCCGACGATATTGGAGGCGCCCACCACCACCGCGCGCGCGCCGCGCAGCGGGTACTGGATCGATTCCAGCATCTTCATGCAGCCGTACGGCGTGCACGGGCGGAACAGCGGCGCGCCGGTCATCAGCGCGCCGGCGTTGGCCACGTGGAAGCCGTCGACGTCCTTTTCCGGGGCGATCGCTTCGAGCACCTTGTGGCTGTCGATGTGCTTCGGCAGCGGCAGCTGCACCAGGATGCCGTGGATGCGGGGATCGCGGTTGAGGGCGTCGATGCGGGCCAGCAGGTCGGCCTCGGACAGGTCGGCCGGATAGCGGTCCAGCGAGGAATGGAAGCCGTTGTCCTCGCAGGCCTTGACCTTGTTGCGCACGTAGACCTGGCTGGCCGGGTCTTCGCCGACCAGGACCACGGCCAGGCCGGGCTGGTGGCCGCGTTCGGTCAGGCGGGCGGCGCGCTGGGCGGCTTCGGAGCGGATTTGCTTGGCAAGGGCGTTGCCGTCGATCAGTTGGGCAGGCATGGAGGCAGGGCGGGGATGATGGCGAGAAGGTGGCGGCGCCCGCGCGCGGCGGGGCCAAAGGCGGAATTATAAAGGTTGCGCGAGGCCTGTCGCACTGAGCTTGACCGCCGGCAGCGATTACCCCGTCCCGGCACTGGTAGCATCGGCCGCATGCCTACCGCGCTTGCCTCGACACTGTCCGATCCGCTGCTGGTGCTGCTGTCCGTGTGCGGACTGCTATGGGCGCTGACGCGCCGCCCCTGGCGGCTGCTGCGCCGCGATGCGCTGCAGCATGCCTGGCTCGGCGCGATGCTGCTGGTGGCGCTGCTGTGGACGGTGCGCGCGACGCTGGCCGGCGGCATGGTGATCCAGCTGCTCGGCGCCACGCTGATGGTGACGCTGTTCGGGCTGCCGCTGGCGCTGCTGTCGCTGTTCGCCGCCGACGTGGTCTCGCTGCTGGGGCTGGAATACCTGGCCGGGCATGGCTGGAGCCAGTTCGACTGGGCCGCGCTGTGGGTGCGCTATGTCTGGCTGGCGCTGCTGCCGGCGCTGCTCTCGGCCGGCCTGCAGGCGACGATGCGGCGCCTGCTGCCGCGCCATCCGTTCGTGTTCATCCTCGGGCACGGGTATTTCACCGCCGGACTGGCCGCGCTGGGTGCCGGGGCGGCGCAGGCGGGCTGGCGCTACCTGGTGATGTCGGGACAGCCGCTGAGCCTTGCCGACACCCTGCTCGGTGCCGTGATCCTGGCCTTTGGCGAGGCCTTTCTCACCGGCATGCTGGTCGCGGTGTTTGTGGTCTATCGGCCACAGTGGGTGGTGACCTTCCGCGACGAGGATTATCTCGGGCGCTGAATGGTGTGCGGAACAGTGTGTGGAAGGGGCGCAGCGAGGGGCAGGTGCGGCCCAGGGCCGCACCGGGCAAGCGGGGCGGGTGCCAGCCGCTCAGCTGTTGCGCGACAGCGCCAGGCGCAGCAGGTCGGCGACGGTGTTGACGTTGAGCTTTTCCATGATGTTGGCGCGGTGCGCCTCCACGGTCTTGATGGAAATGCCCAGGTCGTCGGCGATCTGCTTGTTCAGGCGGCCGGCCACGATGCGCTCCAGCACCTGCTGCTCGCGCGTGGTCAGCTTGCCCAGCAGGTCCTTGGCGGCGCGCTGCTCGCGCGCGGTGGAGTGGTCGGTGCGGGCCTTCTGCAGCATGCGCTCGACCAGCGCGCGCAGCTCGGACTCGTCGAAGGGCTTTTCGATGAAGTCGATCGCGCCGCGCTTCATCGTCGATACCGCCATCGGCACGTCGCCGTGGCCGGTGATGAAGACGATGGGGATGTCGATCTGCTCGGCCAGCATGCGCTCCTGCAGCTCGGGCCCGCTCATGCCGGGCATGCGCACATCCAGGATCAGGCAGGACACCTGGCTGGCGTCGTAGGCGGCGAGGAACTGCTCGGCGCTGGTGAAGCTGCGCACCTGATAGCCATTGCCCTCCAGCAGCCAGGTCAGCGAGTCGCGCATGGCTTCATCGTCGTCGACGATGAACACGGTCTCGCCGCGGTGGGGCGTGGGGTTTGGCGTTGCGGTCATGTAGTCTCCTCGGGACAACAATTCATTGCTGCGAAGTGTAACCGGCAGCGGCCCTCTGTGGCGAGACAGGCCCCCCACGTCGGAGGGGAAGCGGCGCCGCCGGCGCCACGCATCCGATGATGCGCAAGGTTGCGCGTGGCCCGTGCGCGCGGGCTCTGCTTATTCGGCCACGGCTTCGGCCGGCGCCGCCTGCAGCGGCAGCATGATCTTGAATGTACAACCGATGCCGTCGACATTGTTCTCGACCCACAGCCGGCCCTGGTGCGACTCGATGATCGAGCGGCAGATGTTCAGCCCCATGCCCATGCCGTCGGACTTGGTGCTGAAGAAGGGCTCGAACAGCCGCTCCTTGGTGGCCTCGTCGACGCCCGGGCCCTGGTCGATCACGTCGATATGGACGTTGTCGCCGATCTCGCCGGACTCGACCCGCGCGTGCAGCCGCACCACGCCGCCGGCGCGCATCGCCGGCAGCCCGGCCATGGCTTCGACCGCGTTCTTGAGCAGGTTCACCAGCACCTGCTCGATCAGCACCGGATCGACATAGACCGTCAGCGGTGGCGCCGGCAGCCGGGTCAGGATGGTGACGCGGCGGCGCGTGGCTTCCAGGTCGGCCAGGCCCACCGCGTCGGCAACGATGTCGTGCAGCGCGGCCTCGCGCCGCTGCGGCTGGCTGCGCTTCACGAAGCCGCGGATGCGGCTGATGATGGTGCCGGCCCGGACCGCCTGCGCCGAGGTCTTCTCCAGCACCGGGATCAGGTCCTCGGGCGTGCTGCGCCCCGAATGCAGCCGCGCCACCGCGCCCATGCAGTAGTTGTTGATCGCCGCCAGCGGCTGGTTGAGTTCGTGCGCCAGCGACGACGCCATCTCGCCCATGGTGGTCAGGCGGCTGGTGAACTGCAGTCGCTCTTCATGCTGGCGCGCCATTTCCTCGGCGGCCTTGCGCACCGTGATGTCGGTGGCGATCTGCATCTGCGCCAGGTGGCCGTCGACCCACTGGATATAGCGGCGGCGCACTTCGAACCATTTCTGCATGTCGGGCACGAACACCTCGCGCGCATCCGACGCGTACGGCATCAGCTCGGATGCCGGCAGGCCGGCATAGGCATCGACATAGTCGGTGTTGTCGCTCGAGACCTGGTCCTTGTCGAGCTCGTCGCCGGCCAGCTTGACGTGGCCCTCGGCCTCCCAGCCGAACAGCTGGCGGTAGTAGCGGTTGGCGAACAGCAGCTCGGCCTTGTCGGTGGCCAGCACCGACACCGCGGCGTCCAGGCTTTCCAGCACGGTGGTGAAGCGGTCGTGCGCGGCGGCCAGTTCCTCGCGCGCGCGCTTGGGCTCGGTGATATCCGTCATCGAGCTCATCCAGCCGGTATGGCGGCCGCGGCTGTCGACCAGCGGCGACACGTACATGCGGGCATAGAAGCTGCTGCCGTCGCGGCGCATCACGCGCATTTCGTAGCCGCCGGCGGGCGACTTGCCCTGCAGCGTCAGGTCGATCTGCTTCTGCATCTCCTGCTGGTCGTTGGGCGGCCAGTAGGGGAAGGGCGGCAGGCGCCCGACCAGGTCGTTCTCCTGCCAGCCGGTCATGCGGCAGAAGGCCGGGTTGACGTAGGTGATGCGGCCGTTCAGGTCGAGCGCGCGCAGGCCGATCAGCATCGAGTTTTCCATCGCGCGCCGGAACGAGGTCTCGGCCAGCAGCGCGCGCTGCGCCTCGGAGCGGCGGCTGGTGTGCCGCCACATGCTCCACAGGCTCCACAGCAGGAAGCAGGACAGCCCCACCACCAGCCACAGCAGCATGTTGTTGGGCAGGTTCGATGCCGGCGGGTAGGCATCGGCGCGCAGCGACAGCGAATGGCCCGGCGGGTCGAGCAGCACCTCGTACGACAGCGCGTTGCCCGGCACCGGCCGCAGCGAGGTGCTGGCGCGGGTCTGATTGTTCTTGTCGATCAGCGAGAAGCGGTAGCGCTCGGTCAGCTCGGGCGGCAGCAGGTGGGTCAGGATGCCGTTGATCGAATACAGCGCGCCCAGCGTGCCGAGGAACTCGTTGTCGCGCACGATCGGCACTTCCATCAGCATGAAGCTGTCGCCGCGCTCGTTGACCAGCGGGCGCGAGTAGACCACGCGCTGGGTCTCGCGCGCGGCGTCGAAGGTGTCGAGCACTTCGGGCTCGAGCGGCTGGTCCTGGTTCTCGCGCAGGCGGCTGGCGAACTCGGAGGTCGACGGCAGCGACCAGCGCCCGCGCTTGGTGGCGTCGAGCCAGTTGATGAAGACGATCTCGGGGTTCTCGCGCAGGATTTCCTGCGCCGCGGTGCGGTAGGCGCCTTGCTCCAGCTGCGCGGCGGCGATATCGCGCGCGAGCGAGGCCAGCTGGTCCTGGTTGCTCAGCAGCGACAGGCGCACGCGCTGCTGCGCCCAGGCCGCGTCGCGGTACAGCGCGTCGCGCTGCTGCTGGCGTTCGGTCTCGTGCAGCGACCACAGGATCACGCCCATGGCCACGGTGAAGAGCACAATGGCAACCAGCGGGATGAACATGAACCAGCTGGTGGCGACCAGGTTGCGCCAGCGCAGCCACCACAGGCCGCGCGGCGGCGCCACCGGGACGCCGTCGTCCGGTCCCAGCGCCTCGATCGGCCCCAGGCCGGCCGCCGGTGAAGGCGCATGCGGGACATGCGCGGACTCGCCGCCGGCGGCCTTGGCTGTACCCGACGCATCGGAGGGAAGCATGGCGGCACGCAGGCTGCGCAAAAGACGGTCGAGGCGGTTGAAAAACGGCATGGGAGGGATTGACGGCTGACCGACCAGTGTACCGAGATTATTGCGGTGCGTCGCTTGGGGAAAGCGCCAATGAAATCCCGGCGCCGCGTGCCGGCGCTGGCAAGGCGGAGGCACGGGGCAGGCGGCTTTGGCTGTGATTCTTGGTGCGCTGCCGCATAATTCCACATTATAAAAAACGATATCGCAATTTGAAAATTTCCCTTGTGCTCGACATTGGGCTTCCATAGAATCGGTCCGACCCAAGAATGCGGGCGGTAGCCATGCGCCTGCCGCGCGGAGAAACCGGAACAGGTTTCCCGGCGGCGGCCCCGATGCAAGGCGGCAATGGCGCCGATCCTCCGCAAGTCGGTGCGAGTCATACGTTGAGTCGTGTCCGGCGCTGCCAGCGCGGACGCGGAAGCCAAGAATTCACCCAGGAGACAGTCATGTCCGCCGTACCAGAGCAGATCCTCGGCGCCTCGAGCGCCAACGACGCCGATCCCCAGGAAACCCATGAATGGCTCGACGCCCTGCAGGGCGTGCTGGCCGCGGAAGGCCCGGCGCGCGCCGCCTTCCTGATCGACAAGCAGATCGAATACGCACGCGTGAACGGCGTGACCCAGCCGTTCCACGCCGAGACCCAGTACATCAACACCATCCCGGTCGAGCAGCAGGCCCGCATCCCCGGCGACCAGGACATCGAGCACCGGATCCGCTCGTACACCCGCTGGAACGCCATGGCGATGGTGCTGCGCGCCAACAAGCACACCAATGTCGGCGGCCATATCTCGTCGTTTGCCTCGGCGGCCACGCTGTACGACGTCGGCTACAACCACTTCTGGCGCGCCCCGTCGGAACAGAGCGGCGGCGACCTGGTCTTCGTGCAGGGCCACTCGGCGCCCGGCGTGTACTCGCGCGCCTTCCTGCTGGGCCGCCTGACGCCCGATCAGCTCGATAACTTCCGCCAGGAAGTCGACGGCAAGGGCATCTCGTCGTACCCGCACCCGTGGCTGATGCCGGACTTCTGGCAGTTCCCGACGGTGTCGATGGGCCTGGGCCCGATCATGGCCATCTACCAGGCCCGCTTCATGAAGTACCTGGACAGCCGCGGCCTGGCCAAGGCCGGCGACCGCAAGGTCTGGGCCTTCCTGGGCGACGGCGAGACCGACGAGCCGGAATCGCTGGGCGCGATCGGCATGGCCGGCCGCGAGAAGCTCGACAACCTGGTGTTCGTCATCAACTGCAACCTGCAGCGCCTGGACGGCCCGGTGCGTGGCAACGGCAAGATCATCCAGGAACTGGAATCCGAGTTCCGCGGTGCCGGCTGGAACGTGATCAAGGTGGTGTGGGGCAGCAAGTGGGACGCGCTGCTGGCGCGCGACACCAAGGGCCTGCTGATGAAGCGCATGATGGAATGCGTGGACGGCGAGTACCAGACCATGAAGGCCAAGGACGGCGCCTACGTGCGCGAGCACTTCTTCAATACGCCCGAGCTGAAGGCGATGGTCGCCGACTGGTCCGACGAGGACATCTGGCGCCTGAACCGCGGCGGCCACGACCCGCACAAGATCTACGCCGCCTACAAGGCCGCCAGCGAGCACAAGGGCCAGCCCACGCTGATCCTGGCCAAGACCATCAAGGGCTATGGCATGGGCGACGCCGGCCAGGCCATGAACGTCGCGCACCAGCAGAAGAAGATGCCGGTCGACGCGATCCGCAAGTTCCGCGACCAGTTCAACATCCCGGTCGCCGACGACAAGCTGGAAGAAGTGCCGTACATCACCTTCGAGGAAGGCTCGAAGGAACTGGAATACATGCGCCAGGCACGCATGAACCTGGGCGGCTACCTGCCGGCGCGCCGGCAGAAGGCCGAAGCGCTGCAGGTGCCCGAGCTGAAGGCCTTCGAAGCCCTGCTCAAGGCCACCGGCGAAGGCCGCGAAGTGTCCACCACCATGGCCTTCGTGCGGATCCTGAACACGCTGCTGAAGGACAAGCAGATCGGCAAGCACGTGGTGCCCATCGTCCCGGACGAGTCGCGCACCTTCGGCATGGAAGGCCTGTTCCGCCAGGTCGGCATCTGGAACCAGGAAGGCCAGAAGTACGTGCCGGAAGACCATGACCAGCTGATGTTCTACAAGGAATCGCAGACTGGCCAGGTGCTGCAGGAAGGCATCAACGAAGCCGGCGCCATGTGCGACTGGATCGCCGCCGCCACGTCGTATTCGACCCACGGCGTGCAGATGATCCCGTTCTACATCTATTACTCGATGTTCGGCATCCAGCGTATCGGCGACCTGTGCTGGGCCGCCGCCGACATGCGCTCGCGCGGCTTCCTGCTGGGCGGCACCGCCGGCCGCACCACGCTGAACGGCGAAGGCCTGCAGCATGAAGACGGCCATTCGCACGTGTTCCACGCCGTGATCCCCAACTGCATCTCGTATGACCCGACCTTCCAGTACGAGCTGGCGGTGATCATGCAGGACGGCCTGCGCCGCATGTACGCCGAGCAGGAAGATGTCTACTACTACCTGACGGTGATGAACGAGAACTACGAGCATCCGGAAATGCCGGCTGGCGTAGAGCAGGACATCGTCAAGGGCATGTACCAGTTCCGCAAGGGCGTCGAGAACAGCAACGCGCCGCGCGTGCAGCTGCTGGGCTCGGGCACGATCTTCCGCGAGGTGATCGCCGCTGCCGAGCTGCTGAAGAAGGACTGGGGCGTCGAGTCCGACCTGTGGGGCTGCCCGAGCTTCACCGAGCTGGCGCGCGACGGCCAGGCCGCCGAGCGCTACAACCTGCTGCACCCGGCCGAGACCCAGCGCGAAGCCTTTGTCACGCAGAAGCTGAAGTCGGCGCGCGGCCCGGTGATTGCCTCGACCGACTACGTGCGCACCTTCGCCGAACAGATCCGTCCGTACGTGCCGCGCCGCTACGTGGTGCTCGGCACCGACGGCTTCGGCCGCTCGGACACGCGCGAGAAGCTGCGCCACTTCTTCGAAGTGGACCGCTACTGGGTCACGCTGGCCGCGCTCAAGGCGCTGGCCGACGAGGGCGCGATCGGCCGCGACAAGGTCGCCGAGGCCATCAAGAAGTACAACCTCGACCCGAACAAGCCTAACCCGATGTCGGTCTGATCCGGCAGCCTGCACCCACCCCCGCAGTACGGCAGCGCCGTGCCGCGGGCGCCCCGGCACAGTCCCGATGGCGCCTTGCGGCATGGCGGCGTGACAGAAGCGGGCGGCGAAGGTAATCTCGCCGCTTGCGGATGTCGCGCGTGCCGGCCTGCTCAGGAGACACTGAATGAGTCAAGCAATTGAAATCAAGGTGCCGGATATCGGCGACTATGACGCCGTCCCCGTCATCGAAGTGCATGTGAAGCCCGGCGACAGCATCAACGCGGAAGACGCGCTGGTGACGCTGGAATCGGACAAGGCCACCATGGACGTGCCCTCGCCGCAGGCCGGCGTGGTCAAGGACGTCCGCATCAAGGTGGGCGACAACGTGTCCGAAGGCTCGGTGCTGGTGATGCTGGAAGCGGCGAACGAGGCCTCCGCGGCACCGCCCGCGGCCGCGCCCGCTCCGGCGCCTGCTCCGGCGCCCGCCGCCGCGGCACCTGCGCCCGCTCCCGCACCGGCACCGGCTCCCGCGGCCGCGGCCGCGCCTGCCGCCAGCGGTGGCGGCACCATCGAGGTCAAGGTGCCGGATATCGGCGACTACGATGCCGTGCCGGTGATCGAGGTCCACGTCAAGCCGGGCGACACCATCAACGCCGAAGACGCGCTGGTGACGCTGGAATCGGACAAGGCCACCATGGACGTGCCCTCGCCGCAGGGCGGCGTGGTCAAGGAAGTCAAGGTCAAGGTCGGCGACAACGTGTCCGAGGGCACGCTGCTGCTGATCCTGGAAGGCGCCGCCGGCGCGGCCGCAGCACCGGCTCCGGCTGCCGCGGCGGCTCCGGCCCCGGCCGCAGCCAGCACGCCCGCCCCGGCGCCCGCGCCCGCGGCTGCTCCCGCTCCGGCGGCAGCGCCTGCCGCCGCGCCGGCCGTCGCTGGCGTAAGCGGCAAGGCGGCCCATGCCAGCCCCTCGGTGCGCAAGTTCGCGCGCGAGCTGGGCGTCGACGTGTCGCGCGTGGCCGGCACCGGCCCCAAGGGCCGCATCACCCAGCAGGACGTGCAGCACTACGTCAAGGGCGTGATGACTGGCCAGGCCGCCGCGCCTGCGCAGGCGGCCGCGGCTGGCGGCGGCGGTGGCGAGCTCGGCCTGCTGCCGTGGCCGAAGGTCGATTTCACCCGCTTCGGCGAGGTCGAAAGCAAGGCCCTGTCGCGCATCAAGAAGATTTCCGGCGCCAACCTGCACCGCAACTGGGTCATGATCCCGCACGTCACCAACCATGACGAAGCGGACATCACCGAGCTGGAAGCCTTCCGCGTGCAGCTGAACAAGGAAAACGAGAAGTCCGGCATCAAGGTGACCATGCTGGCCTTCATGATCAAGGCCACGGTCGCGGCGCTGAAGAAGTTCCCGAACTTCAATGCCTCGCTCGACGGCGACAACCTGGTGCTGAAGAAGTACTTCAACATCGGTTTTGCCGCCGACACCCCGAACGGCCTGGTCGTGCCGGTGATCAAGGACGCCGACAAGAAGGGCGTGCTGGAGATCAGCCAGGAAATGAGCGAGCTGGCCAAGCTGGCGCGCGACGGCAAGCTCAAGCCGGACCAGATGCAGGGCGGCTGCTTCTCGATCTCGTCGCTGGGCGGCCTGGGCGGCACGTACTTCACGCCGATCATCAACGCGCCTGAAGTGGCCATCATGGGCGTGTGCAAGTCGTTCCAGAAGCCGGTGTGGGACGGCAAGCAGTTCGCGCCGCGCCTGACGCTGCCGCTGTCGCTGTCGTGGGACCACCGCGTCATCGACGGTGCCGAGGCCGCGCGCTTCAACACGTACTTTGCGCAATTGCTGGCGGACTTCCGCCGTATCCTGCTCTAACTCGGCAGCGCGCACCGGCATTGCCGGTGCGCGCCCAGGCCTGACGATAGGAGCGAGCCATGACTACCTGTGTTGTCGTCAAGAAGGGCGCCGAGGTGGCGATCGCGGCGGACGCGCTGGTCACCTTCGGCGATACGCGGCTATCGCGCGCGTACGAGCGCAACCAGAAGGTCTTTCCGGTCGGCGACGGCTTTATCGCGCTGGCCGGGACGACCGCGCACTTCCCGGTCATGCGCACGCTGCTGGCGGGCCTGGGCGAGGAATGCAGGCTGGGCTCGCGCGACGACGTGTTCCGCACCTTCCTGAAGGTGCACGAGAAGCTGAAGACGGACTACTTCGTCAATACCAAGGAAGACGATGACGATCCCTACGAGTCGTCGCAGATCGTATGCCTGATCGCCAATCCGGCCGGCATCTTCGGCGTCTATTCGTATCGCGAGGTGTTTTCATTCGACCGCTTCTGGGGCATCGGCTCGGGCCGCAACTACGCGCTGGGCGCGATGCACGCGGTGTATGACCGGCCCGACCTGGATGCGGGCGAGATCGCGCGCATCGGCGTCGATGCGGGCGTGGAGTTCGACAAAAGCTCATCGGGGCCGATCGAGGTCCATACGGTGCGGCTGCACGATGCAGACAATGGCGCAGCGCCGGCGGCGGACGCGGCAACCAACAACGACGGCGCGCCCTGAAGCCGAGAGGCGGGCGCGTATTGAGGAGCAAATATGAGTGTGATCGAAGTCAAGGTGCCGGATATCGGCGATTTCGACGCGGTGGAAGTGATCGAGGTACTGGTCAAGGCCGGCGATACGGTCGAGACGGAACAGTCCCTGATCGTGCTGGAGTCCGACAAGGCGAGCATGGATGTGCCGTCGTCGGTTGCCGGCAAGGTGGTGGAGGTCAAGGTCAAGGTGGGCGACAAGGTTGGCCAGGGCGCGGTGATCTGCACCGTGGAGGCCCAGGCCGCCGCCGCACCAGCGCCCGCGCAAGCTCCGGCTCCGGCTCCGGCCGCCGCTCCCGGGCCGGCTGCCGCGGCACCGGCCGCCGCGCCGGCCGCCGCAACGCATAGCGGCGGTGCCGATATCCAGTGCGAAATGCTGGTGCTGGGCGCGGGCCCCGGTGGCTACTCGGCCGCCTTCCGCGCCGCCGACCTGGGCATGAACACCGTGCTGGTCGAGCGCTACAGCACGCTTGGCGGTGTCTGCCTGAACGTGGGCTGCATCCCGTCCAAGGCGCTGCTGCACAACGCCGCCGTGATCGACGAAGCCAAGGCGCTGGCCGCCCACGGCATCCTGTTCGGCGAAGCCAAGATCGACCTCGACGGCCTGCGCCACTACAAGAACCAGGTGGTGGGCAAGCTGACCGGCGGCCTGGCCGGCATGGCCAAGGCGCGCAAGGTCCAGGTGGTGCGCGGCATCGGCAACTTCCTCGACCCGCACCACATGGAAGTCGAACTGACCGAGGGCGAGGGCAAGCGCAGCACCGGCAAGAAGACCGTGATCCGCTTCGAGAAGGCCATCATCGCCGCCGGCAGCCAGGCGGTGAAGCTGCCCTTCATCCCGGAAGACCCGCGCATCGTCGACTCGACCGGCGCGCTCGAGCTGCCGGAAGTGCCCAACAAGATGCTGGTCATCGGCGGCGGCATCATCGGCCTGGAAATGGCCACGGTGTACAGCACGCTGGGCGCCGAGATCGATGTCGTCGAAATGCTGCCGGGCCTGATGGGCGGCGCCGACCGCGACCTGGTCAAGGTCTGGGAAAAGAAGAACAAGGACCGTTTCGGCAAGGTCATGCTGAATACCAAGACGGTCGGGGTGGAAGCCAGGCCGGACGGCATCTATGTCAAGTTCGAAGGCGAGCAGGCCCCGGCCGAGGCGCAACGCTACGACCTGGTGCTGGTGTCGGTGGGCCGCGCGCCCAACGGCAAGCGCATCGCCGCCGAGAAGGCGGGCGTGGCCGTGACCGACCGCGGCTTTATCAACGTCGACAAGCAGATGCGCACCAATGTGCCGCATATCTTCGCGATCGGCGACGTCGTGGGCCAGCCGATGCTGGCGCACAAGGCGGTGCATGAAGCCCACGTGGCCGCGGAAGCCGCGCATGGCGAGAAGGCGTTCTTCGATGCCAAGCAGATCCCGTCGGTTGCCTTTACCGATCCGGAAGTGGCCTGGGCCGGCCTGACCGAAGACGAGTGCAAGGCGCAGGGCATCAAGTACAGCAAGGGTGTGTTCCCGTGGGCCGCTTCGGGCCGCGCCATCGCCAACGGCCGCGACGAGGGCTTTACCAAGCTGATCTTCGACGAGGAAACGCATCGCGTGATCGGCGGCGGTATCGTCGGCACGCACGCCGGCGACCTGATCAGCGAAGTGTGCCTGGCGATCGAGATGGGCGCCGACGCGGTCGATATCGGCAAGACCATCCATCCGCACCCGACGCTGGGCGAGTCGATCGGCATGGCGGCCGAGATCTACGAAGGCACGTGTACCGACGTGCCGCCGCCGCGCAAGCGTTGAGGCACCGCCCGCTGCGATGACGAGGCCCGCCCTGGTGGCGGGCTTTGTTTTACGTGGTTTCGCAATTAACCGCCATAACTTGTTAGCGTCAATGCGTGGCGGCTTGCAGCGAGAGGGGGAAAGGGCAGCGGGAAAGGCTGGCTGAGGCGAGAGCCAAAAAAAACCCGACCTGTAGAGGTCGGGTTTAACGATACCTTTGGACAAGGAGACCGCGGTACCGAGGAGACATCGGCAGACTAGGCAGCGCCGGGCCGTTCGGTCGGGGCACTGCCTTCATCGTTGGCAAAGCCCACTACATCGCATGGCGATGGGCTTTGCCAACGGACCGGCCGGAGCCGGTCCATCTTCAGCACTGGCTATCAGGCAGCAGCGGCCTTCTTCGCCGTGGCCGTGCGGGCCGTGGCGCTGGCTTGCTGGGCAGCCTTGGTGGCAGCCGTGGCGGCGGCCTGGAAGTTGGTTTCAGCGATTTCGACCGCTTGCTTGGTCGCCTTCTGCACCGACTCGTAGGCGTTGTTGGCAGCGGAGATCGCCGACTTCACGATGGCCACGGTCGATTCCGAACCGGCCGGGGCGTTCTTGGCGAAGTTTTCGACCAGGGCCTGCACGTTCTTCGAGCCTTCGGCCAGCTGGGCCTCGGCCACCTTGGCGAATTCGCTCTGGGTTTCCGAAGCGATCTCGTACAGGTGACGGGTGTAGGCCAGGGTCTTTTCGGCGACCGGCTGCACGGCTGCTGCCTGGATCGCCAGCAGTTCCTGGGCGTCCTTGGCCGACAGCGCCTTCTTGGCGTTGTCGACGTTTTCGGCAAAGGTGGTCTTAACGACCTGCAGGTTCAGTTCGACGAGCTTTTCGACGCCTTCAAACGCCTTGGTGGTCAGGCCGAACAGCGTTTCGAGGTTAGCCTTTTGTGCTGCTGCGACTTGTTCCGGGGTGAGGATCATTGCTGGTCTCCAGTGGTGAACTTCAAGGTCAAGCAAATTAAGCCGCCTAGATGTCAGGGCCGTGACGGTGTTGTGCCCGTTTCGGCCAGCCCAGGCGTGTGGGTGGGTCAGGGCGCCAATCCGTTTTTGCGTTTGTGCGCCGCAACAAGCCGTATTTTAGGGGCCGCAAAGTCAATGTCAAGGAGATTTTGTGCGTCGCACAAAATCTGTCACGCCAGGCTTGCTGCAAGTGCCGTCATAGCCATTCCCGGCTCCGCCGGCAATGCCCGGACAGGGGTGCTACCATGCCAGGCTGCCCGTGCCGGTACGGCCGGCCGAGGCCGGAACCCCAACAAGATGTGAACAGAATCGCCCAGGCCTCATTCCATGCTCGCTTTCTACGCCGACCACTTCGTGCTGCCGCTGCCGCCAGGACATCGCTTCCCCATGCGCAAGTACAGCATGCTGCGCGACGCGGTGTGGGCGCAGGTGCCGGGGCTGCGCCTGTCCGAGGCGCCGCGCGCCGGCGACGATGCGCTGCTGCTCGCACACACAGCGGAATATGTCGAAGCCGCCTCGGCCGGTACGCTCGACGCCGCACGCCAGCGCGAGATCGGCTTTCCGTGGTCCGAAGCCATGGTGGAGCGCTCGCGCAGGTCGGCGGGCGCCACCATCGAGGCCTGCCGCAGTGCGCTGCGTGAAGGCATCGCCGTAAACCTGGCGGGCGGCACCCACCACGCTTATGCGGACAAGGGCGGCGGCTTCTGCGTCTTCAACGATGCCGCGATCGCCGCGCGCGTGCTGCAGCGCGACGGCGCGGTGCGCCGCGTGGCGGTGATCGACCTCGACGTGCATCAGGGCAACGGCACCGCATCGATCCTGCACGGCGACCCATCGGTATTCACGCTGTCGCTGCATGGCGAGAAGAACTATCCGTTCCGCAAGGAAGCCAGCGACCTCGACGTCGGCCTGCCGGATGGCTGCGACGACGAGGCTTACGCGCGGGCGTTGCAGGCCGCGCTGGACACGCTGTTCCGGCGCTTCGAGCCGGACCTGCTGATTTACCTGGCCGGCGCGGACCCGCACGAGGGCGACCGGCTCGGGCGGTTGAAACTGACCATGGCCGGCCTGGCACGGCGCGACCGCCTCGTGTTCGACGCCGCGCAAGCCCGGCGCCTGCCGGTGGCGGTGACCATGGCCGGCGGCTATGGCAACCAGATCGAAGACACCGTTGCCGTCCATGCGCAGACGGTGCGGCTCGCCGCCCAATATCACGCCGGGTACGCGCAACTTGCTGCAAGGCTTGCGTCATGAGCGAGATGATCGAGACGGGCCGCACCGGCGCGGCCAGCCCGCGTGCCACGCTGTGGGTGGCATCGATGCCGTGGCTGTTCGTGCTGATCTGGAGCACCGGCTTTATCGTCGCCAAATACGGCATGCCGTATGCGGAGCCGATGACCTTCCTGTTCCTGCGCTTTGCCGGCGTGCTGGTGCTGATGGTGCCGTTCGTGCTGCTGGCGCGCGTGCCGCTGCCGCGCATGGCGGGGTCGACGGCAACCGACTGGCGCGCGGTCGGGCATATCGCCGTGGCCGGCCTGCTGCTGCAGGCGGGGTACCTCGGCGGCGTATGGGCCGCGATCAAGCTCGGCATGCCGGCAGGCGTATCGGCGCTGATCGTCGGCATGCAGCCGATCCTGACTGCGCTGATCGCCACGCGCATGGGCGAGCGCATCGGCGCGCGCCAGTGGCTGGGCCTGCTGTTGGGCATCGCCGGCGTGGCGCTGGTGGTGGCGAACAAGCTCGGTACCAGCGGCTTGACGCCGGCCAGCCTCGCGCTGGCTGGAGCTGCGTTGTTCAGCATTACCGTGGGCACGGTCTACCAGCGGCATTTCTGCCCGGTGTTCGACCTGCGCATGGGTTCGGTGATCCAGTTCGCCGCGGCGGCGCTTGCCTGCGTGCCGTTCATGTTCGTGTTCGAGACGCGGGAGGCGCAGTGGACTGCCGCGATGCTCGGCGCGCTGGCGTGGTCGGTGGTGGCGTTGTCGATCGGCGCGATCTCGCTGCTGTTCCTGCTGATCCGCCAGGGTGCGGCCACCAAGGTGTCCAGCCTGATGTACCTGACCCCGCCCACCACGGCGGTGATGGCGTGGTTGCTGTTCGGCGAGCGCTTCCCGCCGCTGGCTGCCGCCGGCATGGTGCTGGCCGCGCTGGGTGTCGCGCTTGTCATCCGTCGCTAGCGGCTGCGCGTTCGTATCGCGTAGGCCGCTGGTTCAGAATATTCGCATTTCGTACTGCCTCGCGTCCTGTCCCTCTCTCGCCCCATGAAACCGCAAGCCGAATCGCGCAGTGCCTATCCGTACTTCCAGCCGATCACCACGCGTTGGATGGACAACGATGTCTATGGCCACGTTAACAACGTTGTCTACTACAGTTATTTTGACACCGTGGTGAATACCTACCTGATCCGGCAGGGCGTGCTCGATGTCACGTCGGGCGACACCATCGGGCTGGTGATCGAGACGCAGTGCAACTACTTCTCGTCGCTCAGCTTTCCCGAGACCGTGATAGCGGGTTTACGCGTAGCCAGGCTGGGCACGTCGAGCGTGCGGTATGAGGTCGGCCTGTTCAGCGGCGACAACGAGGTCGCTGCCGCGCAAGGGCATTTCATCCACGTCTATGTCGATCGCGCTACGCGCCGGCCGGTACCGTTGCCGGGCGCGTTGCGCGAAGCGCTGCTGCCGTTGGCGGCGGCGGGCGCGGTGACGGGCGCACGGGAATAGGGCGGGGCAACAGGAGATGAACAAGATGTCCCACGAGAAGCAACTCGGCTCGCAGGATGCCGTGGACTGCGTGGATCGCGCGATCCTGACGCGGCGTTCGGTGCGGGCCTTTCTCGATACGCCCGTGCCGCGCAGCACTGTGGAAGAGATCCTGGCGGTGGCCAGCCGCGCGCCGTCCGGCACCAATACGCAGCCGTGGCGCGTCTATGTGCTGTCGGGCGAAGCAAAGGCCAAGCTGTGCGCCGACGTGCTGGCCGCCTATGAAGATCCCGAGCGCGACAGCAAGTACCGCGAGGAGTACCCGTACTATCCGCGCGAATGGGCCGATCCGTATCTGTCGCGGCGGCGCAAGGTGGGCTGGGACCTGTACGGGCTGCTCGAGATCAGCCGCGAGGACAAGGCGCGCATGCACGAACAGCATGCGCGCAACTTCCGTTTCTTCGATGCGCCGGTGGGCATCATCTTCACCATCGATCGCATCATGGAGCAGGGCAGTTGGCTCGACTACGGCATGTTCCTGCAAAGCATCATGGTCGCCGCCCGCGCGCGCGGGCTCGATACTTGCCCGCAGGCGGCGTTCACGCAGTTTCACAAGATCATCGCCAGCCATCTGCGGCTGCCACCGGAAGAAATGGTGGTGTGCGGCATGTCGCTGGGTTTTGCCGATCCGGAGGCCATCGCAAACCGCCTCACCACGGAACGTGAGCCGGTCAGCGGGTTTGCGCGTTTTCTCTCATAGTGAAATTTGTTTCAATATGTAACGATGGGCGCCGATATCACAAGAGACTTTTCGTATTGGCTTCGTCGCTGCAAAGGGGTAGCAAGGGTGAGCCGGACTGCGCGTGGGTCGAGCGCATGGAAGTTCGATGGCGGACGTGACGCATCGCGTACTTATTCCACATTGTGGAAATGTATGTGAATCGAACTTTAAGGAGCGTCTGTAAGTCTTTAATCTTGCTAACAATTTCTTTCTTTCCTACACTAGCGCCATTCCTATGCGCTGAACGAATCATGTTCCGGTCTGATTCCATTTTCTCCAGATTCTTCGGCTCCACACCCTTGTCCGCCGTCGCCGCCGCGGTACTGGTGTCGGTGTCGATGGTCGCGGTGCCCGTGGCCGAAGCGGCCACCAAGGCCTCATCTACGCAAAAAACAAGCAAAAAGCAGGCAAAATCCGTTAAGACGGAGAAAAAGACCGCCTCCAAGCCTGTTGCCAAGAGCGCGCGCAACGCCAGGGTCGCGAAGAGCGAAGCAGGCTCCGCGCGCAAGGTGGTGGTGTTGAAGAAGGGCAAGCGCCACGTCGTGGTGGCGCAGCGCGCGGCCCCGGTGCGGGCTGCGTTTACGCCGTCCAAGCCGTCGCTGGGCGAGGCCATGGGCCTGCGCGACACCGACGATGCGCTGGCCTTGCGCTCCAGCGTCGCCCTGGTGATGGACCAGAACTCCAACGAGGTGCTGTTCCAGAAGAATGCCGGCGCGGTGCTGCCGATTGCATCGATCACCAAGCTGATGACCGCGCTGGTGGTGATGGACTCGCGTCTGCCAATGGACGAGGTGCTGACCATCACCGAGGAAGACCGCGACACCGAGAAGCACAGCAGCTCGCGCCTGCGCTTCGGCACGCAGCTGACGCGCCAGGAACTGCTGCTGCTGGCGCTGATGTCGTCCGAGAACCGTGCCGCTTCGGCGCTGGGCCGCCACTACCCGGGCGGCCTGCCGGCCTTTGTGCAGGCGATGAACCGCAAGGCGCGCGAGCTCGGCATGAACGACAGCCATTTCGTCGATTCCAGCGGCCTGTCGAGCAGCAACGTGTCGAGCGCGACCGACCTGGTGCGCATGGTCAATGCCGCCTACCGCAACCCGACCATCCGCGAGTACTCGACCCAGACCGAGCATGAAGTCAACGTGCTGGGCCGCACCCAGCATTACGTCAGCACCAACCGCCTGGTGCGCGGCGGCAACTGGGAGATCGGCCTGCAGAAGACCGGTTTTATCTCCGAGGCCGGCCAGTGCCTGGTGATGCAGGCCCGTGTGCACGGGCGCAACGTGGTGATGGTGTTCCTGGATTCGGCCGGCAAGCTGTCGCGCTTTGCCGATGCCAACCGGGTCAAGGACTGGCTCGAGCATTCGCCGTCCGCGCCGCAGCGCGGTTTCCCGTCGTCGCCGAACCTGACGCAGGGTCCGGGCAGCGCCCACGCGGTGCTGGCCTCGCAGCAATCGCGCGGCATCTGAGCACGCACGCCTGACCGCAAAAAGCGCGCCGCATTGCGGCGCGTTTTGCTTTGGTGCGGCAGCGGTCAGAGCAGCTTGCCGGGGTTCATGATCCCGGCCGGATCGAACACCGACTTGATCTCCCGCATCAGCCGCAATTCCAGCGGATCCTTCACTGCCAGGAAGGCATGACGCTTGAGCTGGCCGATGCCATGCTCGGCGCTGATGCTGCCGCCGTAGCGCATCACCTCGTCCAGCACCGCATCGGTGACGGCATCGCCCTGAGTGGCCGCCCAGTCCCTGGGGGCGCCGGCCGGACGCGACAGGTTGTAGTGCAGGTTGCCGTCGCCGAAGTGCCCGAACACGAAGGGACGGATCGCGGCATCGAGCGCACGCAGCCGTGCCGCCATCGACTCCATGAAGGCCGGGATCTGCTCGATCGGCAGCGACACGTCGTGCTTGAGGTGCGGGCCGTCGGCGCGCTGCGCTTCGGAGATTTCCTCGCGCAGCTTCCACAGCGCCTGCAGCTGCGCCAGCGAAGCGGAGACCGCGGCATCGAGGCACAGCTCGCGCTCCAGCGCCTCGCCGATCACGCGTTCCAGCAGCGCATTCAACGCGGCCTCGTCGGTGGTATCGGCCAGTTCCACCAGCACGTAGGCCGGGTAGCGCTGCGCGAACGGTTCCTGCACGCCTTCCGCATGCGCGAGCACCAGGTCCAGGCAAGCGCCGGTAAAGAACTCGAACGCCTGCAGGCGTGCGCCGCATTGCTCGAACAGCAGTTCATAGAGCGCCAGCGACTGCGCGGGCGAGGCCACCGCCGCCAGCACCACGCTGCGCGTATCGGTGCGCGGGAACAGGCGTAGCGCCGCCGCGGTGATCACGCCGAGCGTGCCTTCGGAGCCGATCAGCAGTTGCTTCAGGTCGTAGCCGGTATTGTCCTTGCGCAACGTGCGCAGCCCGTGGAAGACCTCGCCGTTGGGCAGCACGGCCTCGACGCCCAGCACCAGTTCGCGCGTCATGCCGTAGCGCACCACGTTGACGCCGCCGGCATTGGTAGCGAGGTTGCCGCCGATCTGGCACGAGTCCTCCGCCGCCAGCGACAGCGGCAGCAAGCGGTTGGCGTCCTGGGCCGCGCGGCGCAGGTTGCCCAGGATGCAGCCGGCCTCGGCCACCATGGTATTGGCGATGGTGTCGAGTGAGCGCACCGCGTTCATGCGGTCCAGGCTCAGCACCACGTTCTGTGCGCGGGCGTCGGGCGTGGCGCCGCCGCACAGGCCGGTATTGCCGCCGCGCGGCACCACCGGCACCGCGGCCTGCTGGCACAGCGCCAGTGCGCGCGACACTTCGTCGACGTTACGGGGCCGCAGCACCGCCTGCGCCTGGCCGCGGTAGATGCCGCGCCAGTCCGACAGCCACGGCGCGATTTCGTCGGGGTGGGTCAGCGCGGTGTCGGGGCCGAGGGCTTCGGTGAGCCGCTGGGCAAGGGATCCGTTTTGCATGATGGTGGTGTCTTGTCAGGAAAGGGGGGCGGGGCTGGTAGCGCCAGGCGCCGTCGCTGCGTCGTCGCGCGCGCGTAGCGAAAGCCCGAGGCGGCGCGCGGCGCTTTGCAGGTGCGCCACCGCCGCCGCGCGCGCGGCGCCGGCATCGCCATGGCGGATGGCCGCGACGATGGCCTCGTGTTCGGCATGCACCGCCTCGGCCAGCCCGGGCTGGCGCAGCGTGTTGGCGCGCGCGGTAGCGACGGCCTGGTGCAGCTGCAGGTTCAGGTACTGCAGCAGCTGCCGGTAGTACGGGTTGTGCGTGGCGGCGGCGATGCCGATATGGAACGCCGCGTCGAGATCGGCGGCCGGCTGCGGGTCGTAGAGCCGTGCCTGCAGGCGCTGCAGCAGGGCCGTCAGCGCGGCCACGTCGTCATCGGTGCGGCGCACCGCGGCCAGTGCCGCGGCGGCGCCTTCCAGGTCGATGCGCAGGTCGTACAGGTCGGCCAGCTCGCCGGCGTCGAGTTCGGGATTGCGTGGCAGCTGGAAGCCGGCTGCGCCGGTGCGGGAGCGCACCGTGCAGCCGACGCCCTGGCGCGACTCGACCAAGCCCTGCGAGCGCAGGTGTTCGGTGACTTCACGGATCACGGCGGCGCTGACGCCGTATTGCTCGGCCAGCTGCCGGCCGGTCGGCAGGCGACTGCCGACGGGGTAGGCGCCGCTTTCGATATCGGCGCGCAGCTGGCGCGTGACCTGTTCGGTAAGGGTGACGGTGCGGGTTCGCATGATCGTCGATTATAAGGTTTGCTGGTTATCTGAAAACAAAGGGTAAACCCTTGGATCAGAATTTCGCCGTTCCTCCAAAGCAAAACGCGCGGACTGCCGTTTGGCAGCCCGCGCGCAGGCGGTGCATGGCCCGGTGAGCTCAGGCGGCGGCTTCGGTCACGTAGCCCATGCCGCGCGAGATCTGCAGGGCGGTGTCCTTCAGGTTCTGCAGCCAGCTGTCCTGCAGCCGGTCCGCCGGCGCCGACAGCGACAGGCCCGCCACCAGCCGGCGCGAGTCGTCATAGATGCCGGCGGCGATGCAGCGCACCCCCAGTTCCAGCTCTTCGTTGTCGCGGGCATAGCCGTTGGTGCGGACCCAGTTGAGTTCGCGTTCCAGCTTGGCCAGGTCGGTGATCGAGGTGCGGGTGTGGCCCGCCAGCCCGGTGCGGGTGGCGTAGTTGCGCACGCGCGCCGACTCGTCGGCGGCCAGGAACAGCTTGCCCACCGAGGTCAGGTGCAGCGGGGCGCGGCCGCCGATGGCGCGCACCACCTGCATGCCCGAGCGCTCGCTGTACGCGCGCTCGATATAGACGATCTCGTCGCCCTGGCGCACCGACAGGTTGACGGTCTGGCCGGTGACACGGTGCAGCGCGCGCATCGGCGCCAGCGCCGCGTCGCGCACCGACAGGCGCGCCTTGACCAGGTTGCCCAGCTCCAGCAGCCGCATGCCGAGGCGGTAGCTGCCGGGATCGGAACGGTCGACGAAGCGGCACGCGACCATGTCGTTGAGGATGCGGTGCGCGGTGGAAGGATGCAGGCCGGTGGCCAGCGACAGCTCTTTCAGGCTGACCGGGTCTGCATGCTGCGCGAGGGCGTCCAGCAGGGTCATCATGCGCTCGATGACCTGGATGGACGTCTTGCCGGGTGACTTGTCTGCGTCGGACATGGTTGGGAAAAGTAAAAATGTTGCCTTGCGGCATTTTTAAGCGTCTGCCTGATTCTATCTCGCATCGTGAAAATTTCAATAGGTGAAATGACATTACGGTAAGAATCTGTCCGTGATGTCGCACCGCCGAGTGCCGTGCATGGCACCGCATTCATGGCGCCGATGAACGCTTTGTGCGCCACCCGCGGCGCCGAACGCGCATAATTGCGGAGTTTCAGGGTCTGGGAGAAGTCAACAATGCGAGTCGGTCTGTTCCACACCTGCCTGGTGGACCTGATGCGCCCGGAGATCGGTTTTTCGGTGCTCAAGCTGCTGGAAGCCGCCGGCTACGAGGTCATGGTGCCCGAGGCGCAGACCTGCTGCGGCCAGCCGGCCTACAACTCGGGGGAGCGCGCGGTATCGCGCGACCTGGCCGAGAAATTCCTGCGCGAGTTCGAGATGTTCGACTACATCGTGGTGCCGTCGGGCAGCTGCGGCGGCATGATCCGGCATCATTACGCCGACCTGCTGCGCGACGATCCCGAGCTGAACGGCCGCTACGAGCGCCTGCGCGAGCGCGTGTTCGAGCTGACCGATTTCCTTGCCAACGTAGCCCGGATCGAGACCCTGCCGTCGACGTTCGCCGGCCAGGTCACCTACCACGATTCGTGTTCCGGCCTGCGCGAGCTGGGGGTCAAGCAGCAGCCGCGCGCGTTGCTGTCGCGCCTGCCCGGCGTGCAGCTGACCGAGATGAAGGACTGCGAGGCCTGCTGCGGTTTCGGCGGCACCTTCTCGGTCAAGTACGGCAATATCTCCACGGCCATCGTCGACGAGAAGTGCGCCAACATCCAGGCCACCGGCGCCGATGCCGTGGTGCTGGGCGACCTGGGCTGCATGCTCAATATCGAAGGCCGCCTGCGCCGCACCGGCGACAGCCGCACCCGCGTGCTGCATATCGCGCAGGTGCTGGCGGGCGACGCCTGACCGCGCCGACACCATCAGGAATTCGCCACGATGCAAGTTCACAGCATGGAATTCAAGGCGCGCGCCGGGCAGAAGCTGGCCGACCAGCGCCTGCAGCAGAACCTGAAGAAGCTTTCGACCAAGTTCGTCACGGCGCGCGCCGATGCGATCCGCGATATCGATTTCGACGCCACGCGCGAGGCCCTGAAAGAGCGCCGCAACCGCGCGCTGGAAAACCTCGACGTCTGGCTCGCCACGTTCGAAGAAAACGCCACCCGCCGCGGCGCCACCGTGCTGTTTGCCGAAACCACCGCCGATGCCGCGCGGCTGGTCGCCGAGATCGCGCAGAAGCACGGCGTGAAGAAGGTCATCAAGAGCAAGTCGATGGTGACCGAGGAAATGCGCCTGAACCAGGTGCTCGGCGAGATGGGCGTGCAGAGCATCGAGACCGACCTGGGCGAGTACATCCTGCAGATCAACGACTCGGAGCCGCCGTCGCACATCATTGCGCCGGTGGTGCACAAGGACAAGGACGAGATCGCCGACCTGTTCGCGAAGGTCCACCACAAGCCGCGGCTGACCGAGATCCCGGAAATGACGCGCGAAGCGCGCGAAGTGCTGCGCCCGGAATTCCTCAGCGCCGACATGGGCGTCACCGGCGGCAACTTCATCATCGCCGAGACCGGCTCGGTGGCGGTGGTCACCAACGAGGGCAATGAAGGCATGTGCACGGTGATGCCGCGCGTGCACGTGGCGGTGACCGGCATCGAGAAGGTGCTGCCGACGCTGGAAGACCTGGCCACGGTGATGCGCCTGCTGCCGCGCTCGGCCACCGGCCAGGCGATTTCCAACTACTTTTCGCTGCTGACCGGGCCGCGCGCCGAGGGCGAGCGCGACGGCCCCGAGCATATGTATTTCGTGCTGGTCGATGGCGGCCGCAGCGGACTGATCGGCGGCGACTTCCAGGAGATGCTGCGCTGCATCCGCTGCGGCGCCTGCATGAACCACTGCCCGGTCTACCAGAAGATCGGCGGCCATGCCTATGGCTGGGTCTATCCCGGCCCGATGGGCAGCGTGCTGACGCCCAGCTACGTCGGGCTGGCCAGCACGGTCGACCTGCCGCAGGCGGCCACCATGTGCGGCGAATGCAATCGCGTCTGCCCGGCGTCGATCCCGTTGTCCGACCTGCTGCGCAAGCTGCGCGAGAAACAGATGGAACGCGGCCTGCGGCCATGGCAGGAGCGCTTTGCGCTGAAGGCCTGGGGCTACGTGGCGAAGCGGCCCGAACTCTACGCGCTGATTGCACGCATCGGCGCCTGGTTGCTGGGCCGCATGGGCGGCAGCAACGGACTGATTGCCAGCCTGCCGCTGGCGGGCAAGGGCTGGACCGAAACACGCGACATGCCGGCGCCGTCGGGCCGCACGTTCCGCGAACTCTACAAGGAAAGGAGGGCGCGTTCATGAGCGCTGAGAATTCGGAAGCGCTGGCGCGCATGCGCGCCGCGCTGGAGCAGCACGTGGCCGGCGCAAAGCCGGCGCAGGAGCTGGTGCGCGAATGGCGCGATGCCGGCCGCGCGCTGGCCTTGCCGCCGGTCTACGGTCAGGCCATGGAAGAGCTGCTGCGCCGGCTGGAGATGGCGGCGGTGTTCGCGCAGGACAGCTGCTCGTTTTCCAGCACCGCGGTCACCGACCAGCTGGCGCGGTGGCTGGACAAGGCGGCAACGGCCTAACGCTTCATCATCCCCGTCAGCGTCTCCACGAATTCCAGCGACAGCCGCGACAGCGGCTCGGTCTGCACATGGAAGATCTGCACCGAGGCATTGACCTTGGTGCGGATCGGCACGGCGACGATATTGGGCCAGTTCGCGCCGAAGACCGTCATGGCATCGACCAGCGCGATGCCGGCGCCGGCCTGCGCCAGCGCGCGCGCCACATGGGCCTGCTCGACCTGCACCCGCACATCGGGCTGGTCGCCATCGTTGCCGAACATCTCGTGCACCAGCAGCGCGAAGGGCACTTCCGGACCATAGCCGATCAGGTCTTCGCCGAGCAGCTCGGCGGGACGCACCCATTTACGCGTGGCCAGCCGATGCTCCACCGGCACCAGCGCGACGATCTCGTTCTTCACCAGCAGCCGCGCCTCCAGATTGGGATGCACCAGCGGCATGTTCGATACCGCCAGGTCGACCTGTCCCGATAGCAGCGCGCGCAGCATGTTGCCGGGAATCTGCGTGCGCACCACCACCCGCACCGCCGGGTGCGCGGCGCGGAAGCTGGCGATGGCGCGCGGCAGCACGGTCTGCCCCAGGTTGGGGCTGCAGGTGATGCGCAGGCTGCCGGTGCGGTTGGCGGCGAGGTCCTCGGCGATCTCGTTGACGCGCTCGATCCCTTCATAGACCGCATTGACTTCGCCCAGCAGTCGCCGCGCTTCGGGGGTGGGGTAGAGCCGCCCCTTGGTGCGCCGGAACAGCTCGAGGCCGAGCCGCTGTTCGGTGTGCGACATCAGCCGGCTGATCGCCGGTTGCGACACATAAAGCAGCTTCGACGCGCCGCTGATCGAGCCGGTCAGCATCACCGCGCGGAACACCTCGATCTGGCGCAGGTTCATTTTCATGGCATTAACCTGATGTTAAGGCAGGCGGACATATAAGCATATGACAGTCAATGGCGCCAACCCTACACTGGATTTCATCGAGATACCACACACACTGATCTGGAGAGCGGGGACCGCATGGCTGACATTCATCTCACCTACCTCAACGGCCGGGACATCGCGCGGCTGGAATTGACCGATGCCGAAATCATCGCCGCGGTGGAGCTGGCACTGGTGGCGCAGGGCAACGGCCAGACCGTGATCGAGCCGCGCGTGCACCTGATGCCGGACCCCGCCTTCAACGGCCACTTCAACGTGCTGCGCGGCTACGTGGCGCCGCTGGGGCTCGCCGGGGTCAAGGTGGTCGGCGATTTCGTCGACAACTACAAGCTCGGCCTGCCGTCGGAGATGGCGATGCTGAACCTGTTCGATCCGCGCACCGGCATGCCGGTGGCGATGATCGACGCGACCTTTATCACCGATGCCCGCACCGGCGCGCTGACCGCGCTCGGCGCAAGGCACCTGGCGCGCCGCGACAGCAAGGTGCTGGGCCATATCGGCGCGCGCGGCACCTCGTACTGGAACGTGCGCCTGCTGAACAGCCTCTATGACTTCGACGAGATCCGCGTGCATTCGCGCCGGCCCGAAAGCCGCAATGCCTTTGCCGCGCGGCTGGAGCGCGATCTCGGCAAGAAGATCGTGGTGACGGAGGACTGGGAGTCGTGCGTGCGCGGCGCCGATATCGTGGTCGAGGCCTCGCGGCTGGAGCGTCCGACGCCGATGCTCAAGACCGAATGGATCAAGCCCGGTGCCTTCGTCGTGCCCTACGGCACCATGAGCGCGGTCGAGCTGTCGCTGACCGACATCATGACGCGGATGGTGGTGGACGACTGGGGGCAGTGCAAGGGCGGCATGTTCGGCTCGCTGCGCGCGCATGTCGAAGCGGGCAAGCTGTCGGAACGGACGCTTTACGGCGAACTCGGCGAGATCGCGGCCGGGCGCAAGCCGGGCCGACAGAGCGACGATGAGACCAACCTGTTCTGGCACCGCGGCCTGTCGCTCAGCGATATCGCGCTGGGACATGCGATCCTGAAGAAGGCCGGCGAGCGCGGGCTGGGCCACAAGCTGGTGTACGCATGATCGCCAACGCCCGCATGTACGCAGTCACGCCGCGGGCCGAAGCGGCCTGGCGCGCGCTGCTGGCGCGCGTGTCCGAGCGCGCCGGCGTGGCGTTGCCGTATGTCGAGCATGCCGCGCCCGCGCCGGTCAGCGCGCTGTGGGCGCGGCCCGACTGCGGCTGCGTGTTCATGTGCGGCTATCCGTATGCGAGCGCGCCGGACACGCCGCAGTTGCTGGCCGCGCCGGTTCCGGCGCAGGCGCGTTACGACGGCAGGCCGGTCTATTTCACCGAGTTCATCGTGCGCGCCGATGCGCCGGCGCAGTCGCTGGCGCAGACCTTCGGCGGGCGATTGGCATGCATGTTGCCTGAGTCGAACTCGGGCTATAACGCGCCGCGCCATTACCTGATGCGGCTGGCCCCGGCAAGTACGCAGGCGCTGTACCGGCCCGCGGCCATGGCGACGCCAACGCCGCGCGAGGTCATCGAAGCGGTGCTTGTTGGCGATGCCGAGGTGGGTGTCGTCGACAGCTATGTGATGGACCTGCTGCGCCGCTATGACCCCGCGCTGACCGCGCAACTGAAGACGCTGGCGCTGACGCCGCCGGCTCCGATCCCGGTGCTGGTCGCATCGGCCAATGCCGATCCGCGGCAGTGCATGCGCGTGCGTGCGGCCTTGCTGGGCATGCATCAGGATGCCGCCGGCACCGCGCTGATGGCGTCGCTGGAGCTGGCGCGCTTCGTCGCGGTGCAGCCTGCCGACTATGCATGCCTATCCGCGATGGCGGACGAAGCCGACCGACTGGGCTTTGCATTGACCGATGCCGCAGCCGGGGCACCATCGCCTCATCACTGCCAATTGGGGGAACCGTCATGAAATCCGCTGTGAATGCCGCTGCAAAGCCCTTATTGCATCCTGACATCCGGCGCCTTGCCGTGCATGGGCTGTTCGCCTGCGCGGCGGCGTGCGCGACATGGCTCGGTGCGGGGTCGGCCGATGCCCAGCCGCCGGCCTATCCGGCAAAGCCGGTACGCCTGATCGTGCCGTTTGCCGCGGGAGGGCCGGCCGACGTGCTGGCGCGCGCGGTCGGGGAAGGGCTGGCCAAGGCCACCGGCCAGAGCGTGCTGGTCGAGAACAAGGCCGGTGCGGCCGGCACCATCGGTGTCGACATGGTGGCCAAGGCCGCACCGGACGGCTACACCGTCGCGCTGGTGCCGGTCGGCAATATCGCGGTGAATCCCACGCTGATGCCTAATCTGCCTTACAAGCCGTCCGACCTGGCGCCGGTGGCGATGCTCGCTACTGCCGAGAACGTGCTGGTGGTCAACGCGGCCACGCCGGTGAGGACGGTGGCAGAACTGCTCAAGCTGGCCGCGCAGAAGCCGGGCGAGCTGAGCTTTGCCTCCCCCGGCGCCGGCAGCCAGGCACACCTCGCCGGCGAGCTGCTGCAGCTCGATGCCGGCGTCAAGCTGAACCACGTGCCGTACAAGGGCGTGAGCCCGGCCATGACCGATGTGGTGGGCGGGCAGGTGACGATGATGTTTGCGCAGCTGTCGGCGGCGCTGCCCTATATCAAGGCGGGCAAGCTGCGCGCGCTGGGCGTGGCCAGCGCCAAACGCTCGACGGCGCTGCCCGATGTGCCGACGATCGCCGAGCAGGGCTTCCCGAAGTTCGAGGCGGTGTCGTGGTATGCGTTGATGGTGCCGGCGGGCACGCCGCCCGAGATCGTGCGCAAGCTCAGCCAGCATGCCGACGCGGTGCTGGCGGATGCGGCGCTGAAGGAAAAGCTGGCGACGCTGGGGATGGAGGCGGCGGCTGGCACGCCGCAGCAGCTGGCGGCGACCATCCAGAAGGAAAGTACGCGATGGGCGGGGGTGATCAAGCAGCGGCGCATCACGATCGACTGATCATCGGCAACATCGGGACGCGCAAGCGCCAACGAGCAAGAAAACGGGGAGCCGAAGCTCCCCGTTTTTCTTGCCAGCGCTATCAGCCCAGCAACAGCGCATCGTCATCCAGCTGCTCATGCCGCGTCTGCTCGAACATCTTGAGCAGGTCCGGCACATCGAGCCCCTTGCGCTTGTCGCCCGAGACATCCAGCACCACCTGGCCCTGGTGCAGCATCACCGTGCGCTGCCCGTAGTCGAGCGCCTGGCGCATGCTGTGCGTGACCATCATCGTCGTCAGCTTGCTTTCCTCGACGATGCGCGCGGTCAGTTCGAGCACGAACGCGGCGGTCTTCGGGTCGAGCGCGGCGGTGTGCTCGTCCAGCAGCAGGATGCGCGACGGCTGCAGCGAGGCCATCAGCAGGCTGACCGCCTGGCGTTGGCCGCCGGAGAGCAGGCCGATGCGGTCGGTCAGGCGGTTTTCCAGGCCCAGGTTGAGCAGGCGCAGCTTCTCGCGGAACAGCTCGCGCGAGGCGCGGTTCAGCGCCGGGCGGAAGCCGCGGCGGCTGCCACGGGCCATCGCCAGCGCCATGTTCTCCTCGATCGTCAGCGCTTCGCAGGTGCCGGCCATGGGGTCCTGGAACACGCGTGCCACCAGGTGGGCGCGGTCCCACGCAGGCTTGCGCGTGACGTCGGTGTCATCGATGGTAATGCGCCCGGCGTCGACCATCTGGTCGCCGCTGATCGCATTCAGGAAGGTCGACTTGCCGGCGCCGTTGGAACCGATCACGGCCACGAACTGGCCGCTCGGGATTTCCAGGCTGAGGCCGCGCAGCGCGCGGGTCTCGATCGGGGTGCCCGGGTTGAAGGTGAGCTTCAGGTCTTGTGCGCGCAGCATCTCAGGCACCTCCGTTCTTGCGGGCAAACAGCTTCTTGCGCGTCGCCGGCAGCACCAGCGCGATCGTCACCAGCGCGGCGGTGACCAGGTTCAGGTCCTGTGCCTTGAGGCCGATGAAGTCGCTGTTCAGTGCCAGCGCGATGAAGAAGCGGTACAGGATGGCGCCCAGCACCACGGCCAGCGTGGTCCAGATCAGCCGGCGTGCCGGCAGGATGGTCTCGCCGATGATCACCGCGGCCAGGCCGATCACGATGGTGCCGATGCCCATCGAGATATCGGAGCCGCCCTGGGTCTGCGCGAACAGCGCCCCGGCCAGCGCCACCAGCGCGTTGGACAGCGCCATGCCAGCCAGCGTGGCCCGGCCGGTCGGGATGCCCTGCGCGCGCGCCATGCGCGGGTTGGCGCCGGTGGCGCGCATTGCCAGGCCCAGCTGCGAGCTGAAGAACCAGTCCAGGCCGACCTTGGCCACCACCACCACCACGAACAGCACCAGCGGGCGCAGCACGTAGTCGGGCAGCCACTCGGGCTGCAGCACGGTGAACAGCGTCGGTTCGGTGATCAGCGGCACATTGGGGCGGCCCATGATGCGCAGGTTGACCGAGTACAGCGCGATCATCATCAGGATACTGGCGAGCAGGTCCATGATCTTGAGGCGCACGTTGAGCCAGCCGGTGATCCAGCCGGCCAGCGCGCCGGCGGCGATGGCCACCATGGTGGCCAGGAACGGGTCCTGGCCCGCGGCGATCAGCGTCGCGGCCACGGCGCCGCCCAGCGGGAAGCTGCCGTCGACGGTCAGGTCGGGAAAGTTGAGGATGCGGAAGGAAATCAGCACCCCGAGCGCCACCAGGCTGAAGATCAGGCCGATCTCCAGGGCGCCCAGAAGGGAAAAGAGGGACATGGGGGAATCCTGTTGCGGGGTCCGGCGTCTGCCCTGGCGCCGGTTTCGGGGCGGTGCGCCCGGCACGCCCGGGTGGGGCCGCCGGTCGTCTCGCCCTGGTCGGTCCGGCCGGGCCGGGTAGGCCTGGCCGGCGCATCCGCCGCCTTGCGGCGGCGGCATGGCAGGGCGTGGCTGTGCTTACTTGATGACCGTCTTGGCTTCCTTGACCAGCTCCGGCGACAGCGTGACGCCTTGCTTGGCGGCCGCGCCGGTGTTGACGAACAGTTCCAGGTTGTCGCTGGTCTGCGAGGCGATCGTGCCCGGCTTCTCGCCCTTCAGGATGCGCACCACCACCTTGCCGGTCTGGTGGCCCAGGTCGCCGTAGTTGACGCCCAGTGCCGCCACGGCGCCGCGCTTGACGCTGTCGGTATCGGCCGCAACCAGCGGGATCTTCGATTCGTTGGCGACCTTGACCAGCGCCTCGTACGCCGACACCACGTTGTTGTCGGTGTTGGTGTAGATCACGTCGACCTTGCCGATCAGGCTCTTGGCGGCCGGGCCGATGTCGACGGTACGGGGTGCGGCGGCTTCCTTCAGCGTCAGGCCTTCCTTGGCCAGCAGCGCGGTCAGTTCCTTGACCACCACCACCGAGTTGGCTTCGCCCGGGTTGTAGACCATGCCCACGGTCTTGGCCTTGGGCACCACGCGCTTGATCAGGGCCACCTGCTTGTCCAGCGGCAGCTTGTCCGACACGCCGGTGACGTTGGTGCCCGACGCCGACCAGCTCTTGACCAGCTGTGCGGCGACCGGATCGGTCACGCCCGAGTACACCACCGGCACGGTCTTGGTGGCGGCGACCACGGCCTGCGCCGACGGCGTGGCGATGGCGACGATGGCGTTGGGGTTGTCGCCGACGAACTTGCGGGCGATCTGCGCGGCGGTGCCGGTGTTGCCCTGGGCGCTCTGGTATTCCCACTTCAGGCTCTTGTCGGCGTCATAGCCGGCCGCCTTCAGCTCTGCGCGCACGCCGTCGCGGATGGCGTCCAGCGCGGGATGGTCGACGATCGACAGCACCTTGACGGTCTGGGCCTGCACGGCGCCGCCGTACAGCAGTGCCAGCGCCACGGCGCCGCCCAGGATGGACTTGGATGCTGCGAGACCCTTGGTGGATTTCATTATGTGTGCTCCCCCGAAACTCGGTTCTGGATTGGATACGGCCGCGGATGGTTCGGTCCGCCGTCCTGGACCGTGCGCCGGCTGGCGCGCGGTGCCGGTCCGGGCGGGCGCGGCGGCTTCCTGCGGCGGGAGGGAGCGTGCGCGGACGCGTCGGATGCGACAGCGATAAGCCTGCGAGGATACCACTTCCCGCGCACGAAATGGACAGTCATCATGCGGAAGTGGGGCATCCGATGCTGTCAGACGCCCGCTATCCGCCATCGAGGCGCATTTAATTGCGCGGGAACCGGGATTTGCTTGTGGATTACCCTGATTGCGGTGGCCGCATCTTCATGCAATTGCGCGCCACCAGGGCGTCGAGGTTTTCCTCGACCCGGGCGGTGCGGGTGGCGCATCGGCCGGGTGGGATCGGGGGGCCTTTGGCTGGCCCCGCCGGGCTCAGCCGCGCAGCGCGGCGGCGCACTCGCGCACCAGCGCCGGGCCGCGATAGATCAGGCCGCTGTAGAGCTGCACCAGTTGGGCGCCGGCGTCGGTCTTGGCGCGCGCATCGGCGCCGCCGAAGATGCCGCCCACGCCGATGATCGGCACCGCGTCGCCGACCACGCCGTGCAGCGCACGGACCACGCGGGTCGAGGCTTCGAACACCGGGCGCCCCGACAGGCCGCCGGCTTCGTCGGCATGCGGCAGGCCCTTGACCGCGTCGCGCGAGATGGTGGTGTTGGTGGCGATCACGCCATCGATCCGGTGGCGCACCAGCGCGTCGCCGATATTGCCGATCTGGTCGGCGTCGAGATCCGGCGCGATCTTCAGCGCCAGGGGCACATAGCGCTTGTGCTGGTCGGCCAGGCGCTGCTGCGCGGCCTTCAGCGTCGACAGCAGGCTGTCGAGCTCGCTCGCGCCCTGCAGCTGGCGCAAGTTCTTGGTGTTGGGCGACGAGATATTGACCGTCACATAGCTGGCGTGCGGATAGACGCGCTCCAGGCAGTACAGGTAGTCGTCGTTGGCGCGCTCGATCGGGGTATCGGCGTTCTTGCCGATATTCAGCCCCAGCACGCCGCCCTCGGCCTTCCAGCGCGACGCCTGCACGTTCGCGACGAAGGCATCGACGCCGCCGTTGTTGAAGCCCATGCGGTTGATCAGCGCATCCGCCTGCGGCAGCCGGAACATGCGCGGGCGCGGGTTGCCCGGCTGCGCGCGCGGCGTGACCGTGCCCACCTCGATAAAGCCGAAGCCGAGCGCGGCGAGGCCGTCGATATAGGCGCCGTCCTTGTCCAGCCCCGCAGCCAGGCCGACCGGGTTGGGAAAGCGCACCCCCATGACCGTGCGCGGATCGTCGGCGATGCGGTTGCCGATGCAGCCGCCCAGGCCCATGCGATGGGCGCGCAGCAGGTTGTTCAGCGTGAAATGGTGGGCGTCCTCGGCATCCATCGAGAACAGGGCGGGACGAAACAGGGGGTAGAGCGCGTTGAGCACGTGGGCAGGCGGCCGGCGGGGCGGCGCGGAAGTCGGGACCAGGGCGGCATTGTAGCGGCTGGCCCGTCCGCGAGGGCGGTAGTGGCGGCGGCCTCGCGGCCTGATGGGGCTACGGCTTCGTCGCGGGCGGCACCGGCGCGGTGGCTTCCGCGGCCTCGGCGGCGACGTCCTCGAACGCATGCCAGTGGTTGCCGGTCAGCACCTGCAGCGGCCGGAAGCGCGCCTTGTACGCCATCTTGCGGCTGTCGGCGATCCAGTAGCCCAGGTACAGGTGCGGCAGGCCCAGCGCATGGGTCTGGCGGATCTGCCACAGGATGTTGTAGGTGCCGTAGCTGGCGTTGCGCTCGAGCGGATCGTAGAAGGTGTAGACCGACGACAGCCCGTCGTCGAGCACGTCGATCATGCTGACCATGCGCAGCCGCCCGGCCTCGGGCGAGCCGGGCGGATCGCGGAATTCGACCAGGCGCGAGTTGACGCGGCTCTGCAGCAGGAACTGCTCGTACTGGTCGCGGCTGTCCTGGTCCATGCCGCCGCCGGCATGGCGCATCGACTGGTACAGCAGGTACAGCGAATAGTGCTCTTCGACGTAGGTCAGCGGCGCCACCAGTGCCTGCAGGTGCTGGTGGCGGTTCCATGCGCGGCGCTGCGAGCGGTCCGGCGTGAACTGGTCGACCAGCACGCGGCACGGCGTGCAGGCGTGGCAATCGTCGCAATACGGCCGGTAGGTAAAGATGCCGCTGCGGCGGAAGCCCGCGCGCACCAGGCGCGAATAGACGTCGGCATTGATCAGGTGCGCCGGCGTGGCCACCTGGGAGCGCGCCATGCGGCCGTCGAGATAGCTGCAAGCGTAGGGCGCCGTGGCATAGAACTGCAGCGCGGACAGCGGTAGTTCCTTCAGCTTGCTCATGACTCAGGGGGCTCCGGGCGGGACGGCGCGGTTTGCACGGTGGTCCGCCGCGTCAGCGTCGGCACCCGTGCCGGGATTCAGCCTGCCGGCGCGGCGGGTGTCCCGGCCCAGCGCTCCAGCACCGATTTGTCGAACCGCCACGGACTGATCGCCGGCTGTGCCGTTGCCGCGCGCACATGTGCCACGAATTCGGCGCGGGGGATGGGGCGCGCACCCAGCGAGGCCAGGTGGTCGGTTTCCTGCTGGCAGTCTATCATCGCCACGCCGTGGTTGCCGAGGAACGCGCACAGCGCCGCCAGCGCGATCTTGGACGCGTCGGTGCGGTGCGCAAACATGGATTCGCCAAAGAACATCCGTCCCAGCGCCACGCCATACAGGCCGCCGACGCGCTCGCCGCGGTACCAGCTTTCGACCGAGTGGGCCAGGCCGTTGCGGTGCAGGGTGCCGTACGCGGCGATGATGGCATCGGTGATCCAGGTGCCGTCCTGGCCCTCGCGCGGCGTGGTCGCGCAGGCGCGCATCACCGCCAGGAAATCGTGGTCGACGCGGATTTCCCAGTCGGCATCGCGCAGCACGCGCCGCAGCGTCTTGCGCAGGTTGGCCGAAACGCGCAGCGCCGCCGGCGGCAGCACCATGCGCGGATCGGTGCTCCACCACAGCACCGGCTGGCCGCTCGAATACCACGGGAAGATGCCCTGGCGATACGCCAGCAGCAGCCGCTGCGGCGACAGCTCGCGGCTGGCGGCCAGCAATCCGGGGGCCTCGGAATTGGGCCCGAGCGCGTGCTCGACCGGGGGAAACGGATCTTGCGGGTCCAGCCAGGCGATCATGCGGGCTGCGCCGGAGGGCGGTGCGCGGCGGGCCCGCCGCTCAGGGAGTGACCGTGGCCCGGCTGGTCAGCGGGCGCATGGGCTTGTCGATATCCAGGCTGTGCAGCCGGAAGCTGCCGTCCTGCAGGCGGCCGGCGGCGCGGTCGGCAAAGAAGCAGCGCAGGGTATGGATCACGGTGGGGAAGGCCAGTTCATCCCAGGGCACATCGGCCTCTGCCACCAGCTTCACTTCCAGGCTTTCCTCGCCGGGCGCGATGTCGAGGTCGTCGAGCGTGGCGAGGTAGAACAGGTGCACCTGGTGCACATGCGGCACGTTCAGGATCGAAAACAGCTCGCCCACCTGCACGCGCGCGCCGGCTTCTTCCAGCGTTTCGCGCGAGGCCGCCTGGGCGGTGGTCTCGCCGATCTCCATGAAGCCCGCCGGCAGGGTCCAGAAGCCGTAGCGCGGCTCGATCGCGCGCTTGCACAGCAGGATCTTGTCTTCCCAGACCGGGATGGTGCCGACCACGTTGCGGGGATTGACGTAGTGGATGGTGCCGCAGTTGTCGCAAACACTGCGCGGGCGGTTGTCGCCGTCAGGCACGCGCAACACGACCGCATGACCACAGTTCGAGCAGAATTTCATGAGGGGCGTCCGGGAGAATGGCGAAAGTGTATCACCCTCGCGGAGCGCACCGGCGGGCGGTAGGAGTGCTGGTGCACCATGCACCGGCAGTGTCGCGGAGGCACTGCCGCGATACCGGTTGGCGACCAAAACAAAAAACCCGCCTGGGCGGGTTTGTCTGCGTTGACGGCGTCACAGATGTGCATCTGTGCGGTTGGTTGCGGGGGCAGGACTTGAACCTGCGACCTTCGGGTTATGAGCCCGACGAGCTGCCAACTGCTCCACCCCGCGTCCGTCGAAGAAAAGATTATATGGCATCCGGTTGCGCAATGCAACACCTGTTTAACAAAACCTGGCGGCGATGCGCATTGCCGCGTGCCATAACGATTAGATCGCCGCGGCGGGGCAGAGGTTCAGCCGGCCTCGGGGGTATCGCTTGTGCGCTGCCACAGCGCGGCCTCGAACTCGAAGCTGTCGCGCTGCTGCAGGTCGTCGCGCTGCCACATCACGCGGTCGCGGCGCACGGTCAGCATCCATGTGGTGGTGGCGAGCGGGGTCGGGTGCGAGAACGCGCGCGGCGTCAGCACCGCGCCGCAGGGCCCATGCTGCGGATCGCGCACCGAGGTGTAGCGGATCATGCCGAGGCCGGCTTCGCGCGCGATGCGGCCGAACGACTGGCAGGGTTCGTGGTTGTCCGGATCGGTCCAGGCGGCGCGGTCCCGGTCGAACGGCGGCTGGTCGAGCGCCACCCCGGAGGTCTCGACGCGTACTTCGAACAGCGTCTGCGCGCGCGCATCGATGCGGGGCAGCGCCGGGCTGTCGTTGAGGAAGCGCCAGCGCCAGTAGCCCAGCTCGGCACAGGCGGTGCGGATTTCGTTGGCGCCATAGAACACGCCCGGGTCCTGGCTGGCGCGAAAGCGCGAGCCCCAGGGCGAAGGTGGATAGCGGAACGGGGTGAACAGCAGATAGTGCAGATGGCGTGCCTCGACTGGCACCACCGGTTTGCCGGCGTCCAGCACGGCTTCCAGGACCGCCTGTTCCTCCAGGCTGTCGACCAGCGGCATGGTCGAGACCACATGCTGGGCTTCCACCGCCCGCCACAGCGTGAGCGCGAACTGCCGGCGCTCAGATGCGACCGCGGGTGGCGTCCAGGTAGTGAACGACACGGACCAGACCTTCGGTGGTGCGGATCAGCTCGAGCGGCTTGCCGCCCAGCGCGAGGTTGTCGTGGGTAAGCCAAAGCCGGGCCTGGTCGCCATGGCCCAGGATGGCATCGAGCGAGCGGAACAGGCGCACGAACAGGACGCCGAACTCCCACTCCTTGCGGTGCGCGTCGAGCACATAGCCGCCCGACGCCATGCGCGAGACCGAGGCCGTGCTGATGCCCAGCACGCTTGCCACCATGGCCTGGCTGATGCCCAGGAAGCCGGCGGCGCGCATGACCGCCTTGGTCAGCGTGGTGCCGGGGTCGGGGCCGCCGGCGGGATCGGTTTCCGGAATCCGCCTCGATTGCATCGCCTATGCTCCTGTTTCTTCAGAAAGATTATAGGCGATGAATTTCAGAAGGGAAGGGGCTGCTGAAGGATTCCGTGCCTATGACGCGCCGCGCCGGTTTTGCGGGGGGACGCGACTAATAGGTTTCGATATGCAGCCGTCCTTCGGCCTTCATGGTGGTTTCCAGCGCCTTCCAGTTAAGACCGGCGCCGGCGCAGACCGTTTCAAATGCGGCCAGCACGCCTTCCTCCATGCCTTTCAGGCCGCAGATATAGACATGGCCGTTGGCGTCGCCCAGCAGCGCCGCGACGCTGCCCGCGGCTTCGCGGATCGCGTCCTGGACATAGCGGCGCGGCGTAGCCGGGTCGCGCGAGAAGGCGAAATGGATGTCGAGGAAATCCCTGGGCAGCTTCAGCAGCGGGCCAAAGTAGGGCAGTTCGGCGGCATTGCGGGCGCCGAAGAACAGCAGCCGGCGCCCGCTGAATTGCGCCAGGTTGCGGCGCATGCGCTCGGTCATGGCGCGCATCGGTGCCGAGCCGGTGCCGGTGCAGATCATCATCACGCTGGCCTCGGCGTGGTTGGGCATCAGGAAGGTCGAGCCGAACGGGCCCACCACCTGCACCGTGTCGCCCTTGGCCAGGTCGCACAGGTAGTTCGACGCCACGCCGCGCACTGCCTTGCCGTCGTGGTCCTGCTCGACCCGCTTCACCGTCAGCGCGAGGTTGTTATAGCCGGGGCGCTCGCCGTCGCGCGGGCTGGCGACCGAATACATGCGGATGTAGTGCGGCTTGCCCGCGGCATCGGTGCCGGGCGGGACGATGCCGATCGACTGGCCTTCCAGGATCGGGAAGAAGTGGGTGCCGAGATCCAGCACGATATGGTGGATGTCGCTGGACGCGTCCGCGGCGGTGAGCCGGTAGTTGCCGGCCACGGTGGCGGTTACCGGTGCGCGCACGCCGTGCAGGTTCACATAGGGATGGGCGGCCGACCATGGCGCGCGCGGCGAGGTATGGCGGCTGGTCTCGACGGCCTGGATGGCGGCGTCGTCGGTTGCGGTGGTGCCGCTGCCGGCGTTGGCCGGCGCGGCCTGGTCCGCGCTGTCCAGCTCCGGCAACGGCACCTCGGCCGGCAGCTCGTCCCACAGCAGCTGTGCGTCGATCGAATAGGCCTGGCCGCGCAGCATGGTGCGCCAGTTGTCGATGGCGCCGGTCGGGCACGGCGACAGGCAGGCGTTGCAGCCGTTGCAAACGTCGGCCCGGACCACGTAGTTGCGGTCGTCATGGGTGATGGCGTCGATCGGGCAGGTGTCTTCGCAGGTGTTGCAGCGAATGCAGATTTCCGGATCGATCAGGTGCTGCTTGATGATGTCGGGGGCGCCCATGGCGTGTCTGGTTTCAGTTGAAGCGCACGTATTCGAAATCCATCGGCTGGCGGTTGATGCCCACCGCCGGCGGGGCGATCCAGTTGGCATACTTGCCAGGCTCCGTGACGCGGCCCATCAGCGAGGCGACGAAGGCGCGGTCTTCGTCGGTCGCGAGCCAGTCGCGTTCGTGAGCCTGCCATTCGGCTTCCGATATCAGCCTGCCGTCGGGCGAGACATGGACGTTGGCCAGCGTGCCGATCTTGCGGTTGAAGGCCTTGTGCGGCACCGTCAGGCGGAAGGCGATGCCGGCCTTCTCGATGACCTTGTTCCAGCGCGCTACCCCGCCCATGCTGTCCTTGATGTAGTCGTCGCGCAGCACTTCGTTGAGCGCGTTGAGCATCGGCACCTCGCGCTCGCCGAGGCGGCCGTCGCGCACTTCCGGCACGCGGTAGACATCGTTCTTGAGCACATGGTCGTCGGCGCGCTTGCCTTCCTCGAAGCGTCCCTTCAGCCCCGCGCTGTAGAAGGTGGCGGCGTTCGACGACTGGTCGGCGCCGAACAGGTCGATGGTGACGCTGTAGTGGAAGTTCAGGTAGCGCTGGATGGTCGGCAGGTCGATCACGCCGGCGGCGCGCACCTCGGCCGGGTCTTCGATGCCGCGCTCGCGCATGACCTCGCAGGTGCGCTGGATCACGCGCGACACGCCCGATTCGCCGACGAACATGTGGTGCGCTTCCTCGGTCAGCATGAAGCGCGTGGTGCGCGCGAGCGGATCGAAGCCGGACTCGGCCAGCGCGCACAGCTGGAACTTGCCGTCGCGGTCGGTGAAGTAGGTGAACATGAAGAACGACAGCCAGTCCGGCGTGCGTTCGTTGAAGGCGCCGAGGATGCGCGGGTTGTCCTGGTCGCCGGAGCGGCGCTCCAGCAGCGCCTCGGCTTCCTCGCGCCCGTCGCGGCCGAAATAGCGGTGCAGCAGGTACACCATCGCCCACAGGTGGCGGCCCTCTTCCACGTTGACCTGGAACAGGTTGCGCAGATCGTACAGGCTGGGCGCGGTCAGGCCGAGGTGGCGCTGCTGCTCGACCGAGGCGGGCTCGGTGTCGCCCTGGGTCACGATGATGCGGCGCAGGTTGGCGCGATGCTCGCCCGGCACCTCCTGCCACGCGGCCTCGCCCTTGTGCTCGCCGAAGTGGATGCGGCGCTCGGGATCGGCCGGCTGCAGAAAGATGCCCCAGCGGTAGTCCGGCATCCTGACGTGGTCGAAATGCGCCCAGCCGGATGGATCGACCGACACCGCGGTGCGCAGGTACACCTCGAACCCGTGCGAACCGTCGGGTCCCATGTCGCGCCACCAGTCGAGGAAGGCCGGCTGCCAGTGCTCCAGCGCACGCTGCAGCGCGCGGTCGTCGGACAGGTTGACGTTGTTGGGGATCTTCTGGCTGTAGTCGATGCTCACGTCTTGGTCTCCTGTGTCTTGCGGGCGCGCTAGACGCGGTCCCAGTCGAAGCGGGCCTTGTTGCCGCTGCCGAAGACCTTCAGCGCGCCGTTCTCGCCGACGGCGTTGGGGCGCTGGAAGATCCAGTTCTGCCAGGCGGTTAGCCGGCCGAAGATGCGGGTCTCCATGGTCTCGGTGCCGCCGAAGCGCAGGTTGGCTTCCATCCCTGTCAGCGCATCCGGCGACAGGCTGGCGCGTTCCTCCAGCGCGATGCGGATCTCGTCTTCCCAGTCGATATCGTCCGGCGCCGCGGTGATCAGGCCGAGCGAATCGGCGCTGAGCGCGTCCAGCGGCGCGCCGATGTGGTCGCGCACCGGGCCCAGCGCAGCTTCGTCGCCGTAGAAGCGCGCGGCCAGCCGGGTCTGGCCGTTGGGCATGGGGTAGTGGCCGAAATTGAGCGGCGAGACGAACACGCGCGGCGCGTCGTCGGGCGCGTCGGGCAGGTGCAGCATGTAGCTGCGGTCGGCCGCCAGCGCCAGTTCCAGCAGCGTGCCGGCAAAGCAGGAATCGGGCTCGATCAGCGCGATCAGGCTGCGCGATGACACGTCCAGCCGTGCCAGCGTGCGGCGCAGCATGCCCAAAGTCTCGCGCACGAACCAGTGGCCGGCGTGCGCCTGCAGCAGGGCATCGGCCGCCATCACCGCGGCCGGGTCGCCATCGGTCTTGAGCACCCAGATGCCGATGTCGAGATGGTTGGTGCGCAGCGTCAGGATGGCGTCGTCGAGTTCGCGCGCCATCTTCAGCGGCCACCATTGCGCGCCCGCTGCGACCACGCCGGCAAGGTCGGCGGGCTGGTGCTTGTCGGGCCCGAACACGGTCAGCGTGGCCTTGCGCGCGGCGGCATCGACGTGCACGCGAACGGTCTCGTAGCGATAGCCGTCCGGCTCGACGGTGCGCGACAGCGGCGTCAGCGTGATGCCGTGATGGCCTTGCGGACGGTCGCTGGTGGCCGCCAGCGCCGTGGCGCGCTCGGCCACGTATTCGGCGAAGCGCGCCGGCTTGACCACTTCGTCGACCAGCTTCCAGTCTTTGGCGCGCTGGCCGCGCACGCCTTCGGTGGTGGTGCAGAAGATGTCGGCGTGGTCGCGGCGCACATGGCGCTTGTCGGTCACGCGCGTGAGTCCTCCGGTGCCGGGCAGCACCCCAAGCAGCGGCACCTCGGGCAGGCTCACCGCCGACGAGCGGTCGTCGACCAGCACGATCTCGTCGCACGCCAGCGCCAGCTCGTAGCCGCCGCCCGCGGTGGTGCCGTTGCACGCGGCGATGAACTTCAGCCCCGAGTGCCGGCTGGCGTCCTCGATGGCATTGCGGGTCTCGTTGGTGAACTTGCAGAAGTTGACCTTCCACGCGTGCGACGACTGCCCCAGCATGAAGATGTTGGCGCCCGAGCAGAAGATGCGCTCGCGTGCGCTGGTGAGCACCACGGTGCGGACCTCGGGATGCTCGAAGCGGATGCGCTGCAGCGCGTCGTGCAGTTCGATGTCGACGCCGAGGTCGTAGGAATTGAGCTTGAGCGCATAGCCCGGACGCAGGCCGCCTTCCTCATCGACATCCATCGCCAGCGTGGCGATGGGGCCGTTGAAGCTCAGCTTCCAGTGGCGGTACTGGTCGGGATGGCGCTCGAACGTGACCGGCGCGGGGGCGTCGGCCGAGCCGGGGTGGTGCGGGGCGATTGCCGGCGTGGACATGGCTGTCTCCAGAGTGCACTATCGTGCCTTGCGGCTTTTGATGAAATATAGTGCATGGAGACGGGTGGTGCAACGTCTTTGTCGGCCGGCGCCGGGGCGGCTCAGGCGCCCGCGGCCTCCAGCCGGGCGCGCAGTTGCTGCAGCGAGGTCGCGGCATCCTGGCCGCTGGTGTCGATCGAGAGGTCGGCGCGGTCATACAGCGGCGCACGCGCCTCGAGGATGCGGCGCAGGTCGGCCATGGCCTCGCGGTTGCCTTCCATCGGCCGCATGTCGCCCTGGGCCACCACGCGCGCCATGTGCTCTTCGGGCGAGGTGCGCACCCAGATGGTGTAGCACTGCGCCAGCAGCAGGTTGAAGGTGGCCGGTTCCGACACCAGGCTGCCGGGGGTGGCCAGCACCATGCGGTCGTGTTCGCGCAGGGTCCGCTCCAGCGCGCGCATTTCGTAGCGGCGATAGGCGGCCTGGCCGTACAGCGAGTGGATTTCGGACAGGCTGGCGCCGGCTTCCTGCTCGATCACGGTATTCAGTTCGACAAAGGGCACGTCACGCACCGCGGCGAGCGCGCGCCCGAGCGTCGACTTGCCGGCGCCGCGCAGGCCGATCAGCGCGATGCGGCGGTGGCGCGCATCGCCGGCCTGTTCCGGCGCCACCGCATGGCGGCAGGCTTCGCGCACGCGCGCGAGGTCGCCGGCGGGCAGTTGCGCCAGCCACTGCACCATCTGCGCGAACTCGGACGCCTGCTGGCCGTTGAGGGTGTCCACCTCGGCCAGCACCACCGGCAGCGGCACATCGAGCGCGCGCGCCACCTGCCGCAGCAGCAGCACCGAGGCATTGCCGGTGCCGGTTTCGAGGTTGGCCAGATAGCGTTCGGACACGGCCGCGCCGCGCGCCAGGTCCTTGCGCGACATGCCGCGCGAGGCGCGCAGCGAACGGATGCGCTCGCCCAGTCGGGTCAGGTAGGGGTCGCGTTCGGCATTGGCAGCGGGCGCGGCAGGGGTGTCGGCCTCGGCGGCGCTGGCGGCGGGCAGCGGTGCGGAATCGCGGCGCATGGTGTCGGTCGGGTTTGGGGCGGCCACAAAAGGCTCGGGCAAAAGCAGGGGCGCATTATACGTTCAGCGGCTCGCGCCAAGTGGTGCCAGAGGCGGCTGCGACCGCGAGCCCTGTCCTATAGTGCATTCCCTTGGTTGCATAATAGTTGATGTGAAATAAAATGCATCAACAAGCGGATCCCCGGCTGCATTCCGGCCGGTCCCCATAACAGCGACTGGCCTGGCGCCGGCGCGCGCCCGCCGGGCAGTAGCGGGCCGCGGCGCGCGACGCCGAGGAGTGCAGACATGACGCCCCCCACCCTTGCCGCGGCCGCGGCCGGCACCGCTGGTGCCATTGCGGCGCTGCCGTCACGCTATAACGCCGCCGACGACCTGCTGTCGCGCAATCTCGCGGCCGGCCGCGGGGCCAAGACCGCTTATCGCGACGACAGCACCGCGCTGACCTACGCCGAGCTCGACGAGCGGGCCCGCCGCTTCGCCGGCGCGCTGCGTGCGGCAGGCTTGCGCCAGGAAGAGCGCCTGTTGCTGTGCGCGCTGGATACGGTCGACTTTCCGGTGGTGTTCCTGGGCTGCCTGCTGGCGGGCGTGGTGCCGGTGGCGGTCAATACCCTGCTGACGGCCGACGACTACGCCTACATGCTCGAACACAGCGGCGCGCGCGCGGTGGTGGTGTCCGAGCCGCTGCTGCCGGCGATGCAGGCCGCGATCGACAAGAGCGGGCTGTCGCCGACCGTGATCCAGGCCGCACCGCACGCGGGCGCCGCACCGTCGTGCAGTGTCGGCGCGATGCTCGCGCGCACGCGCACGCCGGCACAGACCGCGAGCACGGGGCCCGACGACATGGCGTTCTGGCTGTACTCGTCCGGATCGACCGGCCGGCCCAAGGGCACCGTGCATACCCACGCCAACCTGTTCCATACCGCCGACCTGTATGCGCGGCAAGTGCTGGGCATCCGCGAGGACGACGTGGTGTTCTCCGCGGCCAAGCTGTTCTTTGCCTACGGGCTGGGCAATGCGCTGACTTTCCCGATGTCGGTCGGCGCCACCACCGTGCTGATGGCCGAGCGCCCCACGCCCGCGGCCGTGTTCAAACGGCTGTGCGAGCACAAGCCGACGGTGTTCTGCGGCGTGCCGACGCTGTTCGCCGGCATGCTGGCCGCGCCCGAGCTGCCGGCACGCGCGCAGGTGGCCCTGCGCGTTTGCACCTCGGCCGGCGAGGCGCTGCCGCGCGATATCGGCGAACGCTTCCTGGCGCATTTCGGCTGCGACATCCTCGACGGCATCGGCTCCACCGAGATGCTGCATATCTTCCTGTCGAACCGGCCGGGCGCGGTGCGCTACGGCACCACCGGCGTGCCGGTCCCCGGCTACGAAATCCGGCTGCTCGACGAGCAGGGCCAGCCCTGCGCCGCGGGCGAGATCGGCGAGCTCTACATCAAGGGCCCGAGCGCCGCGCTGATGTACTGGTGCAACCGCGACAAGAGCCGCGAGACCTTCGTCGGCGCCTGGACCCGCAGCGGCGACAAGTACCTGCGCGATGCGGACGGCTACTACACCTACGCCGGCCGCAGCGACGACATGCTCAAGGTCGGCGGCATCTACGTCTCGCCGTTCGAGGTCGAGGCCGCGCTGGCGCAGCATCCGGCCGTGCTCGAAGCCGCGGTGATCGGCGTGACCGATGCCGACCAGCTGGTCAAGCCCAAGGCCTTCGTGGTGCTGCGCCCCGGCCAGCAATGGCACGACGGCATGGCGGCGGAACTGCAGGCCTTTATCAAGTCGCGCCTGGCGCCGTACAAATACCCGCGCCAGATCGAATGCGTGCCGGAGCTGCCCAAGACCGCGACCGGCAAGATCCAGCGTTTCCGCCTGCGCCAGCGCGAGCAGGCCGCGCGCGGCTGAACTTCCTTAACCGATGCAACCAATGTCCATGCCCGGAAGCCTGGTCGAGATCCCGTTCGACAACCGCCGTATCCAGATCGAGTACCAGTGGCTGCGCCCGGAGCGCGCGCAGCGCCCGCTGGTGGTGTTCCTGCACGAGGGCCTCGGCTCGGTCAGCATGTGGCGCGACTTTCCACTGGACTTCTGCGAGGCCGGCGATTACCGCGGGCTGGTGTTCTCCCGCTACGGCTACGGCCGCTCGACGCCACGGCCGCACGACGAGAAGTGGCGCCCCGATTTCATGCACCGGCAGGCGCGCGAGGCGTTGCCCGCGCTGTTCGATGCGCTCGAAATCGGACCCGGCCGCGCGCACGGCACGCCCTGGCTGCTCGGCCACAGCGACGGCGGTTCGATCGCGCTGATCCACGCCGCCAGCTTTCCGCGTGCCGTGGCGGGCATCACCGTGCTGGCGCCGCATATCGTGGTGGAAGACCTGTCGGTGCAAAGCATCGCGGCGACGCGCCAGGCCTACCTGGAAACCGACCTGCGCGAGCGGCTGGCACGCCACCATGCGGATGTCGATTCCGCGTTCTGGGGCTGGAACGACATCTGGCTCGACCCGGAATTCCGCCGCTGGGACCTGCGGCCGCTGCTGTCCGGCATCCGATGCCCGGTGCTGGCGGTGCAGGGCGAGGACGACGAGTACGGCACCATGGCGCAGATCGAGGGTATCCATCGATATGCCCCCCAGACCACCTTGCTTAAACTCGCGCGATGCGGACATTCGCCCCATCGCGACCAAAAAGATCCGTTGACGCTGGCCGCGGTTCGGCATATAAACGCATATACTTCAAACCTAAAATAATTCGGCTTCCCGCCGATTGCGCAGGGGTTCCCGGTGCCAGATGCGCCGACGGCCCGTGGCAAGGGCAGGGGTGACCGGCAACGGTCCAGCGAGCCAACCGGCTTGACCACCAGGAGACACCATGCGTCGCTTCCCATCGCGCAGGCTTGCGCCTGCCTGCCTTGCCGTCGCCACCGTCTTTGCCATGGCCGGCGCGTCCGCGCAGACCGCGGCCCCTGCGGCCGGCGCCCCCGCCGGCGGCAAGATCAAGGTCGGCTTCATGCTGCCGTACACCGGCACCTACGCCGCGCTGGGCAACGCCATCGAGAACGGCTTCCGCATGTACGTGCAGCAGCAGGGCGGCAAGCTGGGCGGGCGCGAGATCGAATACTTCAAGGTCGACGACGAGTCCGATCCGGCCAAGGCCCCGGAGAATGCCACCAAGCTGGTCAAGCGCGACCAGGTCGACGTGGTGGTCGGCACGGTGCATTCCGGCGTGCAGATGGGCATCGTCAAGGTGGCCAAGGAAAACAACACGCTGCTGATCATTCCCAACGCCGGCGTCGACGAGGCCACCGGGCCGCTGTGCGGGCCCAATATCTTCCGCACCTCGTTCTCGAACTGGCAGCCGGGCTATGCCATGGGCCAGGTGCTGGGCGAGCGCGGCCTGAAGAAGGTGGTGACGCTGACCTGGAAGTACGCCGCCGGGGAGCAATCGGTCAAGGGCTTCAAGGAAGCGTTCGAGGCCAAGGGCGGCAAGGTGGTGAAGGAGCTGAGCCTGCCGTTCCCCAATGTCGAGTTCCAGGCGCTGATCACCGAAGTGGCATCGCTCAAGCCCGATGCCGTGTTCGTGTTCTTTGCCGGCGGCGGCGCGGTCAAGTTCGTCAAGGACTGGGCCGCGGCCGGGCTGAAGGACAAGATCCCGCTGTACGGCTCGGGCTTCCTGACCGACGGCACGCTCGAGGCGCAGGGCAACGCCGCGCAGGGGCTGGAAACCACGCTGCATTACGCCGATGGCCTGACCAACGCGCGCGACAAGAACTTCCGCCTGGACTACGCCAAGACCTACAAGCTGCAGCCCGACGTGTACGCGGTGCAGGGCTACGATGCCGCGCAACTGCTGGCGGCCGGCGCGACCGCGGTGAAGGGCGACATGACGCGCAAGGCCGACCTGTACAAGGCCATGGGCGGCGCCCGGATCGACAGCCCGCGCGGCACCTTCACGCTGTCCAAGGCGCACAACCCGGTGCAGGACTTCTACCTGCGCAAGGTCGACGGGCGCGAGAACAAGGTCAGCTCCGTGGCGGTGAAGGCGCTGGCCGATCCGGCGCGCGGGTGCAGGCTGTAAGTCTTTTTTCATCCGCATGTTTGCTCCCCTCTCCCGCTTGCGGGAGAGGGGCAGGGGGTGAGGGCAGGCGGATCAACGGCTGAGCGCGCAGATTTATAGAACCATTGGCCCCGCTTGACGTGGTTCCTAGCTAAACCCCCCCTCACCCCGACCCTCTCCCCATGCGGGGAGAGGGAGAACACCTTGCTGAGGCAAGTTCGGGCGGCTTGGGTGCACCCAAAACCGTCATCCTGTCGTAGTTTGCAGAAGTGCCCCGATGGACATCGTCTCCTTCCTCATCCAGTGCCTGAACAGCGTCCAGTACGGCCTGCTGCTGTTCCTGGTCGCCAGCGGCCTGACGCTGATCTTCGGCATCATGGGCGTGATCAACCTGGCGCACGGCAGCTTCTACATGCTGGGCGCCTACCTGGCCTTCACGCTGGCCGGACTGACCGGCAACCTGTTCATCGCCATTCCGCTGGGCATCGTGCTGGCGGTGGCGTTCGGCTATGTGCTGGAGTGGGCCTTCTTCAGCTACCTGTACGAGCGCGACCACCTGCAGCAGGTGCTGATGACCTATGGCCTGATCCTGGTGTTCGAGGAACTGCGCAGCATCCTGGTCGGCGACGACGTGCACGGCGTGCAGGTGCCGGCGCTGCTCGACGGCGCGCTGCCGATCGGCAACGACATGACGTATCCGGTGTACCGCCTGTTCATCTCCGCCGTCTGCCTGGTGGTGGCGCTGGCGATGTACTACGTGATCCGGCGCACGCGGCTGGGCATGATGATCCGCGCCGGCGCCACCAACCGCGAGATGGTGCAGTCGCTCGGCATCAATATCACGGTGCTGTACCGCTTCGTGTTCGCGCTCGGCGTGGCGCTGGCGGTGCTGGCCGGCATGATCGCCGCGCCGGTGTCGTCGGTCTATCCGGGCATGGGCGCGCAGGTGCTGATCGTCTGTTTCGTCGTGGTGGTGATCGGCGGCATCGGCTCGGTCAAGGGCGCGCTGGTGGCGTCGCTGTTGCTGGGCTTTGTCGATACCTTCGGCAAGGTGTTCTGGCAGGAGGCAGCCGGCGTGCTGATCTACCTGCTGATGGCGGTGATCCTGCTGTGGAAGCCGCAGGGGCTGTTCAAGGCGGGATGACATGAATCCGACGACATTGCCGGCGCGCGGGCACGCTGCGCGCAACGCCACGCTGGCCACCGCGCTGGGCTGGGTAGTGGCCTTCGCGGTGCTGGCCGGGCTGCCGCTGCTACTGACCGCGGACAGCCACAAGTTCTATATCGAGCTGCTCAGCAAGGTGATGATCATGGCGATCTTCGCGCTGTCGCTGCAGCTGCTGATCGGCTACACCGGGCTGGTCAGCCTGGGCCATGCCGCCTACTTCGCCATGGCCGCCTATGCCACCGCCATGCTGGCGCCGCAGAGCGGGCCCGGCAACGGCTGGGTGCTGCTGGCCGGCGCGCTGGCGGCATCGGCCGCGCTGGCGCTGGTGGTGGGCGCGCTGGTGCTGCGCACGCGCGGCGTGTATTTCATCATGGTGACGCTGGCGTTCGCGCAGATGGTGTATTTCGTGTTCCACGACACCAAGGTCGCAGGCGGCAGCGACGGCACCTATATCTACTTCCGCCCGGAATTTCCCGTGCCCGGCGAGCACCTGCTGACGGTGAACGACCCGATGCACTTCTACTGGCTGGTGTGGCTCGGGCTGGTGGCGACCGTGGCGGTGCTGATGCTGGTGCTGCGCTCGCGCTTCGGCCACGCGCTGGTCGGCATCCGCCACAACGAGCAGCGCATGCGCGCGGCCGGCTATGCCACCTATCGCTACCAGCTTGGCGCCTTTGTCGCGGGGGGGCTGCTGGCGGGGCTGGCCGGATTCCTCTATGCGATCCAGTTCGGCTTCGTCAATCCGGAGATCGCGTCGTGGCACCAGTCCGGCAACGCCATGCTGATGGTGATCCTGGGCGGCGTCGGCAGCCTGGCCGGCGCGGTGCTGGGCGCGTTCTCGTTCGTGCTGCTGGCCGAGTGGTTCAGTACCCTGACCAAGCACTGGCAGCTGCTGATGGGCGGCTTCATCATTGTCGCGGTGGCGCTGCTGCCGCGCGGGCTGGTGAGCCTGCCATCGGTGCTGCGGCACGGGCGCCGGCGCCGCCGCAATGGCGATGCCGGCTCCGGCACCGGCGAGACCCCTGCAGAGCCGCGCAGCCATACGGAGGCCGCATGAATGCGCCCGCCACCCCCATCCTCGAGGCGCAGCAGCTGACCCGGCGCTTCGGCGGTCTGACCGCCGTGGCTGCAGTCGACCTGACGCTGGCGCTGCATGAGATCCACGCCGTGATCGGCACCAACGGCGCCGGCAAGTCGACCCTGATCAATATGCTGTCCGGCGAATTGCCGCCTTCGTCGGGCCGGCTGCGCCTGAAGGGCGAGGACGTGACCGGCTGGTCGCAGCCGCGGCTGGCGCGCCATGGGGTGGGGCGCAGCTACCAGCGCAACAACATCTTCCTGCCGCTGACGGTGCGCGAGAACTGCCGGCTGGCGGCGCAGTCGCGCGCCCAGCGCGCCTGGCGGCTATGGGAAAGCGCCCAGGGCTGCCGCACCGCCGCGACGCTGGCCGACGAGGCCATGGAGCGCGCCGGGCTGGAGCACCTGGCGGACCGGCGCGCCAGCGATCTCGCGCACGGGCAGAAGCGCCAGCTGGAGGTGGCGATGTGCCTGGCCACGCAGCCGGTCGCGCTGCTGCTGGACGAGCCGCTGGCCGGCATGGGCGCGGAAGAATCGGCCCGGATGCTGGCACTGCTGCGCGGCCTGCGCGAAGGCCACGCCATCCTGCTGGTGGAGCACGACATGGACGCGGTGTTCTCGGTTGCCGACCGCATCACCGTGATGGTCAACGGCGCCGTGATCGCCACCGGCAGCCCCGAGGCGATCCGCACCAACCATGAGGTCCAGGTCGCCTACCTGGGCGAGGAAGAGGACGAGGCCGCATGAACCTGCCCAACACCGCTGCGGCGCAGCCGACGCCGATGATCGAGGCCACCGGCATCAACGCCTGGTATGGCTCCAGCCACGTGCTGCGCGACATCGACTTCACCGTCGGCGCGGGCGAGACGGTCGGGCTGCTGGGGCGCAACGGCATGGGCAAGAGCACGCTGTTGCGCACGCTGCTGGGGCATGTGCGCCAGCGCCAGGGCCGCATCCGTGTGGCCGGCCGCGACGTCTCGCGCGCGCAGCCGTTCGAGGTGGCACGCCTGGGCGTGGCCTACGTGCCGGAAGGGCGCGGCATCTTCCCGAGCCTGTCGGTGCGCGAGAACCTGCTGATGGCGGCGCGCAAGGGCTGCCATGGCCGCAGCGACTGGGACGAGGCGCGCGTGCTCGACCTGTTCCCGCGCCTGAAGGAACGCCTGTCCCATGGCGGCCAGCAGCTGTCGGGCGGCGAGCAGCAGATGCTGTCGATCGGCCGCGCGCTGATGACCAATCCGGACTGTCTGGTGCTGGACGAGGCCACCGAAGGACTGGCGCCGCGCATCGTGCGCGAGATCTGGGCCGTCATCGCCACCGTACGGGCCACCGGCATCGCGTCGGTGGTGGTCGACCGCAACTTCCGTTCGGTGCTGGCGCACGCCGACCGTGCCGTGGTGCTGGAAAAGGGCCGGGTGGTGCTGTCCGGACCCGCCTCGGACCTGGCCGGCAAGCCGGAAGCGCTGGACCGTTACCTCGGCGTCTGAACTCGTTGAAGTGTCCGATAAGGCACTATTGTTGCCCTGCCGCAACGGCACTTGCGGGCGCAAGGTATCGCTGTTTTGCTCTCGCGGGGCTTGACCATCCGCCACTTCCCTCCCATCCTTCCCAAGTCACGAAAGCGGCATCCCTGTTTGCCGCAGTGGTCGATAGTCGACAGTTCAACTAGAATTGCGCGCGTTTGTGCAATGCAATAAGAACCGCAACCAGCACCGGCCCCGCGCGCAGCAAGCTGTTGCGCCGGATCGGACCGGCCCGCGGCAGAGCCAACAAACCTGCCGGCGCTCCGGTCGAGCAGACCCAACTTCATGACCCAATCCACAACCAGCCACTATTTTGTCGAGAGCCCCAGCACGCGCGCGCTGGTGCTCGGCGCGGTAGGCGTCGTCTTCGGCGACATCGGCACCAGCCCGCTCTACGCCCTCAAGGAATGCTTCAGCAAGGAGCACGGCATCGCCTTCAGCACGGACGCCGTGCTGGGCGTGATCTCCATGCTGTTCTGGGCCATGATCATCGTGGTCTCGATCAAGTACGTGGTGTTCGTGATGCGGGCCGACAACGACGGCGAGGGTGGCGTGCTGGCGCTGATGGCGCTGGTGCTGCGCACCGTGGCGCCGCGCTCCGGCAAGGCCAAAGTGCTGATGATGCTGGGCATCTTCGGCGCCTGCATGTTCTACGGCGATGCGGTGATCACGCCGGCGATCTCGGTGCTGTCGGCGGTGGAGGGGCTGGAGATCGCCGCGCCGCAGCTGTCGCAATTCGTGATACCGATCACGCTGGTGATCCTGGCCGCACTGTTTCTGATCCAGCGCCACGGCACCGCGGCGGTGGGCAAGCTGTTCGGGCCGGTGATGTTGGCGTGGTTCCTCGCGCTGGGCGCATTGGGCGTCTACAACCTGGTGCAGGCGCCGGAGATCCTGAAGGCGGTGAATCCCTACTACGGCATCACCTTCCTGGTCGAGCACTCGCTGCAGGCGTTCATCGTGCTCGGCTCGGTGTTCCTGGTGCTGACCGGGGCCGAGGCCCTGTACGTCGACATGGGCCACTTCGGCGCGCGCCCGATCCGCATCGGCTGGTTCATCCTGGTGATGCCGTGCCTGATGCTGAACTACTTCGGCCAGGGCGCGATGCTGCTGAACAATCCGGCCGGCGCCGAGAACCCGTTCTACCTGATGGTGCCGGAGCTGTTGCTGATCCCGATGGTGCTGCTGGCCACCTGCGCCACCGTGATTGCCTCGCAGGCGGTGATCTCGGGCGCGTACTCGCTGACCAGCCAGGCGATCCAGTTGGGCTTCCTGCCGCGCATGCGGGTGCGCTATACCTCGGCGGCGGAGATCGGCCAGATCTACCTGCCGGTGGTCAACTGGATGCTGCTGGCGCTGGTATTCGGCGTGGTGATCTCGTTCAAGAAGTCGGAGAACCTGGCGGCGGCCTATGGCATCGCGGTGACCACCACCATGGTCATCACCACCATCCTGGCGACGGTGTGCATGCGCAACGTCTGGAAATGGAACCCGGCGCTGGTCGCAGTGCTGGGCGCGGCCTTCCTGGTGGTCGACCTGTCGTTCTTCGCGGCCAACCTGCTCAAGGTCGCCGAGGGCGGCTGGTTCCCGCTGCTGCTGGGCAGCAGCGCGTTCTTCCTGCTGATGACGTGGTACAGCGGGCGCAAGCTGCTGCGCGCGCGCAGCCTGGAAGACGGCATCCCGCTCGAGCCCTTCATCGCCGGCCTGCTGGCGCACCCGCCGCACCGGGTCGAGGGCACCGCGGTGTTCCTGACCGGCAACACCGACTCGGTGCCGGTCTCGCTGCTGCACAACCTGAAGCACAACCGCGTGCTGCATGAGCGCGTGGTGTTCCTGAACTTCATCACGCGCGACGTGCCGTACGTCGATGACGACCAGCGCCTGAGCTGCAAGGACCTCGGCGGCGGCGTGTTCATCCTCAAGTCCGAATACGGCTTCAAGGAAACGCCGGACGTGCAGAAGGTGCTGGACCTGGCCGATCGCAAGCTGGACATGCATTTCGAGCTGATGGAGACCTCGTTCTTCATCGCCCGCGAATCGGTGATCCCGTCCAAGCTGCCGGGCATGCCGATGTGGCGCGAAAGCCTGTTCGCGTGGATGCACCAGAACGGCGCCAAGCCGTCGGACTTCTTCCAGATCCCGGCCAACCGGGTCGTCGAACTGGGCACCAAGGTCGAGATCTGAGCGAGCGGGGGCGGCGCCCGCCGCCCGCCGCCCGCTCCGCCAGCCCCCGGTCGGCGCCGCCAGGCGCCCCGGGGGGCTTTTGTTTTGGCGGCGCTCTGGTCACGCGTTGGCCGCAACACCCGGCGGCGGGGCACAGGTCCCGGAAAACGGCCATGCGGCAGCCCGAACCGGGACCGTGGCCTCATGCGGCCAGCCGGTCCGCATCCGACAATGCGTCCCTCAGCTTGTCTCAGCCCCGCGCCTTGCGGCAGTTCCCTCGTCGGCGCGGCGGCCTCCAGACTGCCCCAGCACACCCCCGGAACCACGGAGTCCGGCGCCACGCCGCTGCCCTGATGGGATGGCAGCCGGCCGGCGCCAGGCCATGGCTTGCACGGCACGGGCGATCCCGTGCAGCCACGCCGTTTCGCCGCCGATCGCCTGAATGACGGAGCCGCCGCGGCTGACCCTGCCGCCGGCTACCGCAGTTGGAGATTGCAATGCACAGGAATCTTGCCTACACCCTCGTTGCCGCTGCCGCACTTGCCGCCGGCCTGAGCCAGCCGGCCAGCGCCGGTGCCTATGGCGAAGCGCTGGCCGCTGCCATGCCGCGCCACGCCGCGCAGCGCGATGCGTTTACCGAGGGCGCGCGCAGTCCGGACGCAAAGACCGCGGTGCTGCCCGTGGTGGCGCGCGGCAACCTTTCCGTGTGCCGGGTGCGCGGCTTCGACGCGAGCCAGGACGGCATGAGCAAGCCGGACCCCTATACGGATGGCGCGCGCATGGGCCGCTTCGATGTCTTTACCGAGGGCGCGCGCGTCCCCGCTCGTGACCCGTATGTCGACGGCGCGCGCAGCGATGCGCGCGGCAGCGGGGAATGCCTGTCCTGAACCCACGGCGGCGCTTTTGCGCCGCTCCTCCTTTGCCTAAGCTAGGGAAGTCACGCGGCGCGCCCGCATGGCGGCCGCGGCCCGCGGCCGCCGGCCGGCAGCTCCTGCCCGCGCGGCCCCGACATGCCGATGTTCAAGCAGCAGATCCGCCTGTGCACCAGCCGCGATGGCGTGCGGCTGGCCTATGCCGTCACCGGCAGCGGCGCGCCGCTGGTCAAGGCGGCCAACTGGATGAGCCATCTGGAGTTCGACGTCGGCAGCCCGGTGTGGAGCCACATGATCACGGCGCTGTCCGACACGCATACGCTGATCCGCTATGACGAGCGCGGCTGCGGGCTGTCCGACCGCGACATCGAGGACCTGTCCTTCGATGCCTGGCTGCGCGATCTCGAAACCATCGTCGACGCCACCGGCGTCGACCATTTCCCGCTGCTGGGTATCTCGCAGGGCGCATCGATCGCCGTGGCCTACGCGGTCGCGCATCCGCAGCGGGTCAGCCACCTGGTGCTGCACGGCGGCTACGCGCGCGGGCGCCTGAAGCGCGACCACCTGAGCCAGCGCCTGCTGGAAGAGGCCGAGCTGATGAACAAGCTGGCCGAACTGGGCTGGGGCCAGGAGAACCCCGCCTTCCGCCAGTTCTTCACCACCCAGTTCATTCCCGGCGGCACCGCCGAGCAGCATGCCTGGTTCAACGAACTCGAGCGGGTGTCGACCTCGCCGCTGAATGCCGCGCGCTTCATGCGCGTGTTCAACGACATCGACGTGGTGGCGCTGCTGCCGCGCGTATCGTGCCCGACGCTGGTGCTGCACGCGGTGCGCGACGCGCGCGTGCCGTTCGACGAAGGCCGCCTGATTGCCAGCGAGATTCCCGGCGCGCGCTTCGTGCCGCTGGAAAGCGGCAACCACCTGCTGCTGGAGGACGAGCCGGCGTGGCGCCGCTGGCTCGACGAGGTGCGCGCGTTCCTGCCGTCGGCGCAGCCGGCACGCTCTCCCGCGTTCGCCGCGTTCACCGCGCTCACGCGCCGCGAGCGCGATATCGTCGAACTGATCGCGCAGGGGCGCGACAACGCGCAGATCGCTGCCCACCTGGACCTGTGCGAAAAGACCGTGCGCAACCATATCACCAGCATCTTCGCCAAGCTGGAAGTGGAAAACCGCGGCCAGGCCATCGTGCTGGCGCGCAAGGCCGGCTTCGATCGCGCCGGTGCCTGAGGCGCCGGCCAGCCTGCACCAGGCCCTCTTGAAATCCTCCGGCCCGGACACTAATTAAGGATTGCCCAGCCGCTGCAGCAACGCGCTGTGGCTTCCCCGCCAGCCGGCGTACCGGCGGCCGGGAAACAAGGCGTCCGTGCGCCTCCCCGCTGCACAGAAGGAGGATCCAACCATGAGTGACTTCATTTTCGGGACTGATCTGTTCAGTGAATTCGACCGGATGCAACGGCAGATGGCGAGCCTGTTCGGCGGCTTTCCGTCCAGCCTGCGCTCCGGGCGTTTCGGTGCGTTTCCGCCGCTCAATATCGGCACCACCGACGACTCCATCGAGATCGTGGTGTTTGCCCCGGGCCTGAAGGCGGAGCAGTTCGAGGTGTCGGTCGACAAGGGCCTGCTGACTATCAGCGGCGAGCGCGCCGCGACCCAACCCGAGGGCGACGCCGAGGCGCGGCCCTATGCGCAGGAGCGCTTTGCGGGCAGCTTCCGCCGTGTGATCGAGCTGCCGCAGGCGGCCGATCCCGACAAGGTGCAGGCACGCTACGCCAACGGCTGCCTGTCGATCAGCGTCGGCAAGCGCGAGGCCTCGCGCCCGCGTGCCATCACCGTCAGCTAATGTGAGGAGGTAGCCATGACCGATTCGAATCAAGTCGTCCAGCGCGACCAGGCCAATGCGGCCGGGCAGGGTGGTGCCGTGGCGCAACACCGCGAAGAGGCCCCGGCCCCGGCCATGACGCTGATCCCCGCCGTCGACATCTTCGAGACCGCCGCGGGCGTTACGCTTTGGGCGGACCTGCCGGGGGTGCCGCGCGAGAAGCTGGAGGTCAACGTGCACGACAGCAGCCTGCGCATCGAGGGCGAGGCGGTGCTGCCAATGCCGTCGGGCCTGCGCGTGCAGCATGCCGAGGTACGTCAGCCGCGCTATGCGCGCACGTTCACGCTCAGCCCGGACCTGGACGCGTCCGCGATCGAGGCCAACCTGCAGGATGGCGTGCTGAAGCTGACCATCCCGCGCCGCGATGAAGCGCGGCCGCGCCGGATCGAGGTCTCGGTGGGCTAAGCGCGCCCGATGTAAGACGGCGGTGCCATGGCACCGCCGTCTTGCTTTGCACGCGCCGCGCGCTCAGCCCTGGTTGACCAGCACGCGGGCGTCGCTCACGTGCCCGCGGTAGGCCTCGAAGATCCGCCGCAGCGACACCTCCATCCCTATCCTCGGCTCCCACCCCAGTTCCTCGATGGTGTTGTCGATCTTCGGCACGCGGTGCTGCACGTCCTGGTAGCCCTTGCCGTAGAAGTCGCCCGACGAGGTCTCGACGATCTGCGTGTGGCGCGCTTGCTGCGCGTATTCCGGGTAGCTGCCGGCCATCTCCAGCATCATCTCGGCGAGCTCGCGCACCGAGTGGATATTGCCCGGGTTGCCGATGTTGTAGATCTTGCCGCTGGCCACGCCGCCGGGATTCTCGATGATGCGCATCAGCGCGCTGATGCCGTCGGCGATGTCGGCGAAGGCGCGTTGCTGCGCGCCGCCGTCGACCAGCCTGATCGGTTCGCCGCGCACGATATGGCCGAGGAACTGCGTTACCACGCGCGACGAGCCTTCCTTCGATTCGAAGATCGAGTCCAGCCCCGCGCCGATCCAGTTGAACGGGCGGAACAGCGTGTAGTTCAGCCCTTGCTCCATGCCATAGGCATGGATCACGCGGTCCATCAGCTGCTTGGAGCAGGCGTAGATCCAGCGCGGCTTGTTGATCGGGCCGTAGACCAGCGGCGAGGCGTCAGGGTCGAATTCCTCGTCGCCGCACATGCCGTAGACCTCGGAGGTCGACGGGAACACCAGGTGCTTGCGGTACTTGACCGCGGCGCGCACGATCGGCAGGTTGGCCTCGAAGTCCAGCTCGAACACGCGCAGCGGCTGGCGCACGTAGGTGGCCGGGGTGGCGATGGCGACCAGCGGCAGCACCGCGTCGCACTTGCGGATGTTGTACTCGATCCACTCCTTGTTGATGGTGATGTCGCCCTCGAAGAAGTGCATGCGCGGGTGGTCGACGAGGTCGCCCAGGCGGTCCGTGTTCATGTCCATGCCATAGACTTCCCATGGCGTGGTTTCCAGGATGCGGCGCGTCAGGTGGTGGCCGATGAAGCCGTTGACGCCGAGAATCAGTACTTTCTTGACTTGCATGCGTTAAAGGGTGGCTAGGGGAGTTGCAGCGGGAGTGGCAGGAGGGGCTGAAACAAGCCGGCGCGTCGCGAGCTCGCCGGCGAAGGCAAAGTTGGACACCGCGACGCGGCGCCAGTCGCGCGCGATGACATGCATCGGCACGCGCGCGCTCAGTTCGGCATACGCTTGCGGCGACAGCAGCGCGACGGCGCGCGGACCATGCCGCCAGGCGTCGAGGAAGGCGTCGATGGTTGGCAGCCATTTTTGCGGCTCCTGCGCGGCGCCGAAGGCCAGCTCGTCGGCCTGCGCCACCATGGTGAGCGGATGGCGCAGGTAGAACGGCAGCGTGTGGTCGAGCATGCCGACACCGTACAGCGGCATGCCGGGCCGCAGCACGCGCCCGACCGGCGCGACCAGATCGATGCCGGAGGCGGACCGGCCGATCGCTTCGTGGCCGAGCAGCGCGGTGGAAAATGCCAGCAGCATGCCGAACGCATAGCCCGTGACACTGGCCATGCGGCCGTGGCGCCGAAGCAGCCATAAGGCCGCAGCGGCACTGGCCATCACCAGCGCGCAAGCCAGCGCTGCCCAGATCGCGTAGTGGCGGTACAGCGCATTGGGCGTGTTGTTGGCATCGAGCGTGGCCACCACCGGGCTCGCCAGCAGGCCGATGGCCCCCAGCGCCAGCATGGCGCGCACTTGCCGGGTCCAGGCATGCTCCTGCGCGTGCGCCAGCGCCACGCCGCCCAGGATGCCGAGCGCGGGGAACACCGGCACGATATAGCCCGGCAGCTTCGAACCCGACAGGCTGAAGAAGCCGAAGATGGCCAGCGCCCATACCGCCGCCATCAGCGCGGGCTGGAACGGCGTGTCGGGGCCGGCCGCGGGTGCCACGCCGGCGCGCCGCGTGACCGCGTGTACCATGCCCGGCAGCAGACCCAGCCATGGCAGGAAGCCGCCAACCAGCAGCGGCACGAAGTACCACGGCGCGCCGGTGCGCGCATGCACGGTCGAGGTATAGCGGTGCCAGTGCTCATGGATGAAGAAGAAGCGCAGGAATTCCGGGTTGCGCCGCGCCACCAGCCAGTACCACGGCATGGCCACCAGCAGCATCAGCGCGATCCCGGCCGGCGCATGCAGGCGCCGCCACAGGGCCAGGTCGCGCGTGACGGCGGTGTACAGCACCAGCACCAGCCCCGGCAGCGCCACGCCGACCAGCCCCTTGGTCAGCACCGCCACGCCCATGGCCGCCCAGCACGCCAGCATCCACCGGCGGCGCACGGCCGGCGTTGTCGCCGGATGTTGCGCCAGCAGCAGGCTGGCCAGCGCGCACGCCATGGCGCCGGACAGCGTCATGTCGAGCGTGTTGAAATGCGCCGCGATATTCCACATCGGCGCACCGGCCAGCACCAGCCCGGCCATCAGCCCGGCGCGCGCGCCGAACCAGCGGGCGGCCGCGAGCATCGATACCGCCGTCCCCACGGCCCCGGAAAGCGCCACGCACAGCCGCGCCTGCCAGTCGCCGATGCCGAACAGCGCATACGACACCGCCGTCATCCACATGTGGAACGGTGGTTTCTCGAAGTACTTCAGGCCGTCGTAGCGGATCGTGACCCAGTCGCCGCGGCTCAGCATCTCGCGCGCGATCTCGGCATAGCGGCCTTCGTCAGGGCCGAGCAGGTGGCGCATGCCGAGCGTGCCGAACCACAGCAGCGCAAAGGCCAGCACCACCAGCGCCGGTGCCAGTGCCGGCATGCCGTCCACGCGCGGGGCGGCCCTGGTGGCGATTAGCCCGGGCTCGGCGGCAAGGCGATCGGAACGGTGCGGCATGCGGGGCGGCTTGGAAGGTGCGGAAAATCTGGCGCGGCAAGCGCGGACGGGCCGGCGCGAGCGGAGCATGTCCACGCCGGCGCTGTGCGCCGCGTTGTACGGACAGGCGCCTGAAAGGTGTGCCGAGCATAATTCGCCAACCTTAACGGCACATTAAGCCGCCGCGCTTTTTGCGCACCGGCTGCCGTGATACCTCCAGGCCACTCCAGAGCATGAGACTCCTTATCGTTGAAGACGACCCGATGCTGGGCGACGGGCTGCGCCGCGGCCTGCAGCTGCTCGACTACGCGGTCGACTGGTTCCGCAACGGCACCGATGCCGACCACGCGCTCGCGCTGGCCCACTACGATGCCGTGGTGCTCGACCTGGGCCTGCCCGGCGACGACGGCATGACGCTGCTGGCGCGCTGGCGCGGGCGCGGCTGCCGCATCCCGGTGATCGTGCTGACCGCGCGCGATGCCGTCGACAGCCGCATCGGCGGGCTCGATGCCGGTGCCGACGACTACCTGGTCAAGCCGGTCGCGCTCGACGAGCTGGCGGCGCGGCTGCGCGCGGTCACGCGCCGCGCGGCGGGCATGTCCGCGCCGGTGTGGCAGCACGGCGCGCTGGCCTTCCACCCGGCCGCGCGCCAGGCGTACTGGCAGGGCCAGCCGGTGGAGCTGACCAGCCGCGAAGCCATGCTGCTGGAGCTGCTGCTGGCGCATCCCAACCGTCTGCTGACGCGCGAGGTGCTGCGCGACAAACTCTACGACTGGCAGGGCGGCATCGAGAGCAACGCGCTCGAAGTCCATATCCACCACCTGCGCCGCAAGATCCATCCGAAGATCGTGCGCACCTTCCGCGGCGCCGGCTACACGCTGGGCGCGGCCGAGGACTGCGCATGACGCTGCAGCGCAGGCTGGTGCTGGCGGTGCTGGTGGTCGCGCCGGTGGTATGGCTGCTTACGCTGGGCATGACCTACGTACGCGCCCGGCACGAGATCAACGAGCTCTATGACACCGACATGGTGCGCATGGCGCTGCAGATGCAGTCGGTGGTGCCGCTGGTCGACATCGGCGCCGGCCTGTCGCGTGCGCGCGTGCCGCGTCTGGATGAGGGTGACCTGGGCGATGCCGGCCTGGGCGACCTCGCCATCGCCGCGTGGCTGCCCGACGGCAAGCCGCTTCATATCGATCCCGACGGCGACAAGCTGCCGCGCGCCGAAGGCGTCAAGGGCTTTACCGACGTCACGCTCGAGCGCCAGCGCTGGCGGCTCTATTATCTCGACGATCCCGACACCGGCTGGCGCGTGTGCGTGGGCCAGCAGCTGGGCGAGCGCAATGAGCTGATCCTGTCCTACATCGCCGCACAGGTGCTGCCGTGGGCGGTGGGCCTGCCGCTGCTGATCGGCCTGCTGATCGGCTTCATGCGGCGCGCGATGGCGCCGGTGCGCACGCTGTCCGCGGATATCGAGGCGCGTGCCACCGACGATCGCCGTCCGCTCAGCCTCGCTGCCGTACCCGGCGAACTGGTGCCGCTGGTGCATGCGATGAACCGGCTGCTGGCGCGCGTTTCCGATTCGATCGAGCATGAGCGGCGCCTGACCGCCGATGCCGCGCACGAGATGCGCACGCCGCTGGCCGCGCTCAAGGCGCAGTGGGAAATCGCCGAGCGCTCGCCCGACCGCGACGAACGTGCGCTGGCGCGGGCCAATGTCGCCGCCGGCATCGACCGCATCGGCCGGCTGGTGTCGCAGCTGCTGACGCTGAGCCGGCTCGAGGACGCCGCCGGGCTGCCGTCGCGCCAGCCGGTCAACTGGGTGCCGGTGGCGCAGCAGGCGTTGTCCGACTGCCTGGCGCTGGCGCAGCAGAAGCAGGTCGACGTGGAACTGGCCTGGCCGCCGCAAGGCCAGTCGCCGTTGCCCGTGGCGGGCGATCCCGCGCTGCTGTCGCTGCTGCTGCGCAACCTGCTCGACAACGCCATCCGCTACAGCCCGCCGGGCGCGCTGGTGCTGGTCGAGTTCCGGCGCGACAGCATCACCGTGCGCGACCAGGGGCCCGGCGTCGCGCCGGAACTGCTGGCGCGCCTCGGCGACCGCTTCTTCCGCGGCGCCGGGCAGCGCGAGCAGGGCCACGGCCTGGGCATTTCCATCGCGCGGCGGGTGGCGCGGCTGCATGGGCTGGAGATGGCGTTTGCCAACCGTGTCGAGGGCGCCGAGGGCTCCGGCAAAGGCCTGGTCGTGCGCATCGTCCACGGCGCGTGAAAAGACAACGCCCCGCACGGCTTCCCGTGCGGGGCGTTGTGTCCCAAGCAGGCGCGTCAGCGCTTGAGCTTGGCGAAGGCGGCGGCCATGGCACCGGCCGGCTCGGGCTCGCGGCGGCCGCCGCCGAAGCCCTTGCCGCCGCCATTGCGCTGGCCGCTGCGGTCACCACCACCCGCACGCGCCGCGGCCTGGCCGGGCTCGTCGTCGAGCCGCATCGACAGGCCGATGCGGTTGCGCTTGACGTCAACCTCCATCACCTTGACCTTGACGATCTGCCCGGCCTTGACCACCTCATGCGCGTCCTTGACGAACTTGTTCGACAGCGCCGAGATATGGACCAGGCCGTCCTGGTGCACGCCGATATCGACAAACGCGCCGAACGCGGCCACGTTGGTGACCACGCCTTCGAGCACCATGCCGGGCTGCAGGTCCTTGACGTCCTCCACGCCTTCCTGGAAGGTCGCGGTCTTGAATTCGGGGCGCGGGTCGCGGCCCGGCTTTTCCAGTTCGGACAGGATGTCGCGCACCGTGGGCAGGCCGAACGCATCGTCGGTGAACTTTTCCGGCGCCAGCCCGCGCAGCGCCTCGCGGTTGCCCATCACATCGCGCAGGCCCTTCTTGACGTGGTCCAGGATGCGCTGCACCACCGGGTACGCTTCCGGGTGCACCGACGAGCGGTCGAGCGGATTGTCGCCGTCGTTGATGCGCAGGAAGCCGGCGGCCTGCTCGAAGGTCTTGTCGCCCAGGCGCGGCACCTGCTTCAGCGCATTGCGGTTGGCGAAGGCGCCGTTGGCGTCGCGGAACTCGACGATATTGCGCGCCAGCACCGAATTCAGGCCCGACACGCGCGCCAGCAGCGGCGCCGAGGCGGTGTTGACGTCGACGCCGACGGCGTTGACGCAGTCCTCGACCACCGCGTCGAGCGCGCGCGCCAGCTCGCGCTGGTTGACGTCGTGCTGGTACTGGCCCACGCCGATCGACTTGGGATCGATCTTGACCAGCTCGGCGAGCGGATCCTGCAGCCGGCGCGCGATCGACACCGCCCCGCGCAGCGACACATCCAGGTCAGGGAATTCCTTGGCGGCCAGTTCGGACGCCGAGTAAACCGAAGCGCCGGCTTCGCTGACGACGATCTTGGTCAGCTTGAGCTCGGGCATCTGCTTCATCAGGTCCTGCACCAGCTTGTCGGTCTCGCGGCTGGCGGTGCCGTTGCCGATCGAGACCAGCGCCACGCCGTGCTGCCTTGCCAGGCGCGCCAGCACCGCCAGCGAGCCGTTCCAGTCGCGGCGCGGCTCGTGCGGATAAATGGTGGCGGTCTCCAGCAGCTTGCCGGTGCTGTCGACCACCGCCACCTTGCAGCCGGTGCGGATGCCGGGGTCGATGCCCATCACCGCCTTGGGACCGGCCGGCGCCGCCAGCAGCAGCTCATGCAGGTTGCGGCCGAACACCTTGATGGCCTCGCTCTCGGCGGTTTCGCGCAGCTGCGTCAGCAGCTCGGTCTCCAGGTGCGGCTGCACCTTGACGCGCCAGCACCAGCGGCACACGTCGCCGAGCCACTTGTCGGCTGGGCGGCCCAGCTGCTGGATGCCGACATGGCGCGCGATCATGCCTTCGCACGGGTGCGGCACCAGCGCGTCCTGCTCTTCGCCCAGGCCCAGCTTGACCATCAGCACGCCGGCATTGCGGCCGCGGAACAGCGCCAGCGCGCGATGCGACGGCACCGTGCGCAGGGTCTCGCTGTAGTTGTAGTAGTCGCGGAATTTCTCTTCTTCCGCGGTTTCCTTGCCTTCCATCACCGTGGAGGCCACCACGCCGTGGTTCCACAGGTGCTCGCGCAGCTTGCCCAGCAGCTCGGCGGTTTCGCCGAACTGTTCCGACAGGATGTCGCGCGCGCCGTCGAGCGCGGCCTTGACGTCGGGCACGCCGCCGTCGGCGGTGGGGTTGCCGTTGACGTACTTCGCTGCCTCGGCCTGCGGGTCGAGCGTGGGATCGGCCAGCAACGCCAGCGCCAGCGGCTCCAGCCCGCATTCGCGCGCGATCTGGGCGCGGGTGCGGCGCTTGGGCTTGTAGGGCAGGTAGAGGTCTTCCAGCGCCTGCTTGGTCTGCGCGGCTTCGATCGCGGCCTGCAGCTCGGGCGTGAGCTTGCCTTGCTCCTCGATCGACGCCAGGATCGCGGCGCGGCGGTCTTCCATGTCGCGCAGGTACAGCAGGCGCTCTTCCAGGTTGCGCAGCTGCGTATCGTCGAGGTTGCCGGTCACTTCCTTGCGGTAGCGGGCGATGAAGGGGACGGTCGCGCCTTCATCGAGCAGCGCCACGGCCGCGGCCACCTGGCGGGGCTGCACGGACAGTTCGGCCGCGATGAGCGCGACGATCTTTTGCGAGACGGATGCGGGCAGGTTGGACATCGTGGAACGCAGCGTGAGACGCAGTCAGTCGAAAGCGGGGCATTTTGCCACAAGCGCGCGGGCCTCCGGCAGGGCCGGCGGCGCGGCGCCCGCGGGAGGCGTTGCGCGCACGTGCGCGGGTGCCCGCGGGTGCCATCAGGCAGGCCCCGGACCGGCCCGGATGCTAGAATCCGGACATGATCGTCAAGTCCCGCCCGGCCGCCGACCAGGCCACCCATCCGGCCATGCCAACCATCGCCAACGTGCCCGAATTCACCTTGTTCCGCCGCGGCGCCCTGGCTGCCGTAGCCGTGGCGGCCTGCGCCGCGCTGATGCCGCTGCGCGCGGCACAGGCGCAGGCTTCGGCGCCCGCCGCGGCGCCCGCATCGGCTGGCGCGCGCGACTTTGCCGCCGAGCGCAAGGCCATCGGCGATTCGCGCGCGTGGACCAACTACCGCTTCGCCGCCGCCGAACGCGAGTGCTACAGCAAGTTCTTCGTCACCCGCTGCATCGACAACGCCAAGGAAATCCAGCGCGAGGAGCTGCAGGTGCTGCGCAAGCGCGAGCTGGAAGTAGGCGAGGCCGAGCGCGCCCACCGCGCCGCCGAGCGCGACCGCGAACAGGCCCTGCGCCGCGCCGAGTTTGAGGCCAGCCAGCCGCAGCGCGCCGCCAGCGAACAGTCCAGCCGCGAGGCGTTCGAGAAGAAGCAGCAGGAACAGCAGCTGCGCGACGCACAGCGCCAGGCCGAGGCCCCGCAGCGTGCCGCCAACGCGCAGGCCTATGAGCAGAAGCAGTCCGACTTCGATGCCCGCATGCGCGAGGCGCAGCAGAAGGGCGCGGAACAGGCCCGCCAGCGCGAGGAGAACGTGAAGGCATACGAAGCCAAGCAGCGCGACCTCGAACAGCGCCAAAAGGCGCTGGAGGAGCGGCGCGCCAAGGCTCGGGAGCAGCAACAGGGTCCGGCGTCGGCGCCGCGTCCGTTCGGCTTCTGAGCCCCGGCACCGTGATGGCAGCGGAGGCATAGATGGACAGCAACCTGAATACCCTGGAACGGCGCATCATGGAGCTGCAGATCGAGCACCGCGATCTCGACTTCCTGATCGACCGGCTGGCCGGCGATGTAGTCCATGACGAATTGCAGCTGCGCCGGCTGAAGAAGCGCCGGCTCAAGCTGAAGGACGCCATCACGCTGCTGCAGCTCCAGCTCGAACCCGACGTGCCGGCCTGAGCGCCGACGCGCCCCGGGCGCGGCGATGGCCGGCAAGCGCTGCCGGTTTGCCGCAGCCCATACAACATTCCCCACCTTGTCCGATCTTCCCGATTCCCGCCAGTTGTCCCTGGACAGCGACCCCAGCGACCCCAGCGAGTCCGCCGCGCCTGGCCATGCCGCGCAGGCCGATGCTGCCGCCAGCCGCGGCGCCGAGCTTGCCACCATCTTTGCAGATACCGGCACGCTGGCCCAGGCCATTCCCGGCTACCGCCCGCGCGCGTCGCAGCACAAGATGGCCGAGGCCGTCGCCGGCGCGATCGCGCAGAACGATTCCGTCATCGTCGAGGCCGGCACCGGCACCGGCAAGACCTACGCCTACCTGGTGCCGGCGATGCTGTGGGGCGGCAAGGTGATCCTGTCGACCGGCACCAAGAACCTGCAGGACCAGCTGTTCCTGCGCGACATCCCGACCGTGCGCCATGCGCTCAACGTGCCGGTCTCGGTGGCGCTGCTCAAGGGGCGCGCCAACTACGTCTGCCACTACCACCTGGAGCGCGCGCAGGCCGGCGGGCGCCTGGCCTCGCGCCAGGATGCGGCGTGGCTGCGCGAGATCGGGCGCTTCATCAAGGAAACCGCGACCGGCGACAAGGCGGAACTGGCGTCGGTGCCGGAGAACGCCCCGGTGTGGCAGATGGTGACCTCCACGCGCGACAACTGCCTCGGCTCGGAATGCCCGTATTACAAGGACTGCTTCGTGATGCGCGCGCGCAAGGAAGCGCAGCAGGCAGACGTGGTGGTGGTCAACCACCACCTGTTCTTTGCCGACGTGGTGCTGCGCGACACCGGCATGGCCGAGCTGCTGCCCGCCGCCAACACCGTGATCTTCGACGAGGCGCACCAGCTGCCCGAAACCGCGACGCTGTTCTTCGGCGAGACCCTGTCGACCAGCCAGCTGCTCGAGATCGCGCGCGACACCGTGGCAGAAGGCCTGTCGCATGCGCGCGATGCGGTCGACTGGGTGGCGCTGGGCGCGCCGCTGGAACGCGCCGCGCGCGACCTGCGCCTGGCCTTCGGCAAGGACAACGCGCGCCTGGCGCTGGGGCAGATCGAGGCCGACCGCCGCATCGCCGAACCCTTCAACGAGACCCTCGATGCGCTGGATGCGGCGCTGTCCGACTTCGTCGAGATGCTCGAGAGCCAGGCCGAGCGCGCCGAATCGCTGCAGCAATGCCACCGCCGCGCGCTCGAGCTGGCCAACAAGCTGGCCGCCTGGCGCACCGATGCCCCCGCTGCACCGGCGCCGCAGCTACAGGAGGGCGAGGAGCAGGGAGAGGCCGCGGCGGCGACCGGCCCGGAGACCGTGCGCTGGGTCGAAGTGTTCTCGCACACCGTGCAGCTGCACCGCACGCCGCTGTCGATCGCGCCGATCTTCACGCGCCAGCGCGGCGGCCAGCCGCGCGCGTGGGTTTTCACCTCGGCGACGCTGTCGGTGAAGGGCAATTTCACCCACTACGCCGCGCAGCTGGGCCTCGACAAGGAGCGCTCGCTGACGCTGCCCAGCCCGTTCGATTACGCGAAGCAGGGTCTGCTGTACGTGCCGCGCGACATGCCCGCGCCGCAGTCGCCGCAGTTCACCGATGCGGTGGTGCAGGCCGCGCTGCCGCTGATCGAGGCCGCCGGCGGGCGCACCTTCCTGCTGTGCACCACGCTGCGCGCGGTGCAGCGGGCCTCGGACCTTCTCTATGACGCCTTTGCCGAACGCGGGCTGAACCTGCCGCTGCTGGTGCAGGGCCAGGCCAGCCGCACCGAGCTGCTGGACCGCTTCCGCGAGCTGGGCAATGCGGTGCTGGTGGGCAGCCAGAGTTTCTGGGAGGGCGTGGACGTGCGCGGCGAGGCGCTGTCGCTGGTGATCATCGACAAGCTGCCGTTCGCGCCGCCCGACGATCCGGTGCTGGCCGCGCGCATGGAAGTGCTGCAGAAGAAGGGCTTGAGCCCGTTTGCCGTGCACCAGCTGCCGCATGCGGTGATCACGCTCAAGCAGGGGGCGGGGCGGCTGATCCGTTCCGAGTCGGATCGCGGCGTGCTGGCGATCTTCGATACGCGCCTGGTCGAGAAGCCCTACGGGCGCCAGATCTGGCAGAGCCTGCCGCCGTTCACGCGCACGCGCGAGGCGGCCACGGTGGTGCGCTTCCTCGAGTCGCTGCGCGGTTCGCCCGCCGGGCAGCAGGACGAAACCGGTGACGGGGATGCCGCCGCCGACTGATCACGACGGAGGACGGCAATAACCGCGGCAAAAGAAAAACGGGACGGTCATCCGACACGTCCCGTTTCTTATTGCTGCCGGCGCGGCGGCGTCAGAACACTTCCCACCAGGACTTGTCCTTGCGGCGTGCGCCGTACTTGATGAAGTCGCTCTCCGGGAAGTTCTTCTCCATCACGCGCGCGGTGTCGTCGCGCAGGTCCTTCATGCCCATCGCGTCGTACGAGCGGATCATGATGTACAGCGCCTCTTCGTTGGCCGGCGCGCCGTCGTAGTCCTTCAGCGACTGCTGGGCGCGGTTGACCGCGGCAAGGTAGGCGCCGCGCCGGTAGTAGTAGCGCGCGGCGTGCACTTCATGCTGGGCCAGCGAGTTGACGATGTACTGCATGCGCAGCGTGGCGTCCGGCGTGTACTTGCTTTCCGGGTAGCGCGTGATCAGCGTATGGAAGGCATCGTAGGCGGCGCGCGCGGCCTTGGGATCGCGCTCGCTCAGGTCCTGGCCCGAGAAGCGGCCCAGCCAGCCGAGGTTGTCGTTGAAGTTGATCAGCCCCTTCAGGTAGTAGGCGTAATCGATGGTGGGATGGTTCGGGTGCAGCTGGATGAAGCGATCCACCGCCGCCAGCGCGGCATCGGTCTCGCCGTCCTTGTAGTTGGCGTAGGCGGTGTCGATCTGCGCCTGCTGCGCATAGCGCCCGAACGGATAGCGGCCCTCGAGCTTTTCATACAGCTTGACGGCGCGGGTGTAGTCGCCGCCATCGAGGGCATCCTTGGCTTCCGAATATAATTTGTTGGCCGACCAGCCAGCGGTCTCGTCGGGCTGGTCCGCGAGCAGGCCGCATGCCGACAGCATGACGCAGCCGCCTGCGAGCAGAACCGCTCCAATTGTCGTGCGCCAGCGCGCGCGTTTCATGCTCTGCAATTGCATGGGCAATCGTATCCCGGATGAAGAAAAATAGCGTCAAGCATTATAGCCCAAGCCCCCAGCCCAACCCGCAAGCCGGAGATGGCGTAGGAGGACTGCCGCCCGAACGGGTGCGCGCCGCCGCGGTGGTGGCCGATTTCGAGGCCGGCGTGGAGGAATTCGACGATGCCGCCGACGCGCCCGGCGCTGCAGCCGATGCGGCCGACGCGGCCATGACCCTGTCGCTGGAGGTGGACAGCGCCTCGCATGGCGAGCGTCTCGACAAATTGCTGGCGCGTCACTTCAGCGAGTTTTCGCGCAGCCGCCTGCAGCAATGGATCGAGAGCGGCGCGGTGCGCGTCGACGGGCAGGTGCGCCGTCCGCGCGACGCGGTGCAGATGGGCAACCGGATCGAGGTCCGGCCCCAGGCCGCGCCGGAATCGTCGGCCTTTGCGCCCGAAAACGTGCCGCTCGACGTCGTCTACGAGGACGACACGCTGCTGGTGATCAACAAGCCCGCCGGGCTTGTGGTGCATCCCGCCGCCGGCAACTGGAGCGGCACCGTGCTCAATGGCCTGCTGCATCGGGACCCGGGCGCCGCGTCGCTGCCGCGCGCGGGCATCGTGCACCGGCTCGACAAGGAGACCTCGGGTTTGATGGTGGTGGCGCGCACGCTGACCGCGCAGACCGACCTGGTGCGGCAACTGCAGGCGCGCACGGTCAAGCGCACCTATATCGCGCTGGTCTGGGGCCGCACCTATGACGAGGGCACCATCGATGCGCCCATCGGCCGCGACCCGCGCGAGCGCACCCGCATGGCGATCGTGCAGACCGCCAGCGGCAAGCCGTCGCGCACGCATTTCCGCACGCTGGCCACGGTGCCGCTGGGGCGGGGCTTCGTGTCGATGGTGATGTGCAAGCTCGAGACCGGCCGCACCCACCAGATCCGCGTGCATTTCGAATCGATCGGCCATCCGCTGGTGGGCGATCCGGTCTATTTCCGCGCCACCCAGCGCGGCCAGCGTCCCGCGATCCGCGTGCCGCTGCCGGTGCCGTACGAGCGCCAGGCGCTGCATGCGTACAAGCTCGGCCTGGTGCATCCGGCCACCGGCAAGCACATGTCGTGGACCGCGCAGCCGCCCCAGGACCTGAAGGCGCTGATCGATGCGCTCGACTTCGAGAGCGCGCAGGCCGACGACGAAGACGAGGCCTGGGACGAAGTGTGGGAGGGCGGCGAGGCCCACTGGGAATACGCCGGCGATGATGACGATGACGACGACGGCGACGGCGATGAGCGCGACGCCTGATCCCGCCTGGCTGGTGCCCGACTGGCCGGCGCCGGCGCGCGTGCGCGCGCTGTCGACCACGCGCCAGGGCGGGGTCAGCCAGGGCCCGTACGGGCTGGCCGGCGGCATGCCGGGCGGCCTGAACCTGGGCACCCATGTTGGCGACGATGCGGGCGACGTCGCGCGCAACCGCGCGCGGCTGGCCGCGTGCCTGCCGTCGATGCCGCAATGGCTGGAACAGGTGCATGGCTGCGCGGTCGCGACGGTCGACCATGTGGCCGCACCGGGCGATCCTGTGCCGCAGGCCGATGCGAGCCTGGCGGTCACGCCGGGCCACGTCTGCGCCGTGATGACGGCCGACTGCCTGCCGGTGCTGCTGTGCGATGCGCAGGGAACGGTAGTGGGCGCTGCGCATGCGGGCTGGCGCGGCCTGTGCAATGGCGTGATCGAGGCCACGCTGGCGCGGATGCAGGCGGCCGCCGGCGGCGTTGCCACGCGCTGGCTGGCATGGCTGGGTCCGGCGATCGGCCCCGATGCGTTCGAGGTCGGCGCCGAGGTGCGCGAGGCCTTTCTCGCGCAGGCACGCCCGCACGAACAGGCCGCGGTGGCCGCGGCGTTCCGCGCCGGCGCCCCGGGCAAGTATTTTGCCGACATCTATGCGCTGGCGCGCACGCGCCTGGCCCGCGCCGGCTGCGTCGATATCCACGGCGGCGCTGCCTGCACCGTTGCCGATGCCGAGCGCTTCTACTCCTACCGGCGCGACGGCGTGACCGGCCGCATGGCCAGCCTGGTCTGGCTGGCCGACTGAGCAGTCGCGGCCTTACTCGTCCGCGCGCTTCGCCGCCTCGCTCGCCGGGGCGCCTGGCTCCAGCGCGCGTTCGGCCTCGGCCTTGCGCCGGCGCCGGCCGGGTGTGCCCATGATGTAGAGCACCAGCGCCACCGGCGCGACCCCATACATCAGGAAGGTGGCGACCCCCGCCACCACGTTGTGCTCGGTGATCGCCATCATCAGCGCCACGTAGAGCCAGCCAATGGCCACGATGTACATCAGAATTTCATCCTTCTCGACTATGCTCGATGGCCTCGGCAGGTGCGTGTGCTGCATTACCGTCCGGTAGGTCGGGCAGCGCGCGGCGCCGGGGCGGATTTCCGCATTGACAGCGCGCGCGTTGCAAGGCAACAATGGCCTCGAATGTCTCGGAATCGCTGACGATTCCCAGGTTTTTCCGGCAAGCATAACGCATGGCGCTGGCAACCAAGGCGCCGCGCCCGCCGGATAAAAGGGAGCCGCTATCGGAATGGATCCAAGCCTTGGCCGCAGCTTGTGCGAGCCGGGGTTCCAGGCCAGTTCCAGGGCAGATGTGCCGGCTGACCCTCCCGCTAGGGAAGGGCTGGAGCCGGATCCATTCGGATAGCATCTCCCCATGCATAGTGCCGGCCAGGGCAATGCCCGGAGCCGGTTCGAATAGTGACGGCAGAGAGACAAAACTGATCATGGCGACCGGCAAAGGTGCGGCAGCTTCCACGCAGGAAGGCAAGTCCCAACCACCCAAGTTCACGCCGGGGCCATTCGATCCAGCCACCTGGCTGGAATGGTCCCGCCAGTGGCAGGGCACTGAAGGCAACGGCCACGCGGCCGCATCCGGCATGATGGCCGGCATCCCGGGCCTCGATTCGCTGGCAGGCGTCAAGATCGCGCCGGGCCAGCTGGCCGATATCCAGCAGCGCTACATGAAGGACTTCGCCGCGCTCTGGCAGGCGCTGGCCGAGGGCAAGCCCGACGGCACCGGCCCGCTGCACGACCGCCGCTTTGCCGGCGACGCCTGGCGCAACAACGTGCCGTACCGTTACGCCGCCGCTTTCTACCTGCTCAACGCCCGCGCGCTGACCGAACTCGCCGACGCGGTCGAGGCCGATGCCAAGACGCGCCAGCGCATTCGCTTCGCGATCTCGCAGTGGGTCGACGCGATGTCGCCCGCCAACTTCCTTGCCACCAATCCGGAAGCGCAGCGCCTGCTGATCGAATCGGGCGGCGAATCGCTGCGCGCCGGCGTGCGCAACATGATGGAAGACCTGACGCGGGGCAAGATCTCGCAGACCGACGAGACCGCGTTCGAAGTGGGCCGCAATGTCGCGGTGACCGAAGGCGCGGTGGTCTACGAGAACGAATACTTCCAGCTGCTGCAGTACAAGCCGCTCACCGCCAAGGTCCATGCGCGCCCGCTGCTGATGGTGCCGCCTTGCATCAACAAGTACTACATCCTTGACCTGCAGCCCGAAAGCTCGCTGGTGCGGCACACGGTGGAGCAGGGCCATACGGTGTTTCTGGTGTCGTGGCGCAATCCCGATGCCAGCATGGCGTCGCGCACCTGGGACGACTACATCGAGCATGCCGCCATCCGCGCCATCGAAGTCGCGCGCGACATCAGCGGCGAGGACCAGATCAACGTGCTCGGCTTCTGCGTCGGCGGCACCATCATTTCCACCGCGCTCGCGGTGCTGGCCGCGCGCGGCGAGCATCCGGCGGCGAGCCTGACGCTGCTGACCACGCTGCTGGACTTTGCCGACACCGGCATCCTCGACGTCTTCGTCGACGAAGGCCACGTGAAGCTGCGCGAAGCCACGCTGGGTGGCGGTGCCGGCGCGCCATGCGCGCTGCTGCGCGGGCTGGAGCTGGCCAACACCTTCTCGTTCCTGCGCCCGAACGACCTGGTGTGGAACTACGTGGTCGACAACTACCTGAAGGGCAATACCCCGGTGCCGTTCGACCTGCTGTTCTGGAACGGCGACGCGACCAACCTGCCGGGGCCCTGGTACTGCTGGTACCTGCGCCACACCTACCTGCAGAACGAGCTGAAGGTGCCCGGCAAGCTGACCGTATGCGACGCCCCGGTGGACCTGGGCAGCATCGACGTGCCGACCTATCTCTACGGCTCGCGCGAGGACCATATCGTGCCGTGGACCGCAGCCTATGCCTCGATCGCGCTGCTGAAGAACAAGCTGCGCTTCGTGCTGGGCGCCTCCGGCCATATCGCCGGCGTGATCAATCCGCCGGCAAAGAAAAAGCGCAGCCACTGGACCAATGACGCCTTGCCGGCGTCGCCGCAGCAATGGCTGGCCGGCGCCACCGAGCATCCCGGCAGCTGGTGGCCTGACTGGTCGGCATGGCTGGCCAGCCATGCCGGCGCCAAGCGCGCCGCGCCTGCCGAGTACGGCAACGCGCGCTACCCTGCAATCGAACCCGCGCCTGGGCGATACGTCAAAGCCAAGGCTTGATGCCCGCGCGTCCGCCGGCGTGCGCCCAGCGCGTGGCGCCGGCGGACTGCGGGTCCCTGTTTCCATTGAGAGGACTACACCATGACTGACGTTGTCATCGTATCCGCGGCCCGTACCGCGGTTGGCAAATTTGGCGGCTCGCTGGCGAAGATTCCGGCGCCGGAACTGGGTGCCGTGGTGATCAAGGCCGCGCTCGAGCGCGCCGGCATCCAGCCGGAGCAGGTCAGCGAAGTGATCATGGGCCAGGTGCTCACCGCCGGCTCGGGCCAGAACCCGGCGCGCCAGGCTTCGATCAAGGCCGGCCTGCCGGCGATGGTGCCGGCCATGACCATCAACAAGGTGTGCGGCTCGGGCCTGAAGGCAGTGATGATGGCCGCCAACGCCATCATGGCGGGCGATGCCGAGATCGTGGTGGCCGGCGGCCAGGAGAACATGAGCGCCGCGCCGCACGTGCTGCCGGGCTCGCGCGACGGCTTCCGCATGGGCGACACCAAGCTGGTCGACACCATGATCGTCGATGGCCTGTGGGACGTGTACAACCAGTACCACATGGGCATCACCGCCGAGAACGTGGCCAAGGAATACGGCATCACGCGCGAAGCCCAGGATGAATTCGCGGTGGGCTCGCAGAACAAGGCCGAAGCCGCGCAGAAGGCCGGCAAGTTCGACGAAGAAATCGTGCCGGTGCTGATTCCGCAGCGCAAGGGCGACCCGGTGGCGTTCAAGACCGACGAGTTCGTGCGCCACGGCGCCACGCTCGACAGCATGGCCGGTCTCAAGCCCGCCTTCGACAAGGCCGGCTCGGTGACCGCGGCCAACGCTTCGGGCCTGAACGACGGCGCCGCCGCGGTGGTGGTGATGTCGGCCGCCAAGGCCAAGGAACTGGGCCTGACCCCGCTCGCCACCATCAAGAGCTACGCCAACGCCGGCGTGGACCCGAAGGTGATGGGCATGGGCCCGGTGCCGGCGTCCAAGCGCGCGCTGTCGCGCGCCGGCTGGACCCCGCAGGACCTGGACCTGATGGAGATCAACGAGGCCTTCGCCGCGCAGGCGCTGGCGGTGCACCAGCAGATGGGCTGGGATACCTCCAAGGTCAACGTCAACGGCGGCGCCATCGCCATCGGCCACCCGATCGGCGCGTCGGGCTGCCGTATCCTGGTGACGCTGCTGCACGAAATGAAGCGCCGCGATGCCAGGAAGGGCCTGGCGTCGCTGTGCATCGGCGGCGGCATGGGCGTGGCGCTGGCGGTCGAGCGCAATTAAGAAGCGGTGCGCCGGGCGCGCGCATGGCGCGGCCCGGCGGCAAATAACGAAAAGCCAATCAAGGAGTGGACATGACTCAGCGCATTGCGTATGTGACCGGCGGCATGGGTGGTATCGGGACCGCCATCTGCCAGCGGCTGGCCAGGGATGGCTTTCGCGTGGTGGCCGGCTGCGGCCCCAACTCGCCGCGCCGTGAAAAGTGGCTGGAGCAGCAGAAGGCCCTGGGCTTCGACTTCGTCGCTTCCGAAGGCAACGTGGCGGACTGGGACTCGACCAAGGCGGCTTTCGACAAGGTCAAGGCCGAGGTCGGCGAAGTCGATGTGCTGATCAACAATGCCGGCATCACGCGCGACGTGGTGTTTCGCAAGATGACCCGCGCCGACTGGGATGCGGTGATCGACACCAACCTGACCTCGCTGTTCAACGTCACCAAGCAGGTGATCGACGGCATGGCCGACCGCGGCTGGGGCCGCATCGTCAATATCTCGTCGGTGAACGGGCAGAAGGGCCAGTTCGGCCAGACCAACTACTCTACCGCCAAGGCCGGCCTGCACGGCTTCACCATGGCGCTGGCGCAGGAAGTGGCGACCAAGGGCGTGACGGTGAACACGGTTTCGCCGGGCTATATCGCCACCGACATGGTCAAGGCCATCCGCCAGGACGTGCTCGACAAGATCGTTGGCACGATTCCGGTGAAGCGCCTGGGCGAGCCGGAAGAGATCGCCTCGATCTGCGCCTGGCTGGCGTCGGAGGAGTCCGGGTTCTCGACCGGCGCCGACTTCTCGCTCAACGGCGGCCTGCACATGGGCTGACCCGGCGCTGAACCCGCCCGCCGGCGGCCGCGTTTTGCGGTGCAGCCAGCGCGGCGCACAAGGTGGCGGAAGCCGAGTTCCGCCGCCGCTTTCGCGGGCCGTGATGGCCCGCGAATCATTTCCGGGCGTGCGGGATCGGCTCCGCGGCGCGCCGGTCTACCGGGTTTTCCTTAAGCCCGGTCGCTTTTCTTAGTGCTTTGTTGGGCATAGAATCAGGGCAGCGGCGCCGCCGGCACCATAGTCGTGCAGCATGGCCCTCGCGGGGGCGAGACGGCGAGCCGCGGCGCGCAGCCATGCGCGAACAGCCGCAAGACAGCCGGCACGATAACAGCAGATGGCGCGGGCGGTACCGATTTGCGCACTGCACCCCATGCGGTGCAGCAGCGCGCAAACAGCGACGACACAAGGACAGAGCACCGATGGCCACGACCAAAAAAGGCGCAGAGCGACTGATCAAAAAGTATCCCAACCGCAGGCTCTACGATACCCAGACCAGCACCTACATCACCCTGGCGGACGTCAAGCAGCTGGTGATGGAGTCCGAGGACTTCAAGGTCGTCGACGCCAAGTCCGGTGACGAACTGACGCGCAGCATCCTGCTGCAGATCATCCTGGAAGAAGAGACCGGCGGCGTGCCGATGTTCTCCAGCGCGATGCTGTCGCAGATCATCCGCTTCTACGGCCATGCCATGCAGGGCATGATGGGCACCTACCTGGAAAAGAATATCCAGGCCTTCATCGACATCCAGAACAAGCTGGCCGAGAACTCCAAGGGCCTGTATTCCGGCGAAGCGTTCAGCCCCGACATGTGGTCGCAGTTCATGAACATGCAGGGCCCGATGATGCAGGGCATGATGAGCAACTACATCGAGCAGAGCAAGAACCTGTTCGTGCAGATGCAGGAGCAGATGCAGAACCAGGCCAAGAACATGTTCGGCACGTTCCCGTTCAACCAGCCGGACAAGAAGTAGCAACACGCGGCGGCGGGCCGGTCACCCGCCGCGCATCTAACCCGGGCCGGCGCTCAGCCGGCGCTTGCGTGCAGGCGAATCCCCAGCGCCCGCATCACCTTCCAGATCGTCCCGAATTCCGGATTGCCTTCGCCCGACAGCGAACGGTAGAGGCTTTCGCGCGACAGGCCGGTTTCGCGGGCCAGCCGCGTCATGCCGCGCGCGCGCGCGACCACGCCGAGCGCGTAGGCAATGAAGCGATCGTCGTCGCCGGCCTCGGCCAGGCAGGCGTCCAGGTAGGCGGCGATTTGCTGCTGGCTGCGCAGTTGCGCCGGCGAATTCCACGGGCGGGTTGGTTCTTTCATTGGCACATTCTCAGGTTCTTCGCGAGGTAGCGTGCACAGTCTGCGGCAGCGTGCGCGATTGACTGCCTCCGTGGAATCACCGATTCCCGAAAAACCGCCCCATCGCAAAGCAGGTAGAATGCGCGCTTTGCCCCCTCCGGGGCTCTGTATCGCATTTTTCGGCGGCGGCTCAGTTTGGGACTCGCCTTGTTTGCGCGGCGTCCCATGTCCTGCCTTCTCCAACCTTTCTCTCCGGCGCCGGTGCCCGCGGCGCGGTGCCTGCCATGAGCCGGCTGTTCCTGGCCCCGATGGAAGGGCTTGCCGACTATGTGCTGCGCGATGTGCTGACCGATACCGGTGGCTACGACGGCTGCGTGTCGGAGTTCGTGCGGGTGACGGGGTCGCTGCTGCCGGCGCGGGTCTATGAGCGCGACACGCCCGAGATCCTGTCCGGCGGCTATACCCGCAGTGGCACGCCGATGGTGATCCAGTTGCTCGGCAGCGATCCCGAGTGGCTGGCGCGCAATGCCGCCTATGCCGCGACCTTGTCGCCGCATGGCATCGACCTGAACTTCGGCTGCCCCGCCAAGGTTGTCAACCGGCATGGCGGCGGCGCGATGCTGCTGACCAACCCGGCGCTGCTGAACCGGATCGTCGCGTCGGTGCGCGCCGCGGTACCCGCCAATATTCCGGTCACTGCCAAGATGCGGCTGGGCGTCTCGGATACCGCGCTGGCCATCGATTGCGCCACCGCGCTGGCCGAAGGCGGCGCGGCCTCGCTGGTGGTGCATGCCCGTACTCGCGACCACGGCTACCGGCCGCCGGCCCACTGGGACTGGATCGCGCGCATTGCGGCGGCCGTCGACATCCCCGTGATAGCGAATGGCGACGTCTGGACCGTCGCGGACTGGGCGCGGTGCCGCGAGGTCAGCGGCTGTGACGACGTCATGATCGGGCGCGGCGCGGTCTCGGATCCGTTCCTGGCCCTGCGCATTCGCGGCCGGATGGCCAGCACGCCGTCGGCCGAAGAGTGGCCGCTGGTGCTGGGCCAGATCGCGGCCTACCTGAACAAGCTGCATGCCCGCATCGCCTCTTGCCACGAGCATGGACGCGTCAAGCTCTGGCTCAGCTACCTGAAGCGGACCTGGCCGCAGGCGGGCGAATTGCATGCGGCGATCCGGCGCATGCAGGACTCGCTGCAGATCGCGCAGGTCCTGCAAGGCTTGCAAAGCGCGGAGTGACGTCTGCGTAACCGTCGTCCGGTGCAGCATGTCGTGCGTCAGGCGCCGGCAAATTCCGGCAAACGGTTAAAATGCGCGATTGCCTGTTTTGCGCCCGGCGGCCTCGTCGCCGTGACCCGACGGTCCGGCCGCCCCGCGCCTTGCCCCACATTCGGATTCCAACGTGAAAAACCCCTCAGAAGCAACGAACCAGAAAGACCATAGTCCGCGTGTGGGATTCGTTTCCCTTGGCTGCCCGAAAGCGTTGGTCGACTCCGAGCAGATCATCACCCAGCTGCGCGCCGAGGGCTACGCCATCAGCGGCACCTATGACGGCGCCGACCTGGTGGTGGTCAACACCTGCGGCTTTATCGACGAAGCGGTGCAGGAGAGCCTGGACGCGATCGGCGAAGCGTTGACCGAGAACGGCAAGGTCATCGTCACCGGCTGCCTGGGCGCGAAGAAGGATGCCGCTGGCCACGACATCGTGTCGTCGGTGCATCCCAAGGTGCTGGCCGTGACCGGCCCGCACGCGCTGGGCGAGGTGATGCAGGCGGTGCACACGCACCTGCCCAAGCCGCACGACCCGTTCACCGACCTGGTGCCCGCCGCCGGCATCAAGCTCACGCCCAAGCACTACGCCTACCTGAAGATCTCCGAGGGCTGCAACCACCGCTGCTCGTTCTGCATCATCCCGTCGATGCGCGGCGACCTGGTCTCGCGCCCGGTGGCCGAGGTCATGCTGGAGGCCGAGAACCTGTTCAAAGCCGGGGTCAAGGAACTGCTGGTGATCTCGCAGGACACCAGCGCCTACGGTGTCGACGTCAAGTACCGCACCGGATTCTGGAACGGCCGTCCGCTCAAGACCCGCATGACCGAGCTGGTGGCGGCGCTGGGCGAGCTGGCCGCGCAGTACGGCGCCTGGGTGCGCCTGCATTATGTGTACCCGTACCCGCACGTCGACGAGATCATCCCGCTGATGAACAATGGCCACGTGCTGCCGTACCTCGATGTGCCGCTGCAGCATGCTCATCCGGACGTGCTCAAGCGCATGAAGCGCCCGGCCAATGCCGAAAAGACCATGGACCGCATCCGCGCCTGGCGCGAGATCTGTCCGGAACTGACCATCCGCAGCACCTTTATCGCCGGCTTCCCGGGCGAGACCGAGGCCGAGTTCCAGACGCTGCTGGACTTCATTGCCGAGGCCGAGCTGGACCGCGTCGGCTGCTTCGCGTATTCGCCGGTGGAGGGCGCCACCGCCAACGACCTGCCGGGCGCGCTGCCCGATGAAGTGCGCGAGGAACGCCGAGCCCGCTTCATGGAAGTGGCCGAGGCGGTGTCGGCGCGCCGGCTGCAGCGCAAGGTCGGCCAGACCCTGCGCGTGCTGGTCGACGAGGTCAACCAGGATGGCGGCATCGGCCGTTCGTCGGCGGATGCGCCGGAAATCGACGGCCTGGTCTATATCGCGCCGCCGCAACGGACTTCGCAACGCTACCGCGCCGGCGAGTTCGTCGAAGTGAAGATCACCGGCGCCGACGGCCACGACCTGTGGGGCGAGGTCTGAGCTAGTCCCGCCGGACGATGCCGGCACGGCTGCCATTAGGTAAAAGTACGACCGTTCGCTTCGGCTGCGCTGCGGCTATACTGTGCGGTGCAACATAACCTGGATGGAGACAGTCATGACGCGTGAAGTCGTAGTAGTGAGCGGTGTCCGTACCGCGATCGGAACCTTTGGCGGCAGCCTGAAGGACGTGGCCCCGGCCGAGCTGGGCGCGCTGGTGGTGCGCGAGGCGCTGGCCCGTGCGCAGGTGTCGGGTGACGACGTCGGCCACGTGGTGTTCGGCAACGTGATCCAGACCGAGCCGCGCGACATGTACCTGGGCCGCGTCGCCGCCGTCAACGGCGGCGTGTCGATCAACGCCCCGGCGCTGACCGTCAACCGGCTGTGCGGCTCGGGCCTGCAGGCCATCGTCAGCGCCGCGCAGACCATCCTGCTGGGCGATGCCGACGTCGCCATCGGCGGCGGCGCCGAAAGCATGAGCCGCGCCCCGTACCTGGCTCCGGCGGCACGCTGGGGCGCGCGCATGGGCGATGCCGGCCTGGTCGACATGATGCTGGGCGCGCTGCACGACCCGTTCCACCGCATCCACATGGGCGTGACCGCTGAGAACGTCGCCAAGGAATACGAGATCTCGCGCACGCAGCAGGACGAGGCCGCGCTGGAATCGCACCGCCGCGCCTCGGCCGCGATCAAGGCCGGCTACTTCAAGGACCAGATCGTCCCGGTGGTGACCAAGGGCCGCAAGGGCGAAGTCACCTTCGACACCGACGAGCATGTGCGCCATGACGCCACCATGGACGATATGACCAAGCTCAAGCCGGTCTTCGTCAAGGAAAACGGCACCGTCACCGCCGGCAATGCCTCGGGCCTGAACGACGCCGCCGCCGCGGTGGTGATGATGGAGCGCGCCGAGGCCGAGCGCCGCGGCCTGAAGCCGCTGGCGCGCCTGGTGTCCTACGGCCATGCCGGCGTCGATCCCAAGACCATGGGCATCGGCCCGGTGCCGGCGACGAAGATTGCGCTCGAGCGTGCCGGCCTGCAGGTGTCCGACCTGGACGTGATCGAAGCCAACGAGGCCTTTGCCGCGCAGGCGTGCGCGGTCAGCAAGGCGCTTGGCCTGGACCCGGCCAAGGTCAACCCGAACGGCTCGGGCATCTCGCTCGGCCACCCGATCGGCGCCACCGGCGCGCTGATCACGGTCAAGGCGCTGCATGAGCTGAACCGCGTGCAAGGCCGCTACGCACTGGTGACGATGTGCATCGGCGGCGGGCAGGGCATTGCCGCCATCTTCGAACGGATCTGAGGATTGCCTTGCGCGTGGCCCGGCTGACCGACCTTTGCACGACCCTTGGCGCCGCCGCCGTGTTCGCCCTGGCGGGCGCGGCGCAGGCGGCGCCCGCCACCGAGCTGTCGACCGGCCCGGTGAATGGCGCCACCGCTGGCGCTGAAGCGCTGGGCCTGAACCAGGCCATCCGCGACGGCGAGGCCCGCCGTGGCGCGGCGCTGTCGACCGGCGCCGCGCGGCCGCTGGCACCGCGGCCGGAGTATGCGTCACTGCCGGTGTATGTCGGCAAGGTCGGCGACCAGCCGGTGCGCCTGCGCCTGGGCCCCAAGCCCGACGAGCGCGACAGCGTGCGCGGCGAGTACAGCGGCCGCGGCGCCGGCGTGCGCCTGCTGGCCGGCGAGTGGGAGGACGGCGCCTTCCTGATGGAGGAGTCCGACGACGGCACCCGGGTCTCGGGCAACTGGGAAGGCACCATCGACGCCAGCGGCGCCGTGCGCGGCACCTGGACCGATGCCTTCAACCCGGCCATCGTGCTGCCGTTCTTCATCCGCCCGCTCGACATGCTGGTGATTCCCCCGTTCGACATGACGCCCAACAGCGGCGTCACCTACGCGCCGCCGCCGCCAAAGTCGTCGATTTCCGGCTGGTAGGCTTTTTCCGGCGCCACGCGCTGAAGCCTCCCGGTGGCGCGGGCGGCATTTGCTGGTAAGCTCGGAGGCTCATCGCGTCTCATGCCTGACCGTGCCGCACTCTGACGCACTCCGCCGCATTGGCCGGGTGACGCGGCCGCCGGGCAGCCAGCAAGGAAACCGCCGTGTCCGATTCCCCATCCGACAAGCCCGCATCCCATTCTGCATCCCATTACCTGCAGACCGTCGCGGTCCAGCCCGAGCTGGACATCGCCCCCGGCTTTGCCTCGTTCTCCCCGGCCACGCACCGCGGCTCGACCGTGGTGTTCCGCAACCTCGCCGAACTGCGCGCGCATGGCGACGGCGCCACCACCTACTGGCGCTACGGCCTGCATGCCACGCCGACCAGCGAGGCGCTGTGCCAGCACCTGGCGCTGCTCGAGGGCGCACGCCACACGCTGCTGCAGCCGTCGGGGCTGGCAGCGATCTCGCTGGTGTATTTCGCGCTGCTCAAGAGCGGCGACGACGTGCTGGTGCCGCATAACGTCTACGGCCCCAACCGCGACCACGGCGAGTGGCTGGCGCGCGACTTCGGCGTGACCGTGCGCTACTACGATCCCATGGATGCCGCCGCGGTGCCCGCGCTGATCCAGCCCAACACGCGCCTGATCTGGATGGAATCACCCGGCTCGGTGACGATGGAGGTGCCCGACTGCGGCGCCATCGTCGCCGCGGCGCGCGCGCGCGGCGTGCTGACCGCGATCGACAACACCTGGTCGGCCGGCGTCTATTTCCGCCCGTTCGAACTCGGCATCGATATCTCGGTGCAGGCGCTGACCAAGTACCAGTCCGGCGGCAGCGACGTGCTGATGGGCGCGGTGCTGACCTGCGACGACGGCCTGCACGGCCGGCTCAAGCGCGCCCGCATGCTGATGGGCTGGGGCGTGTCCGCCGACGACTGCCACCTGGTGCTGCGCGCGCTGCCGAGCCTGCCGGTGCGGCTGGCCGCGCATGACCGCGCCGCGCGCGAAGTGGCCGAATGGCTGCGCCAGCGGCCGGAGGTGGCGCGCGTGCTGCATCCCGCGCTGCCTGACTGTCCCGGCCATGCCAACTGGCGGCGCGAATTCACCGGCGCCAGCGGGCTGTTCGCCATCGTGCTGCGCGAGCGCTATACGCGCCAGCAGGTCGATGCCTTCGTCGAGGCCCTGCAACTGTTCGCCATCGGTTGGTCGTGGGGCGGCGCGCACAGCCTGGCGGTGCCGTACCACGTGGAGGGCATGCGCCCGGCGGGCAGCTGGCCGCCGGCCGGCTGGCACGATACCGGCGAGCTGGTGCGGCTCTATATCGGCCTGGAAGACACGCGCGACCTGATCGCCGACCTGCGCCAGGCGATCGAGGCCACGCTGGCCGCCTGATCGGTCGGCAATGTCAGGCCGGCTGTCGCAGCGCCAGGTTGAGCTGGTCGACGACTTCGGCCCAGTCGGCGTCGTCGAGCAGTTCGTCGCGCAGCAGGGCTGCCTGCGCTGGCGTCCAGAACGGGGCCTCGGCCAGGTCGAGGGTCTCGGGCAGCGGCGCGTGCTTGCCGATGAAGGCGCGGATGCTGGCTTCGTCGGACGCCAGGCCGAGCTGGTCGAATAGTTCTGAAAACTGGTGGAAGGTCGGTTCCATGATGGTCGGGCTCGCGGTGGTTGACCTCAGGTAGTGTAGGGCAGCCACGAAAACAAAAACGGACGCCGTGGCGTCCGTTTTTGTTTATGGCGGGGGTGCAGCGCGTCAGCGCGTCTCGGTGCCGGACATCGCCTTGGCCCCGGCGGCAGCGCTGGCGGCCGGTTGCGCCAGTCCTGCCCGCGGCATGGCCCAGACCGACTCCGCCGGCCCGCTGCGGGCGCGGCGCGCGGTGGCGCGGGCCAGCGCGACAAAACCCGCCGCCAGCGCGATCGCGCCGAGGTCGAAGCCGGCGATGATCCAGTGCCCGCTGGGGATGCTGTGCAGCAGGTGATCGCCGGTCAGGATCGCGTTCGACAGCGGCACCGTCAGCGCGGCCAGTGCGGCGGCATAGAGCAGCTCCACCGCGGCGCGCACCGGCGCGCGCAGCACTGCCCAGGCGCAGGCCAGGCCGAACGCGATGAAATAGGTCTGGCTGACGGCGCGCTCGGGCCAAAGCAGCGCCGCCGGGAAGCACAGCGCCACGCCGATGCAGCAGCCGATGCAGACGCCCACGGTGGCCTGCGCCAGCAGGCGATGCACGCGCGGCTGCTCGGCCTGGCGCAGCTTGCGCCGCGATTCGATCCACATCAGGTTGCCCGAATAGAACAGGAAGGCACCGGCCAGGCCGGCCAGCAGGTAGACCAGCCGCACCGGCAGCTCGCCGAAAGTGCCGAAATGCAGCGCATACAGCGCGCTGTAGAGGCCATGGTTGCTGTCGCGCGCGCCGGCGGTCTGGTTGGCCGTCAGCTGGCCGGCATTGGGTTCGCCGCTGGCGGCGTGGATGCCGACCGAGCCCAGGTTGCCGAGTGCCTGTGTGCTGGTGCCGCGCACTTCGACCACGGCGTTGGCGTCGCCGTAGCGCTGGAAGCGGAACGACTCCGGCGTGAAGCGCTCGCCGCCGTGTTCGCGCGCAATCTGCATCAGCGTCGCGGTGGGCAGCGTCGGCACCGCACGGCCTGCCGCGGCCACTTCCGGCACCGCGGTGGTGGCGGTCGGCACCGCCTCGAACAGGCGGCCGTCGAAGGTGAGCGTGTTGAACACCATCATCAGCACCAGCGACAGGCAGAACAGCGCGCCGGTGATGGCGAAAACCAGGTGGAAGGGCAGGCTGAACAGGCCCAGCACGTTGTGGGTGTCCATCCAGAAACGCTTGAGGTTGCGCCCCGGACGCACCGCGAACAGGTCCTTCTTCAGCCGCGGCAGGTGCAGCAGCACGCCGGACACCAGCGCCAGCCCGTACAGCACCGAGATCGCGCCCATGAAATAAATGCCGCCGACCGGGATGCCGAGCGAATAGTGCAGGCTGTTCAGGAACGCCGACAGCTCGCCCATGACGTGGTCGCGAGAGGTGTCGCGCTGCATCGCGGCGCTGCCGGCCAGGCGTGCGTCGGTGGTCATCTGCCACTCGCCGGCCTTGTCCTGCCAGTAGGCCGAGATATTGGGCTCGCCCTCCGACGGCATGATCACGTAGGCACTGGCCGCGGCTTCGGGATGGATCGCGACCAGCTTCTGCATGAAGCGGTCGACCGCGGCCGGGTCGGCCTTGGCCTCGACCGTCGCGCTGCCCTTGAGCCGCGTGGGCGACTGCCACACATGCAACTCGTGGTGGAACACGGTGATGGCCCCGGCAAAGAAGGCGATAAACAGGGCCCAGCCGGCCATCAGGCCGACCCAGGTGTGCAGCGTCTGGTACAGGCGCAGGGTTGCGGTTTTCATGATGGCAGTCTCAGGGAGTGGGCAGGGTGGCCAGTGCCGCCGGCGCCAGGCCGGCCAGGCGCAGCGCCCACAGCGCGCCGAAGCCGAGCAGGTTGGCGCCGCCCAGCCACAGCCACGCGCTGCGGCTGGAACGGAACAGCAGGCTGGCGCTGATGATCGCGACCCACACCGGCAGGCAGGCTGCCACCGCCGCGACGATGCCGGTTTGCCAGCCGCCCGGCAGGGCCAGGATCGCCAGCGTGCACAGCACCAGCGCCAGCGGCAGGCCAAGCAGTGCGCCGGCCAGCCACTTGGTGCCGATTCCGGATGCGTCCGCGCTCATGCCCGCTGCTCCCGTTCGCCTTGGCGCCTGCGCGCCGCATAGGTGCCGATGAACGGCCACACCGACAGCGCGCACGGCACCGTGACCAGGCTGGCGGCGATCGCGACCGGCCAGCCGTCGGTCAGGCTCCACAACCAGGTGCTGGCGCAGGTCAAGGCCAGCCCCAGCCAGCCGGCCAGCCGCGGGCGGGAGAGGGTGCCCGGCGACAGCAACACCTGGTTGGGCGCGGCCAGGTACAGGCACGCGGCCGCAGCCAGGCCAAGAAGGACGGCCAGAACTTGCATGGGGCAATGTCAGATCAACGAAACATTAATAATAATGATTCGCATTTGTACGCGCAAGCGCCAGGTCGAGAATGAGCGACCTGTGGGAACTTCACTGCACGTGGAAGGGCACGCGCGGCGACGGCGCGCGACTGGCGTCCGCGCGCTGCGGACGCTTCAGCAGGCGAGGTGCCTGGCGCGGATCAGTGCGGGAACAGCGCGAGCAGGCCGTCGAGCCCGACGTGGTTGAACGCGACGCTGGCCTGCGCGCGCACCACCGGCTTGGCGCGGAACGCCACCGACAGTCCGGCCACGGCCATCATCTTCAGGTCGTTCGAGCCATCGCCCATGACGATGGCCTGGTCCGGCGTGGCGCCGATCTGCGCGCAGATCTCCTGCACGGTGCGGGCCTTGACGTCGGCGTTGACGATCTCGCCGACGACGTTGCCGGTCAGCTTGCCGTCGACGATCTCGAGCGTGTTGGCGCGGGTGAAATCGAGCTGCAGCCGCGGCTTGAGCTGATCGGTGAAGTGCACGAACCCGCCGGACACCAGCAGCGTCTTCAGGCCCAGCGCGCGCACGGTTTCCAGCATGCGCTCCGCGCCCGGCGACAGCCGCAGGCGCTCGGCATAGACGCGCTCCAGCACGGCGGCGTCCAGCCCCTTGAGCAGCGCCACGCGGCGGCGCAGGCTTTCGTTGAAGTCGGTGATCTCGCCGCGCATGGCGGCTTCGGTGATGGCGGAGACCTCGGCCTTGAGGCCGCAGAAGTCGGCGATCTCGTCGATGCACTCGATCGTGATCAGGGTCGAGTCCATGTCCATCGCCACCAGGCGGAAGTCGGACAGCTTGCGCCCGGTCGGCACCACCGCCCAGTCGATCGCGCGCGGGCCGCAGAAGTCGTCGAGCGCGTCGCGCAGTGCCGGTGTCAGCGGCGCGCAGTCCTCGGCCACGGCCACGGTGTCGCTGCGCGGCACCAGCGCGGAAGCGCGGGCCAGGGTGCGGGCGGTGTCGAGGTCGGCGGGGGCAAGCGGGGCGAGGCTCTGCAGGATCAGGGGCATGACGGACGGGAATCGTGCGCTTGCCGCGGTTGCGGCAAGGCGGGGGATGCAAGGCGGCAAAAGCGCTATTGTAGCCCCCGCGGCGCCCGCGGGCGAAGCGCTCAGCGCTGCGCCATCACCATGTAGTCCACGGTCAGGCTGGACAGCGCGCGCACGCCGTTGATCAGCGCCGGCTCGTCCACATAGAACTCCGGCGAGTGATTCGACGGCGCCTTGGTGACGTCCTGCCCCTTGGGCGTCACGCCGAGATTGAAGAACAAGCCCGGCACCTTCTCCTGGTAGAACGAAAAGTCCTCTGACGCGGTGGCCTTGGGCGTGATCATCCAGTTGCCATCGCCGGCAACGCGCTGCAGCGTGGGCGCCATCTTCTCGGTCAGCGCCGGCTGGTTGATGGTGGCGTTGTACAGTTCGACCACGCGGAAATTCGCCTCGGCCCCGGCGCTGGAGGCGATGGCCTCGGTGGTGCGCTTCATGCGGGCATGGATGTCCTTCTTCATGCCTTCGTCATAGGTGCGGATGGTGCCCATCATCTCGACCTTTTCCGGCACGATATTCATGCGGTTGCCGCCGTGGAAGGTGCCCACGGTGATCACCGACGGCTCCAGCATGGCATTGACCTGGCGGCTCTGTATGGTCTGCAGGCCCATCACGATCTGCGACGCCACCACGATCGGGTCGATCCCGCCCCACGGCCGCGCGCCGTGCGTCTGGCGGCCCTTGACGTCGATCCAGAACTGGTCGGCCGCCGCCATCGACGCACCGCTGCGCCAGCCCAGCTTGCCCGACTCGATGCCGCTGGTGACGTGCAGGCCGAAGATCGCGTCGACCTTGGGATGGTCCAGCACGCCCTCGGCCACCATCTGCTTGGCGCCCCACATGTTCGAGCCGTTGGGCTCGAAGTCGGCCGGGCTTTCCTCGGCCGGCTGGAAGATGAACTTGACCGTGCCGGGCAGCTGGTCCTTCATGCCGGCCAGCACCTCGGCAGTGGCCATCAGGATCGCCACGTGGGTGTCATGGCCGCAGGCGTGCATCACGTCGACTTCCTTGCCCAGGTACTGGCCCTTGGCCTTCGACGCGAACGGCACGTCGACGCGCTCCTTCACCGGCAGCGCGTCCATGTCGGCGCGCAGCGCCACCACCGGGCCCGGCTTGCCGCCCTTGAGCACGCCGACCACGCCGGTCTTGGCCACACCGGTCTTCACCTCCATGCCGAGCTTGCGCAGGTGGTCCGCCACCAGCTTTGCGGTGCGGGTCTCGTAGTTGCCCAGTTCGGGATGCTGGTGGATATCGCGGCGCCAGGCGATCAGCTGCTTTTCGACCGCCTTGGCGCGGGTTTCGATCTGGGCATGCAGCGCATCGGCGCCGGCAGGTGCGGCCGGCGCCTGCGCCTGCACGCCGTGGCACAGCAGGCTGGCGGCCAGGGCCAGGCCGGCGACGGCGAAGCGGGTGGTGGAACGGGATGCGGTGCGACGTGCGGCCATGCAGGATCTCCTTCGTTGTTGTTGGTTTGGTGCTGGCGGTGTAATTGGCGCGCTGCGAAAAGCAATGCGCCAACGGAAGCGGAGTGGGGTCTCCCCTCTCCCTTTGGGAGAGGGGCGGGGGAGAGGGCAGGCGCATCTCGATGCGATGCGCGCAACTTTGTGGAAACGCCGGCCCTCTCCCCCATCCCCTCTCCCGCAAGCGGGCGAGGGGAGCAAGGTTTCGATACGCCGGCAGTCAGCTCACGCGCAGGCTGTCCACCACCTTGTGCAGGAACGCCTCGCACGCGGCCAGCTGCTCCAGCGCAACGAACTCGTCCGGCTTGTGCGCCTGCTGGATATCGCCGGGCCCACATACCACCGCCGGAATGCCCGCGCGCTGGAACAGGCCGGCCTCGGTGCCGTAGGCCACCTTGTTGGTGTCGCGGTCCGCGGTCAGCGCGCGCACCAGTTGCGTGATGGCTTCCTGCTCGGCCACGTCGAGCGACGGCGCGGCGGCGATCTTGCTCAGCGTCAGGTCGGCATCGGCATGTTCGGCGCGCATCTTCGGCAGCAGCACGTCATTGGCATAGGCCTGGATGCGCGCGTAGATCGCTTCCGGATCGACGCCCGGCAGGTTGCGGAACTCGAACACGAATTCGCACAGCGCCGGGATCGTGTTGAGCGCAATGCCGCCCTGGATGGTGCCGGTCTGCGCGGTGGTGTAGGGCACGTCGAAGGCCTGGTCGTAGGGGCCGTTGGCCTTGAACTCGTCGGCGATGTCGCGGATGAAACAGATCAGCCGCGCCGCGTATTCAATGGCATTGACGCCGCGCGGCGTCAGCGACGAATGCGCGGCCTGGCCGCGCACGCAGCAGCGGTAGGCGTTGATGCCCTTGTGCGCGACGATCACGCGCATGCTGGTGGGCTCGCCGACGATGCAGCCGCCGGGGGTCACGCCGCGCTCGCGCAGCTCGGCCAGCAGGTAGGGCGCGCCCATGCAGCCGATCTCTTCGTCAAACGACAGCGCGTAGTGCACCGGCTCGCGCAGCCGGGCGTCGAGGATGGCGGGCAGCAGCGACAGGCTGGTGCCGATAAAGCCCTTCATGTCGCAGGTGCCGCGGCCGTACAGCTTGCCGTCGCGCACCACCGGCTTGAACGGGTCGGTGGTCCAGGCCTGCCCGTCCACCGGCACCACGTCGGTATGGCCGGACAGCACGATGCCGCCGTTGGTGGCGCCGTTGGCCGCGGGCACGGTGACGAACAGGTTGGCCTTGTCGCGCTGCGGGTTGTAGCTCAGATGCGGCTTCAACCCCTTGGCCAGGAAATGGTCGCGCACCGACTCGATCAGTCCCAGGTTGGAATTGCGGCTGGTGGTGTCGTAGGCCACCAGCCGCTGGGTCCATTCCAGCGCGCTGCCGCGCGCGGCGGTTTCAGGGACAGGCTGGCGGGAAGGTCCGGCGGGGGCGGCTTGGATCGGCATGGGGCGGTATCGCTAACTTGTTAAGGAATCGATGCTACACCCGGCCGCGCGCCGCGTCCATGCGCGATCGGCATCGGGTCTACGCCAGTTGCCGCAGCGTATGCTTGATGGTCTGCGCGCGCACCGCCACGTCCGGCATCTTCGCCTCGATGCGCAGCTTGTCCTGTCCCGCCAGCTTGATATGCCGGTTCTTCTGCACCAGGTCGATGATGCGCATCGCGTCGATCGGCGGGTTGGGCACGAACTGCACGCTGATGGTGGCTTCGCCGGCGTCGATCTTGCGCACGCCCAGCGGCGCCGCGGCGATGCGCAGCCGGTGGGTCTCGACCAGCGCCTGCGCCTGCGCCGGCAGCCGGCCGAAGCGGTCGACCAGCTCTTCCTGGATATCGTCGACGCGCTCCGGGGTCTCGCAGTTGGCCAGCCGCTTGTACAGCGACAGGCGCTCGTGCACGTCGGCGCAGTAGTCGTTGGGCAGCAGCGCCGGGGTGCCCAGGTTGATCTCGGTGGTGGCGGCCAGCGGCGCCATCAGGTCGGGCTCCTTGCCGGCCTTCAGGGCCTTGACCGCGTGGTTGAGCATGTCGGTGTAGAGCTGGAAGCCGATCTCGTGGATCTCGCCCGACTGCTTGTCGCCCAGCACCTCGCCGGCGCCGCGGATTTCCAGGTCGTGCATGGCCAGGTAGAAGCCCGAGCCCAGTTCCTCCATCTGCTGGATCGCCTCGAGCCGGCGCTGCGCCTGCTTGGTCAGGCCGTCGACATCATGCACCAGCAGGTAGGCATAGGCCTGGTGGTGCGAGCGCCCGACGCGGCCGCGCAGCTGGTGCAGCTGCGCCAGCCCGAACTTGTCGGCGCGGTGGATCAGGATGGTGTTGGCGGTCGGCACGTCGATGCCGGTCTCGATGATGGTGGTGCACAGCAGGATGTTGTCGCGGCGCGAGACGAAGTCGCGCATCACGCGCTCCAGCTCGCGCTCGTGCATCTGGCCGTGCGCCACCGCGATGCGCGCCTCGGGCACCAGCTCGGCCAGCCTGGCGCGCTTGTTCTCGATGGTCTCGACCTCGTTGTGCAGGAAGTACACCTGGCCGCCGCGCTTGAGCTCGCGCAGGATGGCCTCGCGGATCACGCCGTCTTCCTCGCGCCGCACGAAGGTCTTGATCGCCAGCCGCTTCTGCGGCGCGGTGGCGATTACCGAGAAATCGCGCAGGCCTTCCAGCGCCATGCCCAGCGTGCGCGGGATCGGCGTGGCGGTCAGCGTCAGCACGTCGACCTCGGCGCGCAGCGACTTCAGCGCTTCCTTCTGGCGCACGCCGAAGCGGTGTTCCTCGTCGATGATGACCAGGCCCAGGCGCTGGAACCTGACCTGGTCGGACAGGATCTTGTGGGTGCCGATGACGATGTCGACGCTGCCCTCGTTGATCTGCTTGATGGCCGCGTCGATCTCCTTCTTGGTCTTGAAGCGCGACAACTCGACGATGCGCACCGGCCATTCGGCGAAGCGGTCGGATAGCGTCTGGAAATGCTGCTCGGCCAGCAGCGTGGTCGGCGCCAGCATCGCCACCTGCTTGCCGCCCAGCACCGCGACGAAGGCCGCGCGCAGCGCCACCTCGGTCTTGCCGAAGCCGACATCGCCGCACACCAGCCGGTCCATCGGCTTGCCCGAGGTCATGTCGGCGATCACCGCGGCGATGGCGGCGGCCTGGTCCGGGGTTTCCTCGAAGCCGAAGCTCTCGGCGAAAGTCTCGTAGTCCTTCGGCGACAGCGGGAAGGCGAAGCCCTCGCGCGCGGCACGGCGCGCGTACAGGTTGAGCAGTTCGGCGGCGGTGTCGCGGATCTGCTGCGCGGCCTTGCGCTTGGCCTTGTCCCACTGGCCGGAGCCCAGGTGGTGCAGCGGCGCGGTATCGGGATCGGCGCCCGAATAGCGCGAGATCACATGCAGCTGGTGCACCGGTACGTAGAGCTTGCTGCCCTTGTCGTAGTCCAGATGCAGGAATTCCTCGTCGCCCTGGCCCATGTCGAGCGTCACCAGGCCCTGGTAGCGGCCGATGCCGTGCTCGCTGTGCACCACCGGGTCGCCGATCTTCAGCTCGGCCAGGTCGCGCACCATCGAGTCGACCGCGGAAGCCTGCTCCTGCTTGCGGCGGCCGGTGCGGCGCGCGGTGCCGGCGTACAGCTCGGCTTCGGTGACGAAGGCCAGCCGCGCCTGCGGCAGCGCGAAGCCGCTCTGCAGCGGCGCCACCGCGATCGAGAAATGCGCGTCGCCGGCGAGGAACGCGGCAAAGTCTTCGACCGGATGCGGACGCAGGCCGCTTTCGGCAAAGAGCTGCAGCAGCGTCTCGCGCCGCCCGGCGGAGTCGGCGCACATCAGCACGCGGGTCTGCTTGTCGAGCAGCAGCGACTCCAGGTTGACCAGCGGGTCTTCGGCGCGGCGGTTGACCGCGACGTCGGGCAGGATGCCCGAGAATGCCGGCTGCTCCGCGCCGGCTTCTCCCTGCAGCACCAGCCGCGCCATCGGCTTGGCGGCGACGAAGAACTGCTCCTCGGACAGGAACAGGTCCGCCGGCGGCAGCAACGGGCGCTCGCGGTCGTGGCGCATGAAGTTGTAGCGCTGGGTGGTGTCGGCCCAGAAGCGGCGGATGGCCTCGTCGATGTTGCCGGCGAACACCAGCTGGGTGTCGGCGGGCAGGTAGTCGAACACGGTGGCGCTGTGCTCGAAGAACAGCGGCAGGTAATACTCGATGCCGGCCGACGGCACGCCGTTGCCGATGTCCTTGTAGATCGGCGACTTGGTCGGGTCGCCTTCGAAGACTTCGCGCCAGCGGCCGCGGAAGGCGGTGCGCGCGGCTTCGTCGAGCGGGAACTCGCGCCCCGGCAGCAGCCGCACTTCCTTGACCGGATACAGGCTGCGCTGGGTGTCCGGATCGAAGGCGCGGATGGTCTCGATCTCGTCGCCGAACAGGTCGATGCGGTATGGCAGCGCCGAGCCCATCGGGTACAGGTCGATCAGGCCGCCGCGCACGCTGTATTCGCCCGGCCGCATCACCGCGCTAACATGCTCGTAGCCCGCCAGCGTGAACTGCGCCTTGAGCGCGGCCTCGTCGAGCCGCTCGCCCTGCTTGAAGAAGAAGGTGTAGGCGGCCAGGAAGGCCGGTGGCGCGAGCCGGTACAGCGCGGTGGTGGCGGGCACCAGCATCACGTCGCACTGGCCGGTCTGGATGTCGTGCAGCGTCGCCAGCCGTTCGGAGACCAGGTCCTGGTGCGGCGAGAAGCTGTCGTAGGGCAGGGTTTCCCAGTCGGGCAGCAGGCGCACGCGCAGCTCCGGCGCGAACCACGGGATTTCCTCGGCCAGGCGCTGCGCATCGACGGCATGCGAGCACACCACCGCCAGCATCGGCGCGCGCTCGCGGTGCTGGCGCGCGTACGCGGCCACCGCCAGCGCATCGGCCGAGCCGCGCAGGCCGGCCACGCTGTGGCGCAGCCCCGGCTTGACCAGCGGCAGGTTGACAAAGGGAAAGGCGGGCGTGGCGTCAGGCATGTCGGCAGGGGCGTTCAAAAACGACGACGCCCCGCCGGCATCGCGGGCGGGGGTCGGAACCGGGACTTCAGGTGCCGGAGCGCCTGCCAGGCATGGTGGCACGGCATGGCGACGGGCAAGGGCCGTATTATAGAATGCGCACCGGTTGTCCCGCTGCCGCCCCGTGGTGCCGCACCATCGGCCGGGCCGGCGGGCAGTCCGCGCTTCTTTTCACTCCACGCCGATCCTGTGTCCGCTCGCCGCTTTGCCCTGATTCCCTGTGCCGGTACCGGCAGCCGCGCCGGCGGCACCGTGCCCAAGCAATACCAGACCGTGGCCGGCCGGCCGATGATCTGGTACGCGCTGGCGGCGTTCTCGGCGTGCGACGCCATCAATGCCACCGCGCTGGTGCTGGCACCCGACGACATGCCGCTGGAATCGCGCTTCGGCGCGGCCGCGTTCGCCGGGCTGCGCTTCGATACCGCCTTTGTCGGCGGCGACAGCCGCCATGCGTCGGTGCTGGCCGGCCTGCACCACCTGGCGCAGCTGGGCGCGACCGACGCCGACTGGGTGCTGGTGCACGATGCCGCGCGCCCGGGCCTGACCCCGGCGATGGTCCACGCGCTGGTGCGCGCGGTCGAAAGCGACGGCGACGACGACCCGGACGCCGCCATCGGCGGCATCCTGGCGGTGCCGGTGCCCGATACGCTCAAGCGCGCCCAGGACGATGCCCGCATCGGTGCCACGGTGCCGCGCGAAGGGCTGTGGCAGGCGCAGACGCCGCAGATGTTCCGCCTGGGCGTGCTGCGTCAGGCGCTGCAGGACGCCATGGCGGCCGGCGCGGTGGTGACCGACGAGGCCAGCGCGATCGAGCGCCTGGGCCTGCATCCGCGGCTGGTCAACGGCTCGCTGCGCAATTTCAAGGTGACCTACCCGGAGGACTTCGCGCTCGCCGAAGTGCTGCTGGGCAGCCACGCCAAAGGAGCATGACCGCATGATGCCTTTCGATATCCGGGTGGGACAGGGCTATGACGTCCACGCGCTGGTGCCCGGCCGCAAGCTGATCCTGGGCGGGGTCGAGATCCCGCACGACCGTGGCCTGCTGGGCCATTCCGATGCGGATGCGCTGCTGCACGCAGTCACCGACGCGCTCTTCGGCGCCGCCGCGCTGGGCGATATCGGCCGCCATTTCCCCGACACCGACGCGCAGTTCGCCGGTGCCGACAGCCGCGCGCTGTTGCGCGAGGCGGCGCGCCGCGTGCGCGAGGCCGGCTATGAGATCGGCAACGTCGATGCCACGGTGATCGCGCAGGCGCCCAAGCTGGCGCCGCATATCGGCGCCATGGTGGCCAACCTGGCCGAAGACCTGGCGATCGCGCGCGGGCGCTGCAACGTCAAGGCCAAGACCAACGAAAAGCTGGGCTTCGAGGGGCGCCAGGAGGGTATCGTGGCGCAGGCCGCGGTGTTGCTCTGGCGCGCCTCGCTGGCGGACGCGCAGGACTGAGCTCAGGGGCGCGGCGCGTCGGGCGCCGTGTCTTCTGGCGGGATGGCGTAGGTGTAGTCGATCAGCCGCGCCATCGCGCCGCTGCGCGCGCCGGCCTCGGTGCGCTTGGTGAATCCCATCTGCTGGCACAGCCGGTTGGCCGATGCCATTTCCGGCATGGTGCGCACCACCAGCGTCGACGCGCCGATATCGCGCGCGCGCTGGATGCAGATCTGCATCAGCGTGCGCCCCAGCCCCAGGCCGCGCGCCTGCGGGCTCACCGATAGCAGCCGCGCCTCGGGCTGGGTCAGGGTGATGGTGCTGCCGTCCAGCGCCGGCAGCGTCGCGCCCGGGTGGCAGAACAGCACCGCGCCCATGATGCCGTGATCGGTCTCCGCCACCCACCATTCCATGTCCGGGTGGCTGGTCGCCAGCACGGCCTGCATGCCGCGCTGGAACGAGGCGCGGCAATCTTCCATGATGGCCAGTTCATATTGCCCGTAGGCCTGTTGCGTGACGGCGGCGATATCGCCCCAGTCATGCACCGCCGCCAGGCGGTAGTGGAAGCGTGGGGAAGTCGGCGAAGGCAGGGTCATGGCAGGCTGAAAGTGCGGTTCCTGCCTGGATTGTAGGCGGATCGCCGCGCCCGCGCAGGATGCGGCCATGACGGTTGCAAGATGGGAACAGCCGGCAGGTTCCGATGGGAAGCTGCCGGCTGTTGTGCTACGGCGCCCGTTGCCGGGCCGCCAGGGAGGGCGCGGGGACGCGCGGATGCCTTACTGCGCCGCGATCACGTTGGCCGCGGCCACGATCACCGCGGCAATGCGGCCGACGTCGCGCAGCTGCTGCGCGGTCATGCCCTGTTCGTTCTTCAGCAGCTGGTAGTGCGACTTCACGCAGAAGTGGCACTTGCCCACGATCGATGCGGCCAGTGCGTACATCTCGAAGCGGCGCTTGTCCACGCCGCCATGGGTAGCGTAGGCGTTCATGCGCAGCCCGGCCGGCTGGCTGGCCAGGTCCGGATCGTCGGCCATCTCGACATACGGGTACCAGGTGTTGTTCATGCCCATCAGCGCGGCCGCGGTCAGCGCGCCGTTGGTTTCCTCGGGCGACAGCACGCCGGCATTGCGGATGGCGTCCACCAGCACCTTGCTCTGCGCCGCGAATGCCGCCGCCAGCGCCACGCCGACCGCATCGTTGCCTTCCAGCGAGGAACGGGCGATGGTGCCGTCGACGTTCAGGCGGATGTCCTTGGCGTAGTCGGGGATGAGGTTCTTAATCGTGCTGAGGAATTCCATTTATTTCTCCTATCGATCAGGGCTCAAAAAACCCGCGCAAGCGGGTTTCGATGCGGAGGGCGGGGCCCTCCGCGGATCGCCAAGGCGTCTGGCGACGGTCAGAAATTACAGCGTGGCGCCACCAACGGCACGGTTGCACGGGCACAGCTCGTCGGTCTGCAGGCCGTCCAGGATACGCAGGACTTCGTCCGGGTTGCGGCCGACGTTCAGGTTGTTCACAGAAACGTGCTGGATGGTGTTTTCCGGGTCGACGATGAAGGTCGCGCGCAGAGCCACGCCGGCAGCGTGGTCACGCACGCCCAGCTGGTCGATCAGCGAACCGGTCACGTCGGCGAATTGCCACTGGTTCAACTTGTTCAGGTCCTTGTGTTCGCGGCGCCATGCCAGCTTGACGAACTCGTTGTCGGTCGAGCCGCCCAGCACGATCGCATCGCGGTCGGCGAAGTCGCCGTTCAGCTTGGCGAAGGCCACGATTTCGGTCGGGCACACGAAGGTGAAGTCCTTCGGGTAGAAGTAGATGATCTTCCACTTGCCTTCGAACGACTTCTCAGTGATGTCTTCGAAAGCCGACTGGCCGTTCTCTTCGTGATTGTTGAAACCCGGCTTGACACCGACGACGTGGAAGGCTTCGAGCTTGTCACCAACGGTCTTCATAGACTTCTCCTGATACGGTTGCAATGAGAGCGGTGCCGCTGCCGCGTGCCCCGGCGTGGGACCGGTGATACGGCTGCTGCGGCGGCGTACCGCGACAAAACGTGATTATGCGTCATCATCCGGGCCCGGGCTAATTGATATTCTCAAACGGCCCGATAGGCAAAGGCATGGCAACGCATGTGGCACATGGTCGCGCCAGCGCGCCGCCGTTGCGATGGGCCAGTATGCCACGCGCGATGACACCGCTTATGGCAACTTGGTGACGATCGCGGGGAAATCAAGCCGCCTGCATTGCCGCCTCGCTGCCGCGGCGCGCGCGGAAGATCACCAGCGTCGCGACCAGCCCGCACAGCGCGGCGAACATCAGCCATAGGCCCGGGGCGGCCTTGTTGCCGGTGGCGTGGATCAGGTAGGTCGAGATCGCCGGCGTGAAGCCGCCGAACAGCGCGGTCGCCAGGCTGTAGGCCAGCGAGAAGCCGGTGGTGCGCACCGCGGGCGGCATGATCTCGGTCAGCGCCACCACCATCGCGCCGTTATAGCTGCCGTACAGGAACGACAGCCACAGCTCCACCGTCAGCAGCCGCGCGAACGACGGCTCGGCCACCAGCCACGACACCGCCGGATACGCCGTCAGCAGCGTCGCCACCGTGAAGCCCAGCAGCAGCGGCTTGCGCCCGACCCGGTCCGACAGCGCACCCATCAGCGGCAGCCAGATGAAGTTGGACAGGCCCACGCACATGGTGACGATCAGGTTGTCGGTGTCGTCGAGCCTGAGCACGGTCTTGCCGAAGGTCGGCGTGTACGCGGTGATCATGTAGAACGACACCGTGGTCATCACCACCATCATGCAGCCGGCCAGGATGATGCGCCAGTTCTCCAGCATCGAGCGGTAGATCTCGGCGATCGCCGGGCGGTGCTTGCGCGCCTTGAAGGCTTCGGTCTCTTCGAGCGAACGGCGGATCAGGAACAGGAACGGCACGATCAGGCAGCCGACCAGGAACGGGATGCGCCAGCCCCATTCGTCCATCTGCGCCGGCGCCAGCGTGCCATGGAGGATCACGCCAAGCAGCCCGGCGAAGATCACCGCGACCTGCTGGCTGCCCGACTGCCAGGCGACATAGAAGCCCTTGCGCCCGGGTTTGGCGATCTCGGACAGGTAGACCGAGACCCCGCCCAGCTCCACGCCCGCGGAAAAGCCCTGCAGCAGGCGCCCGGCCAGCACCAGCAGCGGCGCGGCCACGCCGATGCTGGCATAGCCGGGCACGCAGGCAATCAGCAGCGTGCCCATGGCCATCAGCACCAGCGTCAGGATCAGGCCCTTGCGGCGGCCGTGGTGGTCGATATACGCGCCCAGCACGATCGCGCCCAGCGGCCGCATCAGGAAGCCCGCGCCAAAGGTGGCGAGCGAAAGCATCAGCGAGGCAAACTCGTTGCCGCTCGGGAAGAACGTCCTGGCGATGGCGGCGGCATAGAAGCCGTACACCATGAAGTCATACATTTCCAGGAAGTTGCCGCTGACGACGCGGAACACGGTGCGGAACCCGTGCTGCGAGCCGGCGGACGCTGCGGTGGTCTCTGACATGGCTGTCTCTCAGGCACCGCCGGTGCGATCCGGCGGCATGATTGTCGGGAGGTATCAGCCAGGCGCGCGCGGGCCGCGCCATGTGGGAGGGGTGTTGCCGCGGGCCTGATGACGGGCGCCAGTGTGCGCCGCGCCGCTGTCATTGCCCTGTCAAATGCCTTTCAGGAAGCTATCAGCGGCTGTCGAAAACCTGTCAGCACGCCTGAGCCGCGCCGCTCAGGCGCGCCGGAAGCAGGCGCTGACCACCAGGCCGGTGGCCGGCGCGGCGCGGTTGGCCAGCAGCAGCCGGCCGCCGTTGCGCTGCATGATGCGGTTGACGATCGACATGCCCAGCCCCGCGCCCTTGGCCTCGCTGCGCGCGGCATCAAGCCGGTAGAACGGCCGCGTCAGCAGCGACAGCTGGCCGTCGGGCACGCCGTTGCCGTGGTCGGCCACGGTCAGCACCGCTTCCTTGTCGTCGACGCGCGTGGAGATTTCCACCACCGCCATGCCGGTCTGCTCGTCCTTGGCATAGCGGCGCGCGTTCTCGACCAGGTTGTCGAGGATGCGCTGCACCTCCATGCGGTTGGCCACCGCCATCACCGGCTCGTTGGCGCGCACATGCACGCGCACGTCGTCGTGCGCGGCATAGACGCCGACGGCATCGTGCACCAGCGCCGACAGGTCGACCGGCTCGACCGTCTCGAGCGGCGGGCGCGCGTAGTTGAGGAACTGGCCGATGATGGCGTCCATCTGCTCGATGTCGGCGATCATGGCGTCGCGCGTGGTGCCGTCCATCGGCGACATCTCGGTTTCCAGTCGCAGCCGCGTCAGCGGCGTGCGCAGGTCATGCGAGATGCCGGCCAGCATCACCACGCGGTCGTCGTCGAGCTGGCGCAGGTCGCGCACCATCTGGTTGAAGCTGTGGTTGGCCAGCGCCACTTCGCTGGCGCCGTGCTCGGGCAGCGGCGGCGGATCGCCGCCGGCGCCGATGGCGCGCGCGGCATTGGCCAGCCGCTTGAGCGGGTAGTTGACGCGCGCGGTGATAAAGGCCGCGCCGATGATCGACAGCAGCAGCGCGGCGATGCTCCACCACAGCCACTGGATGCCGGGCACGCGCTCGAAGCGCTCCGGGCTGATCGCCACCCAGTAGTCGTCACCCTCGATCTCGAAGCTGACCCACACGCCGGGAATGTCGTTGACGGTGGTGGCCAGTACGGTGTCCTCGCCCAGGCGGCTGCGGATCTCCTGCTGCACCAGCGAGGTCAGGAACGGATTGGCGGTGGGCGCGGCGAAGTCGTCGTCCTTCTCACGCGGATAGACCTTGATGCCTTCGTTCTGCACCAGGTCCAGCAGCAGGAAGCGGCGCCGCGCGGGATCGGAATAGAGCAGTGCGGCGCGCGTCAGCTTGACCACGCTGACCACCTGCATGGCGATCTGCTGCGCGCGCGGGGCGCGTTCGAACAGCCGGTAGCTCTGGAACCAGATGCCCAGCGAGATGGCCAGCAGCAGGGCGATCAGCATGAAGGTCCGCCAGAACAGCGAACCAAAGAACCGCGTTGCGGTACGGCCGATTACGGTCGCCACGATAGGAACAGCGGCCGCAATCGGTTATTTCACGCCATCGGGAATGAAGACGTAGCCCAGGCCCCACACCGTCTGGATGAAACGGGGGTTGCTGGGGTCCGGCTCGATCAGCTTGCGCAGGCGCGAGATCTGCACGTCCAGGCTGCGGTCGAACACTTCATATTCGCGGCCGCGCGCCATTTCCATCAGCTTTTCGCGCGACAGCGGCTGGCGCGGATGGCGCGCGAACACCTTCAGCACCGAGAACTCGCCGGTGGTCAGCGTGATTTCCTCGTCGTTCTTGGTCAGCGTGCGCGTGGCCAGGTTCAGCACGAAGTCGCCGAAGGCGAAGGTCTCGGGCGTTTCCGACGGGGCGCCGGGCACTTCGGCCGGCCCCTTGCGGCGCAGCACCGCGTGGATGCGCGCGATCAGCTCGCGCGGGTTGAAAGGCTTGGGCAGATAGTCGTCGGCGCCCATTTCCAGGCCGACGATGCGGTCCACGTCCTCGCCCTTGGCGGTGAGCATGATGATCGGGGTCTGGTCGTTGGCGCCGCGCAGCCGGCGGCAGATCGACAGGCCGTCTTCGCCGGGCATCATCAGGTCCAGCACCAGCAGGTCGAAACGCTCGCGCAGCCAGAGCTTGTTCATCGCGGTGGCGTTCTCCGCCACCAGCACGGTAAAACCCTGTTCGCCCAGATAGCGGCGCAGCAGATCGCGCAGACGCGGGTCATCGTCGACGACAAGAATCTTGTGGCTGGTATTTTCCATGGCGGTATCTTAGCGACTATCGCTTTCGCTCAAAATGGCTTAACAAAACGTTACATACTTTACCCCGTGGTATGGCAGTGTGCATCAATCGTGCGATTACACTGCGCAATCCGTCCATTTCGGCGCCGTGCGCGGCAGTTTTCCACGCATTTTCGCCGGACGATCCACGGCTTCCGCCAGCCCGTCCAGCGCCCGCTGGCGCAATGCTTGCAGAGGGCGCGGGCCGGACGGGGTACCGGAATTCCGGGCTTCAGGGCAGTCCAACCACTGCCTTTTCGCGAAGCCAAACCGCCATTATCAATGAAAGTGAACCGAACCCGGCACGGGCATCCGCAGCATGGTATCGCCGGCGCATGCCTTGCGCTGGCGCTGGCCGTGCTGGCGCTGGGCATGCCGGGCGGGACGGCGCTGGCGCAATCGGCGGGTATGGCCAACCTGCTCAAGCGCTACCCGTCGGCGCAGGCGAGCGATCCGGGCAACAGCCAGCGCGAAGCGCGCGCCCGTGCCGAGCGCCACCGCGCCGAACAGCGCGAGGCCGAGCGCCGGCGCGGCGAGGAACGCGGCGGCTCGCGACTGTCGCCGGACGAACGCCGCCGGCTACGCAAGAACCTCTACGACTTCGGACGCGACATCTACCAGGGCGGCTAGCCGCGCGGCTGGAAGTGGCGCAGGAAATCCACGAAGACCTCCGCGGCCAGCTGCGCATCGTCTGCGGTGATGGTTTCCAGCGGGTTGTGGCTGATGCCGCCGTTGCCGCAGCGCACGAACAGCATCGCCACGTCGGTGACACGCTGCATCATCATGGCGTCATGGCCGGCCCCGGACGGCAGCTCGAACGCCTGCAGGCCGCGCTTCTTCAGCACCGCCCCGAACTGATCCATCAGCCAGCGCGCGCACGGCGCGTTGTTGACCGGCGGCACGCGCTCCACCTGCGCGCTCAGGCCGCGGCGTTCGGCAATCTGCGCGATGCCGGCGACGATGTCTGCGATGGCGGCCTCGCGGATGGCGTCCTCGCCGGCGCGAATATCCATCGAGAAGGTGCAGGCCGCGGGGATGACATTGCTCGAGCCGTCCGGCACCTGCAACTGGCCCACGGTGCCGACCAGCGTCGGCGCCGCCGCGCAGCGCTGCTCCACCAGCAGGATCATCTCGGCCGCGCCCGCCGCGGCATCGCGGCGCATGCCCATGGGCGTGGTGCCGGCGTGGCTGGCCAGGCCTTCGACGCGCACCGAGAAACGGCTGCTGCCGGCGATCTGCGTGACCACGCCCAGCGGCAGACCATGGTGCAGCAGCACCGGACCCTGTTCGATATGCACTTCGACAAAGCCCAGCAGCGAGGCCGGGTCGAGCGCCGCGTCGCGCAGCGCCTGCAGCTCGCCGGCGCCGGGCAGGCCGGATGCCGCCAGCGCTTCGCGCAGGGTGATGCCGTCGGCGTCCTGGCGTTCGAGCAGCGCGGCGTCGAAGCGGCCGGCCAGCACGCTGCTGGCCAGGAAGCTGGTCTTGAAGCGCAGGCCTTCTTCCTCGGCGAAGGCCACCACGTCGACGTGATAGGGCAGGCGGATGCCGGCCTGGTTGAGCGCGCCGATCACGGCGATCGGCAGCAGGATGCCAAGCCGGCCGTCATAGCGTCCGCCATTGCGCACGGTGTCGAAATGCGAGCCGGTCAGCAGCACGCGCGCGTCGCCGACCGCCGGATCGGCGGCATAGCGGCCGATCACATTGCCGATGGCATCGATGCGCACCTGCATGCCGGCGGCCTCCATCCATTTCGCCAGCAGGGCCTGTGCGGCGCGGTGGGCCGGCGTCAGGTAGGCGCAGGTCAGGCCGCCCTCCATGTCGGAGAAACGGGCGAGTTCGTCGGCATGGGCGAGGATGGTGTCGCCGAGGGAGTCGGAGGTCTGCGTCATGGCGGTACGGCTGGTGGCAGTGGTCGGGAAAGGCGGCGTGCTCGGCGCGCTAGCTGTTGCGCACCCACGTCTTCCAGGCGATCCACAGCTTGCGCAGCGGCGTCAGCGCGATGCGCTGGTTCAGCACCTGGAACTGGCTGGCTTCGAGTTCGTCCAGCAGCGCGTGATAGATCGCGCCCATCAGCAGGCCGGCGCGCTGGGCGCGGCGGTCCTGCCGCGGCAGCAGCGCCAGCGCCTCATGGTACAGCGCGCGGGCCCGGCCGGCGTGGTATTGCATCAGCGCGACAAAGCGGCCGGAATGCTCGCCCTTGAGGATCTCGGAAGCCGGCACCTGGAATTGCTGCAGCGTATTGACCGGCAGGTAGATGCGCCCGCGCCGGGCGTCCTCGCCGACATCGCGCAGGATATTGACCAGCTGCAGCGACTGGCCCAGCTTTTCGGCAAACACCAGCGTCTGCGGATCGGTGTAGCCGAACAGGCGCGCGCTCAGCGTGCCGACCACGCCGGCGACGCAGTGGCAGTAGCGCGCCAGGCCGGCCTCGTCCAGGTAGCGGGTCTGGGTCAGGTCCATTTCCATGCCTTCCAGCACCTCGGCCATCTCGGCCTGGCTCAGGCCGGCGCTGGCGACATGCGGCTGCAGGGCCTGGGTGGTGGGGTGGGTCGGCGCGCCGTCGAACAGGCGGCGCAGTTCGGCACGCCACCAGTCGAGCTGCTGGTGCGCCAGGCCGGCGTCATGGGTGTCGTCGACCACGTCGTCGACTTCGCGGCACCACGCGTACAGCGCGGTGATCGCGCGGCGGCGCTCGGCCGGCAGGAACAGGAAGCTGTAATAGAAGCTCGAGCCGCTCTGGGCGACTTTCTCTTGGCAATACTGATCGGGCGTCACGCCGGTCTCGGGTCGAAGAAATGTGGAAACCGCTGGGGAACCGCGGCAAATCGCGGCAAATCACCGGACAAGCGGAGGTGCCAGGCCGATGGGGGTCGGTCGCGTCGCGGTGCGCCGCCGGCGCGCCGGATTGTAGCACCGCGGCCCGGCTGGCCCGGGCGCGTCCGGCGCGGTTCGCCCGCCTGTAGCGCCGCTGAAGCTTCCTTCCAGACGTTTCGTCGCCTGCCGTTTGACGCACCCCGGGGCGGTCGTTATATTACTGACCGGCAAGTTATTTAGCGCCCGTGCCGGCGTCCGGCCACCCGCCGGCCACCCGCCGGTCACCGTCACGCTGCCACCTCTGCCTGCCCGATCGGCGGCGTGAACCATGGTGGAGCGCGGCCCGCCCAGCAGTTGTACCCATTCCGACTCGTTGCCTACCGATGCCAGTGCTTTGCCAACTGCCGGAAGTTGCGGCTGCAGATATCCCGGTCACCCCCGTCGTCACCGCGCCGCACCGGCAGGCCAGGCGCCCCGGCCGCGGCACGGCCGTGGCGGCGCTGTCGCTGGCCGGTGCGCTGGTCCTGGCCCTGGCCGGTTGCGGCAAGGCGCCCGAGCCCGCGCCGGAGATCCGCCCGGTGCGCATGATGCAGCTCAGCCCGCACAGCGGCAAGACCATCTTCGAGTTTTCCGGCGACGTGCGCCCGCGCGTGGAGTCGCGGCTGGGTTTCCGCGTCGGCGGCAAGATCGCCGCGCGGCTGGTGGATGTCGGCGCCGTGGTCAGCAAGGGCCAGCCGCTGGCTCGGCTGGACCCGGCCGACCTGTCGCTGGCCGAAGCCGGGTCGCGCGCGCAGTTCGAGGCCGCCCGCACCGACCGCGACCTTGCTGCGGCCGACCTGAAGCGCTACAACGACCTGTTCGCCAAGGGCTTTATCAGCGCCGCCGAGCAGCAGCGGCGCCAGGCCAGCTTCGATGCCGCCGAAGCGCGGCTGCGCCAGGCGCAGGCAGGGCTGCGCAGCCAGTCCAACCAGACCGCCTATGCCGTGCTGCATGCCGACGCCGACGGCGTGGTCACCGCGATCGACGCCGAGGTGGGCCAGGTAGTCAGCGCCGGCCAGTCGGTGGTGCGGGTGGCGCAGACGGCCGAGAAGGAAGTCGCCATCGGCCTGCCCGAGGACCAGGTCGGCCTGCTGCGCGGGCTGACCGACGTGACCGTCCATACCTGGGCCGAGCCGCAGCGTGCGCTGCCCGGCCGCGTGCGCGAGATCGCCGCCGCGGCCGACCCGGTCACGCGCACCTACGCCACGCGCGTGAGCGTGCCCAACCCGCCCGCGGACCTCCAGCTTGGCATGACCGCGGTGGTGACCTTCGTGCGCAACGGCGCCGCGCCGGCGCTGCGCGTGCCGCTGACCGCGCTGCTGCAGGAGCAGGGCCGCGACATGGTCTGGGTCTACGACGCCGCGTCGGGCACGGTCAAGCCGGTGGCGGTGACGCTGGGCGAAGCCTTCGGCAATGAGATCGAAGTGCGCCAGGGCCTGGCGCCGGGCCAGACCATCGTCACCGCGGGCGTGCACCTGCTGCGCCCGGGGCAGAAGGTGCGACCGCTGCAGACGGTTGCGCCAGCGTCGGCGGCGGCCGCCACCCCGAAGCAGGGGTGAGCGGATGGACCATTCCCGCTTCAACCTGTCGCGCTGGGCGCTCGAACACCAGCCCCTGACCCGCTACCTGCTGGTGGTGCTGCTGCTCGGCGGCCTGCTGGCATTCTTCCAGCTCGGCCAGGACGAGGACCCGCCGTTTACCTTCCGCGTGATGGTGGTGCAGGCCTTCTGGCCCGGCGCCACCGCCGAGCAGATCGCGGTCCAGGTCACCGACAAGATCGAGCGCCAGCTGCAGGAAGTGCCGTATGCGGACAAGATCCGCAGCTTTTCCAAGCCTGGCGAGACCACGGTGATCTTCCAGCTCAAGGACACCTCGCCGGCGAAGGAGACCGCGCAGGTCTGGTACACCGTGCGCAAGAAGATCGGCGACATCCAGCAGACCCTGCCGGCCGGCGTGCGCGGGCCGTTCTTCAACGACGAGTTCGGCGACGTCTACGGCACCATCTACGCGCTCTCGGCCGATGGCTTCAATTACAAGGAGCTGCGCGAATATGCCGACCTGGTGCGCCAGGAACTGCTGCGCGTGCCGTCGGTGGCCAAGGTCTCTCTGATCGGGCTGCAGGACGAGAAGGTCTACATCGAATTCAACCAGGCACGCTTTGCCCAGCTGGGGCTGGACATCAACGCCATCGCCGACCAGATCTCGCAGCAGAACAACCTGACCGGCAGCGGCGTGCTGGTGACCCCGAGCGACAACCTGCAGGTGCGCCTGTCGGGCCAGTTCGCCAGCGTGGCAGACCTGGAGAACCTGGTGCTGCGCGGGCCCAACGGCATCGCCAATATCCGCCTGGGCGACATCGCCCACGTCTACCGCGGCTATGTCGACCCCACCCAGCAGCGCATGCGCTTCAACGGCAAGGACGTGATCGGGCTGGGCATCTCGATGCAGAAGGGCGGCGACATCATCGAGCTGGGCAAGAACCTGCGCAGCGCCTTCGAGCGGCTGCGCGGCCAGCTGCCGGTGGGCATCGAGATGGACCAGGTGCAGGACCAGCCCGAGGCGGTGCAGCGCTCGGTGGGCGAGTTCGTGCGGGTGCTGATCGAGGCGGTGGTGATCGTGCTGGCGGTGAGCTTCGTCTCGCTTGGGCTGCACACGCGGCCGCTGCGGCTCGATGTGCGCCCGGGCCTGGTGGTGGCGCTGACCATCCCGCTGGTGCTGGCGGTGACGTTCCTGTTCATGAACATCTTCGGCATCGGCCTGCACAAGATCTCGCTGGGAGCGCTGATCGTGGCGCTGGGGCTGCTGGTCGACGACGCCATCATCGCGGTCGAGATGATGGTGCGCAAGCTGGAAGAGGGTTTCTCCAAGATGGAGGCCGCCACCTTTGCCTATACCTCGACCGCGATGCCGATGCTGACCGGCACGCTGATCACCGCGGCCGGCTTCCTGCCGGTGGGGCTGGCACGTTCGACCGTGGGCGAGTACACCTTCGCCATCTTCGCGGTGACGGCGCTGGCGCTGGTGCTGTCGTGGCTGGCGGCGGTCTACTTCACGCCCTACCTGGGCTACCTGCTGCTCAAGACCCGCGGCGCGGGCGCGGGCGAGGCCCACGAGGTCTTCGACACGCCGTTCTACGCGCGCTTCCGCCGGCTGGTGGACTGGTGCGTCACCTGGCGCAAGCTGGTGATCGCGATCACGCTGGTGGCGTTCGCGCTGGGCATCTACGCCTTCAAGTTCGTCGAGAAGCAGTTCTTCCCGGATTCCAGCCGCCCGGAACTGATGGTGGAGCTGTGGATGCCGGAAGGCACCAGCTTCGCCCAGATGGAAACGGAAGCGAAACGCTTCGAGCAACGGATCGGCAAGGACCGCGACGTCGCCAGCCTGACCACCTTCGTCGGCACCGGCGCGCCGCGCTTCTACCTGCCGCTGGACCAGATCTTCCCGCAGTCCAACGTGGCGCAGGTGATCGTGATGCCGGCCAGCACCGAAGTGCGCGACGCGCTGCGGCGCCGCGTCATCCAGCTGCTCGATGCCGAGTTCCCGTACCTGCGCGGGCGCGTCAAGCTGCTGCCAAACGGCCCGCCGGTGGCCTATCCGGTGCAGTTCCGCGTGATCGGACCGGACGCCGCCGCGGTGCGCCGGCTGGCCGACCAGGTCAAGGCCGAGATGCGCGCCAACCCCAACACCGTCGGCGTCAACGACAACTGGAACGAGAACGTCAAGATGCTGCGCCTGGAGATCGACCAGGACAAGGCGCGCGCGCTCGGCGTGACCACGCAGGCCATCGCCCGCGTCACGCAGACGGTGCTGAGCGGCGTGCCGGTGGGGCAGTACCGCGACGGCGACAAGCTGATCGACATCCTGATGCGCACGCCACGCAACGAGCGCGACGCGATCTCGGACCTGAACAACATGCTGGTGCCGACCAGCAGCGGGCGCGTGGTGCCGCTGACGCAGGTGGCGCGCGTGGCGCTGCGCGCCGAGCCCGGCGTGGTCTGGCGCGAGAACCGCGACTTCGGCGTGACCGTGCAGGCCGACGTGGTCGACGGCATCCAGGGCCCGACCGTCACCGCGCAGATCAACCCGAAGCTGGACGCGCTGCGCGCGCAGCTGCCGCCGGGCTACCGCATCACCGTGGCCGGCGCGGAAGAGGAAAGCGGCAAGGCCGGGGCCTCGATCGCGGCGCAGCTGCCGCTGTGCATCTTCATCATCTTCACGCTGCTGATGCTGCAGCTCCACAGCTTCTCGCGCGCGGCCATGGTGTTCCTGACCGGCCCGCTCGGGCTGATCGGCGCCGCCGCCACGCTATTGCTGCTGCGGGCGCCGATGGGCTTCGTGGCGCAGCTGGGCATCACCGCGCTGCTTGGCATGATCATCCGCAACTCGGTGATCCTGGTCGACCAGATCGAGCAGGACATCCGCGCCGGCGTGCCGCAATGGACCGCCATCGTCGAAGCCGCGGTGCGCCGCTTCCGCCCGATCATCCTGACCGCGGCCGCGGCCGTGCTGGCGATGATCCCGCTGTCGCGCTCGATGTTCTGGGGGCCAATGGCGGTGGCCATCATGGGCGGACTGATCATCGCCACGGTGCTGACGCTGCTGTTCCTGCCGGCGCTGTACGCGGCATGGTTCCGCGTGCGGCGGCCCGAAGACGGACCGGGCGCCGTGGCCGTGTGACGGCCGGCGCCAGGGTCCTGCGCCACTGCACCAGGCCTGCGCCTAGTTGCAGATCGTGCCGGGGACCGGCTTGCCGGAGGCGGTCAGCCCCTGGCAGGCATCGCCGCTGGCCAGGCTGGTGTCCGACGCCGACGCCGGCGACAGCTTCAGCTTGCCGGCCACGGTGCAGCAGCCGCGCGGCGGTGGCGGGTTGGGGCTGCGTCTGACCGTGGTGCCGGTTATCGTGGCCGGAGCGCTCGGGGCGATCGAAGTGGTCGGCACCGGGGTCACCTCCGCCGCCGGCGTGGCAGACGCTGAGGCAGCACCGGACTTTGGTGGACCGCCTGCTTCGGCGGACTCGTCCACTTCAGGATAGACGCATTGCCCGTGGTGGCAGATCCGCTCACCTTTGCACTGCATGTCGTACTGGCATCCGGCGGCCTGTGCGAACGATGTCCAGCCAGCGGCCATCGACGCTGCCAACAGCAAGGCATGGAATTTCATATGCCCTCCGATCAGGGCTGAGGTGATCATGCCGGGCACCCCCTGCATAGTGCGCACGGCGGCTCCGACATCTTCAGCATAGATCGCCGCAAGGGTCCGCGAAAGGCGGTGCCACTCAGGTGTTCTACCACCTGCGGCAAGCGCCTCGAATCGGCGCAAACGCGCGCGTCATTGCTTCGACACGCAGCGGTTGCCGCATGGCCGATCGAAGTCGATCAAAGTCTTTTGGGGGGAAGGTTGTCAGCCCGCCACTTGGAAGGCGGGTGGTGCGAGGGAGGGGACTCGAACCCCTACACCATTGCTGGCGTCAGGACCTAAACCTGGTGCGTCTACCAATTTCGCCACCCTCGCGGTCCTTGCGGCGCTGCCCGGACGGACGGCCGCGATGCTCGTTGCCGGAGACGAAAGCAAAAAAGGCGGCTGGAAGTGCCCGCCTTTGCCGTCTTCTTGCCGGATCTGCCGCCGGCAGCCCGCAGTGCAACGAGGTTGCGGATTGTAGCGCAAGGCGCGGGGGGAATCCAGCCCCGCCGTGACTGCGCGTCCTGGCGGGCGCGTGCGGCTATATTGTCGGCTTTCCAGACCTTGGTCCCGCCCATGATTGCCGTTCCGACCCTGACCCCGCTGCGCTGGCGCCTGCTGTTCTGGGGCAGCGCCGCCACCGTGCTGGCGCTGTCGCTGATGCCGCCGACGCAGCCGCTGCCAACCACCGGCTGGGACAAGGCCAATCACGCGCTCGGGTTTGCGCTGCTGGGCCTGCTGGGCGCACGCGCCTACGCCGCGCGCGGTTGGCCGCTATGGCTGGGCCTGGTTGCGTATGGCGGCGTGATCGAGCTGCTGCAGGGGCAGACCGGCTACCGCGAGGCCGACTGGCTCGACCTGCTCGCCGACACGGTCGGCGTGGCCGCAGCCATGGCGCTGGACTGGCTGGTGCGCCGGCTCAGCGCTCCTCGGCTTCGAGCGTGAAGCCGGCGCCGTCATCCTGGCCGAGCAGGTCGGCCAGCACCGGCATGGCCTGCTGCAGCGATTCCTGCAGCCGCCACGGCGGGTTGACGATGAACATGCCGCTGCCGTGCAGGCCCAGCCCGCCCTCGACCGGGCGCTTGACCGTCAGGGTCACATGCAGCCAGCTCTTGAGCGGCAGGCCCTTCAGCTGCACCGGCAACTGCAGCGCTTCGCGCCGCTGCACCTGCGGGTACCAGACCGCATAGACGCCGGTGGCAAAACGCTCCAGCCCGTCGCGCACGGTCTGCACGGTGCGCGCGTAGTCCAGTTTGTCTTCGTACGACGGATCGACCAGCACCAGCGCGCGCCGCGGCGGCGGCGGCAGGATCGCCTTGATGCCGCCGAAGCCGTCGCCGTCGTACAGCATCACGCGGCGCCCGGCGCCGCGGAAGTTGTCGCGCAGCACCTGGATCTCGGTGCTGTGCAATTCGAACAGCCGCAAGCGGTCGTGCTCGCGCAGCATCTGCCAGGCCAACCAGGGCGAGCCCGGGTAGTGGCGCAGGTTGCCGTCCGGGTTGAGCGCGCGTACCTGGTCCAGGTATTCGTCCAGCATCGGCGGCAGCGGGGAACCGCTTGCCGCGGCGCGCCATAGCGGGGCGATGCCGGTCTCGAATTCGGCCTTCTTCTGCGCGTAGGCGTGGTCCAGCGCATAGAGGCCGGCACCGGCATGGGTGTCGATGTACCAGAACGCCTTGTCCTTCTGCGTCAGGTGCTCCAGCAGTTGCACCACGACGGCGTGCTTGAGGACATCGGCGTGATTGCCGGCATGGAAGGCGTGACGATAGCTGAGCATGTGGAGCAGGGCGCCTGGCGGCGCAAGATCGGAGGCGGACGGCGAGGCGGTCCGCGGCAAGGCCGCTATGCTACCATCCGGCGCCAGTTGCTCTTCCTGGCCCCTTCTTCCTGGTCCTTCCCACGACCGTGGTGCTCCGGGCGGGGCAATTCGCTTCCACAGAGTTTTCCATCCATGCCGCGCGCACTCGAGCCCGCCGAGCCGATCCTGTCGGCCGGGGGCACTCCGTATTCGCCCCGCTACGACGACGTCTACCACAGCACCGAAGGCGGCCTGGCGCAGGCGGCCCACGTCTTCCTCGGCGGCAATGGCTTGCCCGGGGCGTGGGCCGGCAAGCGGCAGTTCGTCATCGTCGAGACCGGCTTCGGCCAGGGGCTGAATTTCCTGGCGACCTGGCAGGCGTGGCGCGCCGATCCGCAGCGCTGCGGCACGCTGCATTTCGTCTCGATCGAAAAGCATCCGTTCACGCGTGAGGGGCTGGCGCAGCTGCATGCCGGCCTGGACGGGCTGCAGCCACTGGCGCAGGCGCTGCAGGCGCAATGGCCGCTGGCGCTGCCGGGCCTGCACCGGCTCGCGTTCGACCAGGGCCGCGTGGTGCTGACGCTGGCGCTGGGCGATGCCGAAGCGATGCTGCCGCGGCTGGCCGCCGGGGCCGATGCCTTCTACCTGGACGGCTTTTCGCCGGCGCGCAATGCCGAGATGTGGTCGGCGCCGGTGTTCCGCGGCCTGGCGCGGCTGGCGCGGCCCGGTGCCACGCTGGCGACGTATACCGCCGCGGGCTTTGTGCGGCGCGGGCTGAAGGAGGTCGGCTTCGAGGTCGGCAAGGTCCCCGGCTTTGGCGGCAAGCGCGACATGACCGTGGCGCGCTTTCGTCCGCAATGGAAATCGCGCCGCCACGCGCCGCCGTTGCCGGGGCAATGGTCCGACCGCCACGCCATCGTGATAGGCGCCGGACTGGCCGGCTGCGCCGTGACCGAGCGGCTGGCCGCGCGCGGCTGGCGCGTGACCCTGTTCGACGCCCACGACGGGCCGGCGCGGCAGACCTCGGCGCATCGTGCCGCGGCCATGCATGCGCATGTGTCGGCCGACGACAGCCTGCTGTCGCGGCTGTCGCGCGCCGGCAACCAGTACGCGCTGCGCGCCTGGGCGGCGCTGGCGGAGGCCGGGCATCCGGTCGGCTGGCACGGCTGCGGCGTGCTGCAGATCGGCGAGGACGAGGCCGAAGGCGAGGCCCAGCGCGCCGCGCTGGACGCCATGGGCTTGCCGCAGGAGTTCGTGCGCTGGATGAGCGCCGCCGAGGCGGCCGCGGCGCACCACGCCGGCGTGCCGCGCGGCGGCCTGTGGTTCGCGCAGGGCGGATGGGTCGCGCCGCCGGATATCTGCGCGGCGCAGCTGGCGCGTGCCGGCGATGCGGTGACGACACGCTTCGGCTGCCGGGTCGGCGCGATCGCGCGCGTCGACGGGCAATGGCAGGCACTTGCGCAGGACGGCGCCGTGCTGGCGTCGGCCCCGGTGCTGGTGTTGGCCAACGCACATGAGGCGCAGCAACTGCTGCCGCAGCAACACTGGACCCTGCGCCGCGTCCGCGGGCAGCTGACCACGCTGGCGGCCGCGCAGGTCGATGCGCTCGGTAGCTGGCCCGACTGCGTGGTGACCGGCGCGGGCTACCTGTTGCCGCGTGCCGCCGATGGCAGCGGCCGCGTCGGCTCAAGCTATGACGAGGACACCGGCCCGCTGGTGGAGCAGCCGGCGGTCCACGCCGCCAACCTGGCCCGGCTGGCCGGCCTGCTGCCGGGTCAGGCCGGCGCGGTAGCCTCGCTCGATACCGCCACGTTGTCGGGCTATGTCGGCGTGCGCACGGTCACGCACAACCGGCTGCCGCTGATCGGGCAAGTGCCCGACGAGGCTGCGGCGGTGGCGCAGGCGGCATCGCTGCGCGGCGCGCACCTGCGCGACCTGCCGCGCCTGCCCGGGCTTTTTGCGACGCTGGCCTATGCCTCGCGCGGGCTTACCTGGGCCGCGCTGGGCGCGGAACTGCTGGCCAGCCAGATCGAAGGCGAGCCGCTGCCGCTGGAGTCAGACCTGGCCGATGCGGTGGATCCGGCACGCCTGCTGCTGCGCGCGCTGCGCCATGGGCAGGCAGCGTAGCGCGGCGCGCCCGGACCGCGGGGTTGCGGTGCGTTCCGGGCAAAATCTGCCGGAAGCGAATCAAAACCGTGCGATAATCCCCGTTTTCCGTTTGCGCGGAGCTTTCCGTTCGCCGGTGCGCTGCCCCGGCCGTCCTTGTGGTGACGGCGCCGTGGCGGTAAAGCGGGCGGTACGCGTACAAGACGGCAGCACCTACGAACACAACTACATTTCTGGATTGGATCTACGACCATGTCGAACGTGATTGAGAACCTCGGCAAGCTGGACCGCAAGGTGACCCTGGCCATCCCCAAGGCCGAAGTGGAAAAGGAAAAGCAGGAGCGCCTGGTTCGCCTGTCGAAGACCGTGAAGATGTCGGGCTTCCGTCCGGGCAAGGTGCCGATGAAGATGGTCGAGAAGCAGTACGGCCAGCAGGTCGAGTTCGAAGTCCGCTTCGACAAGGCCGCGCGCAAGTTCTTCGACATCACCAAGGAACAGGACGTCAAGGTTGCCGGCCAGCCCAAGTTCGAGATCAAGAACGAAGGCGTGGGCGAGGATGAAGTGGCGTTCGACGCCACCTTCGAGGTCTACCCCGAAGTGACCATCGGCGACCTGTCGGCTGCCGAAGTCACCCGCACCAGCACCGAGATCACCGACGCCGAAGTCGACAAGACCATCGACATCCTGCGCAAGCAGCGCGTGCACTACCACGCCCGCGGCGAAGCCGGCGAGCATGGCGACGGCGGTGCCGACGTCAGCGCCCAGAACGGCGACCGCGTGACGCTGGACTTCGTCGGCAAGATCGACGGCGAAGAGTTCGCCGGCGGCAAGGCCGAGGACTTCCCGTTCGTGCTGGGCGAAGGCCGCATGCTGCCCGAGTTCGAGCAGGCCGCGCTGGGCCTGAAGGTCGGCGAAAGCAAGACCTTCCCGCTGGCCTTCCCGGCCGACTACCACGGCAAGGAAGTGGCCGGCAAGACCGCCGAATTCACCGTGACCCTGAAGAAGATCGAGTGGGCCCACCTGCCGGATGTGAATGAAGCCTTCGCCAAGTCGCTGGGCATCGCCGACGGCAGCGTCGACAAGATGCGCGCCGACATCCGCGAGAACCTCGAGCGCGAAGTGAAGCGCCGCACGCACGCCATGCTGAAGGACCAGGTCATGGAAGCGCTGCTGAAGGCGAGCGAGCTGGACGTGCCCAAGGCCCTGATCGAGCAGGACCAGGAGCGCCTGGTGGAAATGGCCCGCCGCGACCTGGAACAGCGTGGCATGCCCAACGCCAAGGACATGCCGATCCCGGCCGAGATGTTCGCGCAGCAGGCCGAGCGCCGCGTCAAGCTGGGCCTGATCCTGGCCGAGATCGTCAAGGCCAACGGCCTGGAAGCCAAGGCCGACCAGATCAAGGCCGAGATCGAGGACTTCGCCAAGAGCTACGAGGACCCGAAGGAAGTCATGCGCTGGTACTACGGCGACCAGCAGCGCCTGGCCGAAATGGAAGCCTACGTGCTCGAAAACAACGTGGTAAATTTCGTGTGCGGCAAGGCCAAGGTCACCGACAAGAAGGTGTCCTTCGAGGAACTCACCGCCGAAGGCAACCAGCAGCAGGCCTGAGGCCGGAAGTGACCGGCAGCCCCGCGCCACGGTGCGGGGCAGGGACTTCCCGAGTTACCCGGATTGCCTTGCGATCCGACGAATCCATGGAGAACATGCATGACCCGCAATGATTTGCTTGACCGTCTCGCCACCACGCAGGCTTCGGCACTGGAAACCCAGGGCCTGGGGCTGGTGCCGATGGTCGTCGAGCAGTCCGGCCGGGGCGAGCGCGCCTATGACATCTACTCGCGCCTGCTGAAGGAGCGCGTGGTGTTCATGGTGGGCGAGGTCAACGACCAGACCGCCAACCTGGTGGTGGCACAGCTGCTGTTCCTGGAAAGCGAGAACCCCGACAAGGACGTGTCCCTGTACATCAATTCGCCGGGCGGTTCGGTGTCGGCGGGGCTGGCCATCTACGACACCATGCAGTTCATCAAGCCGGACGTGTCGACGCTGTGCATGGGCATGGCTGCAAGCATGGGCGCCTTCCTGCTGGCGGCGGGTGCCAAGGGCAAGCGTTCGGCGCTGCCCAACTCGCGCATCATGATCCACCAGCCGCTGGGCGGCGCGCGCGGCCAGGCCTCGGATATCGAGATCCAGGCGCGCGAGATCCTGTACCTGCGCGAGCGGCTCAACACCATCCTGTCGGAAGTGACCGGCCAGCCGGTCGAGAAGATTGCGCGCGACACCGATCGCGACAACTTCATGAGCGGCGACCAGGCCGTCGACTACGGCCTGATCGACAAGGTGCTCGCCCGCCGCGGCTGATGCGGCGCGCCGCCGTGGCCCCTGGTGCGACGGCGGCCGGCCACACCGGCTGGGCTCAAATGGCGAAGGCTACACCGGAACGAGGCCCCGTGCCTCGTTTTTTGCATCGGAACCTGTGAAACGGGGCCTTGGCCCCACAGCCGGGGGGAACCGCCGGTGGTGCCAATTGTTTTGGCGTATGATGCGTTTGAAGCGTATCGCCGAGGAGCCTGTCGCCCCGCGGTGTGCGCACTGCAAAAGTGACTGATTCCTATGGCGGACAAAAAAGGTTCATCCAGCGAAAAGCTTCTGTACTGCTCCTTCTGCGGCAAAAGCCAGCATGAGGTCAAGAAGCTGATTGCCGGCCCGTCGGTGTTCATTTGCGACGAATGCATCGACCTGTGCAACGAGATCATTCGCGACGAGGCCACGGCATCCGAGAAAGACGCCGCCGCGGCCGCTCGCTCCGACCTGCCCACGCCCCACGAGATCCGCGAAAGCCTGGACCAGTATGTGATCGGCCAGGAACAGGCCAAGAAGATTCTGGCCGTGGCGGTCTACAACCACTACAAGCGCCTCAAGCACCTCGGCAAGAAGGATGACGTCGAGCTGTCCAAGAGCAACATCCTGCTGATCGGGCCCACCGGCTCGGGCAAGACGCTGCTCGCGCAGACGCTGGCGCGCCTGCTCAACGTTCCGTTCGTGATCGCCGACGCGACCACGCTGACCGAAGCCGGCTACGTGGGCGAGGACGTCGAGAACATCATCCAGAAGCTGCTGCAGAACTGCAATTACGAAGTCGAGAAGGCGCAGCGCGGCATTGTCTACATCGACGAGATCGACAAGATCTCGCGCAAGTCGGACAACCCGTCGATTACCCGCGACGTGTCGGGCGAAGGCGTGCAGCAGGCCCTGCTCAAGCTGATCGAAGGCACCATGGCATCGGTGCCGCCGCAGGGTGGCCGCAAGCATCCGAACCAGGACTTCCTGCAGGTGGACACGACCAACATCCTGTTCATCTGCGGCGGCGCCTTCGATGGCCTGGAGAAGGTCATCATGCAGCGCTCGGACAAGACCGGCATCGGCTTTGCCGCGCAGGTCAAGAGCAAGGAAGAGCGCGACGTCAGCGAAGTGCTGCCGCAGACCGAGCCGGAAGACCTGATCAAGTTCGGCCTGATTCCCGAGCTGATCGGCCGCCTGCCGGTGGTGGCGACGCTGGCCAAGCTGGACGAGGCCGCGCTGATGCAGATCCTGGTCGAGCCCAAGAATGCGCTGGTCAAGCAATACCAGAAGCTGCTGGCGATGGAAGGCGTCGAGCTCGAAATCCGCCCGGGTGCGCTGAGCGCCATCGCGCGCAAGGCGATCCGCCGCAAGACCGGTGCCCGCGGGCTGCGCTCGATCCTGGAGCAGTCGCTGATGGACGTCATGTATGACTTGCCTAATTACAAGGGCGTGCAAAAGGTGGTGATCGATGAAAATACGATCAACGGCGATGCACCGCCGCTGCTGATGTACGAAGAGCAGCAGCCCAAGGTGGCAGGGTCTAACTGACGCGAGGCCTGCCAGAGTGGTCAGAGGTCGGCACCACACCGGCAGCAGGGCGGAAAAGGCCGTTCGCGTAGAAGCGAGCGGCTTTTTTTGTTTATTTCTACCGACGAGAGGGAGGAAACGCGGGTATGCTGTTTCAGAGGGGCCACCAAGTGCAGGTAGCGGCATCTGCCTGCCTTGATGAATCGATTGGCACGTATCTTGTAATCGATTCGGGCGGCCCAATTTACGCCTTAAATGACTGACTTGGGGAAAATGATGTCCGGAACACAACTCCTCCCGGCCGAGCCGATTCGCCTCCCACTGTTGCCGCTGCGCGACGTGGTGGTGTTTCCGCACATGGTGATCCCGCTGTTCGTGGGACGCCCAAAGTCCATCAAGGCGCTTGAGACTGCGATGGAGGCGGGCAAGAGCATCATGCTCGTAGCCCAGAAGACGGCGGCCAAGGACGAGCCGACCGCCGACGACCTGTACGAGGTCGGCTGCATCGCCAATATCCTGCAAATGCTGAAGCTGCCCGACGGTACCGTGAAGGTGCTGGTCGAGGGCACCCAGCGCGCAAACATCCGCGAGGTGAGCGAGGACGATTCGCACTTCATGTGCGAAGCCGTACCCGTGCCGCCCGCACCTGGCGAAAGCGCCGAGACCGAGGCCCTGCGCCGCGCGATCGTGTCGCAGTTCGACCAGTACGTGAAGCTCAACAAGAAGATCCCGCCCGAGATCCTGACCTCGCTGTCGGGCATCGACGAGGCCGGGCGCCTGGCGGATACCATCGCCGCGCACCTGCCGATCAAGCTCGAGCAGAAGCAGAAGATCCTGGAGATGGTCAATGTGACCGAGCGCCTGGAAAGCCTGCTGTCGCAGCTCGAGGGCGAGATCGACATCCTGCAGGTCGAAAAGCGCATCCGTGGCCGCGTCAAGCGCCAGATGGAGAAGAGCCAGCGCGAGTACTACCTGAACGAGCAGGTCAAGGCCATCCAGAAGGAACTGGGCGAGGGCGAAGAAGGCGCCGACCTGGAAGAGCTCGACAAGCGCATCAAGGCTGCGCGCATGCCGAAGGAAGCCAAGAAGAAGGCCGACGCCGAATTCAAGAAGCTCAAGCTGATGTCGCCGATGTCGGCCGAGGCCACCGTCGTGCGCAACTACATCGACACGCTGGTGAACCTGCCGTGGCGCAAGAAGAGCAAGGTCAACAACGACCTCGCCAACGCCGAGCGCGTGCTGGATGAAGACCACTACGGCCTCGAGAAGGTCAAGGAACGCATTCTCGAGTACCTCGCGGTGCAACAGCGCGTGGACAAGGTGAAGGCCCCCATCCTCTGCCTGGTCGGGCCTCCCGGCGTGGGCAAGACCTCGCTCGGCCAGTCGGTGGCGCGCGCGACGAACCGCAAGTTCGTGCGCATGGCACTGGGTGGCGTGCGTGACGAGGCCGAGATCCGCGGCCACCGCCGGACCTACATCGGGTCGATGCCGGGCAAGATCCTGCAGAGCCTGTCGAAGGTCGGCGTGCGCAATCCGCTCTTCCTGCTCGACGAGATCGACAAGATGGGCCAGGATTTCCGCGGCGATCCGTCGTCGGCGCTGCTCGAGGTGCTGGACCCGGAACAGAACCACACGTTCCAGGACCACTACATCGAGGTCGACTTCGACCTGTCCGACGTGATGTTCGTGGCGACGTCGAACTCGCTGAACATTCCGCCGCCGCTGCTCGACCGTATGGAAGTGATCCGCCTGTCGGGTTACACCGAGGAAGAGAAGCTCAACATCGCCACGCGATACCTGCTGCCGAAGCAGATCAAGAACAATGGTCTGAAGCCGGGCGAGATCGAGGTCACCGATGCGGCGATCCGCGACATCATCCGCTACTACACGCGCGAAGCCGGTGTGCGTTCGCTCGAGCGCGAGGTGTCCAAGATTGCCCGCAAGGCGGTCAAGCTGCTGCTGCTGAAGAAGGAGTCGGGCACGATCAAGGTCGATTCCGATAACCTCGACAAGTTCCTGGGCGTGCGCAAGTACGACTTCGGCCTGGCCGGCAAGGAAAACCAGGTCGGCCAGGTGACTGGCTTGGCGTGGACCGAGGTGGGCGGCGACCTGCTGACCATCGAAGCCGCGATCATGCCGGGCAAGGGCAACATCACCCGTACCGGTTCGCTGGGCGATGTGATGAAGGAGTCGGTCGAGGCCGCGCGCTCGGTGGTGCGTTCGCGGGCACGTCGGCTGGGCATCACGGATGAGATGTTCGAGAAGCGCGACATCCACATCCACGTGCCCGAAGGCGCCACGCCCAAGGACGGCCCGTCTGCGGGCGGTGCCATGACCACGGCGCTGGTGTCGGTGCTGACCGGCATCCCGGTGCGCGCGGATGTCGCCATGACCGGCGAGATCACGCTGCGCGGCGAGGTGCTGCCGATCGGCGGCCTCAAGGAGAAGCTGCTGGCAGCCCACCGCGGCGGCATCAAGCTGGTGCTGATCCCCGAGGAAAACGTCAAGGACCTGGCCGAGATCCCGGACAACGTCAAGAACGCTATCGAGATCGTGCCGGTGCGCTGGATCGACAAGGTGCTGGAACTGGCGCTCGAGCGCAAGCCCGAGGCGCTGCCGGAAGAGGACGCCAAGCCCGCCGAGGTGGCCGACAAGGCCACCGCCAAGGTCGAGCGTCTGCACCACTGACGACGCCTTCGCCGCATGAACGAAACGCCGCAGGGCAGCGATGCCCGGCGGCGTTTTTTTGTCCGCGCGGGCCTTGGCAAACCGAAATCGGATGTATTAAACTTGCGCCCTCGCAACGCAAACCACGGCATCTGCCGCGAGGTGCGGAGCGTTCAGCAAGTTGCAGGCAGACAGCCTGCGATGGTCGAGCGGGTGCTTAGCTCAGTTGGTAGAGCGGCGCCCTTACAAGGCGTAGGTCGGGGGTTCGAACCCCTCAGCACCCACCACCGCTCCACCAGCAAGAATCAAGGACTTAGAGCAATCTGGGTCCTTTTTTTATGCCTGTTTCAACGCGCCAGCGCCACCTGCGCCAGCCCCTGCTCGGCAGCCTTAGTCGTACTGAAACCGCTTCACCACGCTCTCGTCCCACTCGATGCCAACGCCGGGCCTGTCCGGCACTACCAGTTGTCCATCTGCAAGCGCAAAAGGCTCCTTCAGCACCGGATAGGCCCAGTCCTGCCATTCCAGCCAGTGCGCCGTTTCGGTGATGCGCATCAGATGTGCGCAGACTTCCGGATACAGATGCGTGGAGACAGGGATTCCCGCCGCCGAAGCGATCGGCGCAGACCGCAGCCACCCCGACACGCCGCCGATCCGCATCATGTCCAGCATGACGCAGTCACACGCCTCGGCCTGCACTGCCTTCAATAACTCGCGCGGACCATAGAAGTTCTCGCCAAGCTGGATCGGCGTCTTGATCTCGCGGGCCAGGCGCGCATGGCCGCTGGTGTTGTTGTAGGCGAGGGGCTCCTCGAACCAGTACAGCCGCTCGTTGTCGAGGGCATGGCAGCGGCGCAGACCGTCATCAAGCGACAAGCCCTGGTTGAAATCCACCATTAGCTTGATGTCGTCGCCAGCCGCTTCGCGCACCGCGCGGAGGGCATCAAGGTCGTCTTGCAGCTTTTCGCGGCCCAGCCGCAGCTTTAGCGCGCTGAATGCTCCCTCTGCAACAAGCGAACCCGCTTCTTCGGCAAGGCCGTCCACGTGGCTCAACCACAGCCCGTTACTGTTGTACGCCTGCACCTTGCCCACTGTTCCGCCAAGCAATGCGGCCAGAGGCAGGCCTGCGGCCTTGCCGAGCGCATCCCAGGCGGCCATGTCGAGCCCTGCGATGGCGATCATCGTGATGCCTTCGTAGCCCAGCAGATGCGTTGAACCCCTGGCGTTCTGGAAGTCATCCAGCGGTGCGATCCTGCTACCGGTCCGTGATGCTGCAAGATCCCGGATCGCAGGCACGATGTACCTCGGCGCCTGTAGCAGATATGGCTCAAGATAACTGCGACCGACAATACCTTCCCGGGTGTGAAGATCGACCAGGATCAGCGGCCACTGGTCGAATGCGCCGACCTTCGAAATGATGGGTCGATTTAACGGAATGAGAACCGCACGGACCTCAACGCTTTGGTAAGTGAGGGGTTCGAATTCCATGGCGGCACCTCCCTGACATCTGTGCGGTCACGCCGGGACGCCGGACGCGCGTCGAGATGAAGGGCCAAAGCGCGCGGGCTTACTCGATCGTTACCTTGCCTTCCTTCACCAGGGTAGCAAACTTCGCCGTCTCGTCATTGACGCGTTTGCCGAAGGCGTCCGGTGTGCTGGACATTGGTTCCGCACCTGCGGCAAGCAGTCGTTGCTGGAAGTCCGGGGAGCCGACGATCTTGACGATTTCTGCGTTGAGGCGCGTGATGATCGGTTTCGGTGTGGCGGCCGGTGCGAGCACGCCGAACCAGGTACCGATATCAAAACCCTTCAGGTCTGCTTCTTCCATCGTCGGCACGTTCGGCAGGGCTGAGGAGCGCTTTGCCGTGGTAACGGCTAGGGCCGTCAGCTTGCCACCCTTAATGTGCGGCAGCACGGTCGTCAGCGTGTCGAACGACATGCTGACCTGGCCGCCCAGCAGATCGGTGGTCAGGGGGCCGCTGCCCTTGTACGGTACATGGAGCAGCTGCGCGCCCGTCGCTTTCTGGAACTGGGTTCCAATCAGGTGCTGGGCCGTTCCATTGCCGTTCGATCCGTAAGACATCTCGGGCGAGGCCTTCTTTGCGAGCGCGACGAGGTCCGCCACGTTCTTGGCCGGTGTCTTGGCACTGTTGATCACCAGTACGTTGGGGACCATGGCCAGCGTCGAGACCGGCGCGAAATCTCTTTCGAAGCTGTAGGGCAGCTTCTTGTACACGCTGGTGGCAATCGTATGATGGACAGCGCCCATCAGCAGGGTATAACCGTCCGGCTTCGCCTTGGCGACATAGTCCGCCCCGACAGTGGCGCCGGCACCTGGACGGTTTTCAACGATCACCGGTTGCCCGAGATTCTTCGACAGTTGATCCCCCAACGCGCGCGCCAGAATATCGGTCGTGCCCCCCGAGGGAAACGGAACGACCAGGCTAATGGGCTTGGTCGGCCAGGTCTGAGCCACAGCAAGTGTGCCAATGCCAAGACCGGCCACTGCCAGGAAAGCGCCGACGGTACCTTTTACGAACTGTGACTTACGCATGATGTGTCTCCTCTAATAGTGTTTGCGAAAGAACAGATTTACTTCAAGGCCGCAAAGGCAGTGCGTCCAATGTCGCAGCGCAGCCTAGTTCCGCCTCGATGACCAACAGACGGTAGAACGTCATAACCACGGACGTCTCGAATCACTGACACGATGCTTCCTCAGGAAACTTGCGCGATGCGCAGTAGATTAGTAGTGCCAGCCACCGTGAACGGGAGGCCGGCGGAGATCACGATCGATTGACCGCTTTCACCGAAGCCTTCGTTACGCACGGTGCGGCTGGCGAGATCCGTCATTTCCAACACGTCAACCACTTCGTGGCAAAGCACTGCGTGCACCCCCCACGCCAGCGCCAGACGGCGCGCCGTTGCCATACGCGGAGTCATGCCGAGGATGGGAACTTCCGGACGCTCACGAGCCATGCGGAGGGCGGAGTAGCCTGAACTGGTATATGCGACGGTCGCTGGTACTTTCAGCAGGCCGGCAATATGGCGTACCGCATAGCCGATAGCGTCGGCAGACTCGGCCCGCGGCGGGGTGTGCGATGCCTGGATGGCATCGTGGTAGAGCGGGTCTGACTCGGTTCGGGTGATGATGCTGTCCATCATCCTGACGGCTTCAACTGGGAAGCGCCCCGAGGCCGACTCCGCCGACAACATCACGGCATCCACGCCATCATAGATGGCGGTAGCCACGTCGGAAGCTTCCGCGCGCGTCGGAACGGGCGAGGAGATCATCGACTCAAGCATCTGCGTGGCGACGATGACCGGCTTGCCGGCCTTGCGGCACGCACGCACGATCTTCTTTTGCAACGACGGCACTTGTTCGGCTGGCATTTCGACACCGAGATCACCGCGTGCCACCATCACTGCGTCCGACTCGGCCACGATTGCCTCGAGGCTGTGTATGGCCGCAGGCTTCTCCAGCTTCGCGACGATGCCGGCACGGTTCTGCACGATATCCTTGATTTCCTGAATATCTTCGGGACGCTGCACGAAGGACAGGGCAATCCAGTCGACGCCCAGCGTCAGGCCAAAGTCGAGATCACGGCGGTCCTTTTCTGTCATGGCGGACAGCGGCAGGACGACACCAGGCACATTTACGCCCTTGCGGTCGGACAGCGTGCCACCATTGATGACGGTCATTTCTGCAAAGTCGGAGCCGCATCGATCCACGCGCAGTCGGAGCTTGCCGTCATCCAGAAGCAGTTCCGTTCCCTCTTGCAGTGCTGCAAAGATTTCAGGGTGGGGCAGACTCACGCGCTCGCTGGTTCCCGGCACGTTCTGGTCCAGGTCGAGTCGGAATTTTGCCTGGGCGGAGAGTTGAATTGGCCCCTCGGCAAACGTGCCGATGCGCAGTTTGGGACCTTGGAGATCGAGCAATACGCCGACGGGGCGCCTGCGCCGCTGTTCTACCTCTCGGATCGTAGCGAGACGCTGCTTGTGGTCGTCATGCGTGCCGTGGCTGAAGTTCAGACGAAATACGTCCGCGCCTGCCTCGAGCAGCGCATCGATGGTCTCGGCGGACGTGCTTGCCGGGCCGAGGGTAGCTACGATCTTTGCATTGCGTTGGCGTCTCATGTTCTCGTGCCTTTTAGTATGCGATCAGGATCGCGCGGAAATCGTTGACGTTGGTCAGGGTAGGGCCGGTCACCACGGAGTCGCCCAGTGCCTCAAAAAATCCATGGCCATCGTTGTTGTTGAGCGCATCCTTGGGACGCATCCCGAGTGCTCTCGCGCGTTGCAAGGTGTCTGGCGTAATGACCGCACCGGCAATTTCCTCTTGTCCATCGACCCCGTCGGTATCGCCGGCAAGCGCGTAGATAGTCGGATGCCCATGCAACGTAAGCGCGAGTGACAGAAGGAACTCGACATTGCGTCCGCCGCGCCCCGTGCCTCGAACCGTCACGGTGGTTTCGCCGCCAGAGAGCAATATGCAGGGCGGCCGGAAAGGCCGTTGATGATTCGCGGCTTCCAGTGCAATGGCGCCCAGTACGAGACCGACGTCGCGCGACTCGCCCTCAATCGCGTCGCCCAGCATGTGGACTGGTATCCCGGCGTCACGGGCCACCTTGGCGGCAGCCTCCAATGCCATACGTGGCGTGGCAACCATGGTGGTATGGAGGTTCGGCAATTGCGGGCTGTCTGGCTTGATGGTTTCTGCCGACTCCGTGGCGAGCACCGCCATGACGTGTTCAGGCACTTCGATCCCATAACGCCGGATAATGCCGAGCGCGTCCTCGCACGTGGTGGGATCGGCGACGGTGGGCCCTGAAGCGATGTCAATCGGGTCGTCGCCGGGTACATCGGAGAGCAACAGGTTGAAAACAGGAGCCGGGCGACAAGCCGCCGCCAAGCGGCCGCCCTTGATCGCCGAAAGATGGCGACGCACGCAGTTCATCTCGGTGATGGTGGCGCCTGACTTTAATAGCGCGCGATTAATGGCCTGCTTATCTTCCAGGGATACGCCCGCAAGCGGCAGCGGCAATAGTGAGGAGCCGCCTCCGGAAATCAGGCATACGACCAGATCGTCTTCAGTGAGGTTGGATACCAATTCGAGCAGACGACGAGCCGCGTTGTGTCCAGCACGATCCGGTACGGGATGCGAGGCTTCAACGATCTCGATGTGTTTGCAGGGCACGGCATATCCATAGCGCGTGACGACGAGACCTTCGACTGGCCACGGGCAGGCCGATTCGAACGCCTGTGCCATGGCGGCCGATGCTTTGCCGGCGCCGATCACGATGGTTCTGCCCTTTGGACGCTCCGGCATATGTTTAGCCAACGTGCAGGATGGCTGTGCGGCTGCAATCGCAGCATCGAACATTCCGCGCAGCAAGCCGCGTGCCTGATCCGCATTCATGATCATGTTGGAAATCTAATGGAGCAAATGGGAGTGGGCTTCGGCTGCCCTTTGAAAGAACTGGCGCATCTGCCCCGGAGGACGCTCAGGCCGCCTTGTTCTGCTGACCCTCGGCCAAGAAATCGCAGACGGCATTGGTAACGTCAACCGTCTTGGCCTTGCCGCCGAGGTCACCCGTATGCAGTGCGGGATTCGCCGTCACTGCTTCGATGGCGGCCATCAGGCGTTGAGCCGCCTCGTTCTCGCCGAGATGTTCCAGAAGCATGACGACCGACCAGAACGTGCCCACGGGATTTGCGAGGCCCTTGCCCATGATGTCGAAGGCGGAGCCGTGGATGGGCTCGAACATCGATGGATAGCGGCGCTCGGGGTCGATGTTGCCGGTGGGCGCGATGCCCAGGCTGCCGGCCAGCGCGGCAGCGAGGTCGCTAAGGATGTCGGCGTGCAGGTTGGTGGCGACGATGGTGTCCAGCGTCTTCGGACGGTTCACCATACGGGCGGTGGCTGCGTCGACCAGTTCCTTGTCCCAGGTCACATCCGGGAAGTCCTTCGCCACCTCCACAGCGACTTCGTCCCACATCACCATGGCGTGACGCTGGGCGTTCGATTTTGTAATGACAGTCAGCAGCTTGCGCGGACGCGATTGAGCCAGCTTGAACGCGAAGCGCAGAACGCGCTCCACGCCTACGCGTGTCATCACGCAAACATCGGTGGCGGCTTCGATCGGATGGCCTTGATGCACGCGGCCGCCCACGCCCGAGTATTCGCCTTCAGAGTTTTCGCGCACGATTACCCAGTTCAGATCTTCAGGCGCACAACGCTTGAGCGGGCCATCGATGCCGGGCAGAATGCGCGTGGGACGCACGTTGGCATATTGGTCGAAGCCCTGGCAGATCTTCAGCCGCAGGCCCCACAGGGTGATGTGATCGGGGATCTGGTTGTCGCCGGCCGAGCCGAACAGGATCGCGTCCTTGTCGCGCAGCGCATCCAGGCCGTCGGCGGGCATCATTACGCCGTGCTTGCGGTAGTAGTCGCCGCCCCAGTCGAAGTCCTCGAACTCGAAACGGAAGTTGGCACCTGCGGCCGCCAGCGCTTCCATGACTTCACGACCAGCCGGTACGACTTCCTTGCCAATACCGTCACCCGGGATCGTTGCGATCTTGTACGTCTTCATCTTTCGTCTCCTGTTTTCCAATCGAATCAGCCTTCACCCAAAACGTGTGAGACGGATTCTGGCGGCTAGACGCAAGTTTTTACTGCGGCTAAAGTTAAACCGTTTTTAACCACAGGTTGAAGATTCGATGGCCGCAGGTAGTGCAATCCAGCCCGCCGAGCTTGGCTTTTTCGTATCAGTAGCCGGAGCGGGGAGCCTCAGCGCGGCCGCACGGGATTTGGGTATTTCCACAGCGGCGGTCAGCAAGCGCCTGGCGCTGATGGAAACCCGCATTGGTATGCCGCTCGTCACGCGTACCACACGTCGCATGAGCCTGACACCGGAGGGGGAAGTGCTGCTTGAGCATGCCCGCCGTATCCTTGGCGAGATCGACGACCTCGAGCAGTTGCTGACCCGCTCGAAGGGTAGACCTAGCGGTCTTCTACGGGTAAACGCTACGCTGGGATTCGGAAGAATGCATGTAGCGCCGGTCATCTCGGGGTATTCGAGAATGTATCCGGATGTAGATGTTCAGTTGCAGCTCTCGGCTGATCCTCCAGCTCTGGTCGAGGATGCCTTCGACGTCTGCGTGCGTTTCGGCGAGCCGCCCGATGCCAGAGTCGTCGCGCGACACCTCGCACCCAATCGCCGCATCCTCTGCGCTTCACCGAAGTATCTACGTGAGCATGGCACACCGCAAATTCCACAGGAATTGCTGCGCCATAATTGCATTGGTATCCGGCAAGGCAGCGATGCCTACGGTGTATGGCGTCTCACTGCAACAAAAGGCGCCAAACAGCAACCGGAATCGATCCACGTGCGCGGCAAACTTACGACCAACGATGGCGAGATCGCTGTGCACTGGGCCCTCGAGGGGCATGGCATTGTGCTGCGCGCGGAGTGGGATGTTGAACGTTACTTGCGCAGCGGCAGACTGGTGCAGATTCTCTCTAACTACGTCACGCCCGAAGCAAATATATACGCGGTGTATCAGAAGCGGCACCAGTTGTCGTCACGCATCAGGCTGTTCGTAGAGCTCCTCGCCAAGAGGTTTGGCCAGTTCGGCAAGTAAGGCCTTCCACTTTGTCGCCGCTTGGCCGCGAGCCAGGGCGCCATGGGTTCTTGCGCCCCGTCATGCGCGCGCGAGACCTTCTGCCGGTCCAGCTTTACCGTTCTGCGGACGGAGTGGCTGCAACCTGTAGCGGAACCGTCAGGCGGGGCCGACAGACATCAAAGATCGCGGAGAAACTCGATCAGTGCCGAGTTGACGAAATCCGGCGCCTCTTGTTGTAGCCAATGCCCTGCTCGCGGAACGACTTGGGAGACCGAAAGTTTCGGCACGATCCTTGGCATGTTGGCAATGATTTCGTGCATGCCTGGCATTGCCAGACCTGTGTCTCGCTCGCCGACAAGGTACAGGGCGGGAACGTCGACCAGCAGTCCTTCCAAAGCAGCTTGCACTTCCCAATTTCGGTCGAGATTGTTGGTGCACGAGGTAACTTCGTTAAGGTCGCGCAAAAGGTCTTAGGAACATCGCGGAGCAACGATACGGTTGCAATGGCGGCATGCCGCGCGCGCTTTTCCGATCGCGAACTTGCTGCACGTACCACCTCGCGCCAGAAACGTTGCGATGGCGGAGGCGCCACGGTGGTCACAGGCAACGTCGAAACAGTTACGGCGTTCCTATCCCTAGCGGTTATGGATTTCGCGCCACTTCCTTGCCCGGAAAGCTAAGGCTGGCAAGGGCTACCGCCGGACCCCGGAATGTGCCAACTAATGCGCTTGAAATTTAGCTGGCGAGTGACTATTTTATTTTCGCTCAGGCAGTCGCGATGTCGCGCTGCGTGTTTCTGTTTGTTTGCGGCCAGCCAGGCAGGCGAACGGGAGCGCGTATGCCCCTTCGCCTCCTCGCTACGCCGAAGGAGGATACGACCATGAGTGACACCGTCTTTGGAGCCGACCTCTTCAGCGAACTGGACCGCCTGCAAAGGCAGATGGCTGAAATGTTTGGCGGCTTTCCTTCCAGCCTCCGTTCCGGCCGTTTCGGCGCCTTTCCACCGGTGAACGTAGGGTCGACGGATGACTCTATCGAAATAGTCGCGTTCGCGCCGGGCCTTAAACCGGAAAACCTGGACCTTTCTATCGACAAGGGACTGTTGACCATCAGCGGAGAGCGTGGCCAATCCGATGCCGAAGGAACGCCGGAAAGCAAGCGCTACGCGCGTGAACGTTTCGTTGGCACCTTCAGGCGGGTGGTTGAGTTGCCTGAGAGCGCAGACCCCGACAAGGTGAAGGCGCGCTACGCGAACGGCTGCCTCTCAATCAGCGTGGGCAAACGCGAAGCGTCGAAGCCTCGAGCGATTACCGTTCAGTGATGCAAGGAGACTGCCATGGCCGAGATGAATCAAGTCGTAGCGCGGCCAGACCATGCTATTGCGCAACGGCAAGACGACAAGACTACGCAGACCACGACGGTGCTGCCGCCTGTTGACATTATTGAGGACGCCAGCGGCGTCACCCTATGGGCCGACCTGCCCGGTGTGCCGCGGGAAAAGTTGGAAGTCAGCGTCCATGATGGGAGTCTTCGTATCGAGGCAGAAGCGGTCGTTCCGATGCCTTCCGGCCTGCGCGTCCAACACGCGGAGATCCGACAGCCGCATTTCGCCAGAGCTTTCTCACTGAGCCCGGACCTGGATGCGGCGAGGATTGAGGCGAATCTGCAGGATGGGGTATTGAAGCTGACGATTCCGCGCCGCGAGGAAGCGCGTCCGCGCCGCATCGCTATCGATATGGCATGAGCTTGTGACCTGATATTGCCCAAGCGAACGCGTTATACCAGGCGCCGCAGCGTCTGCATCGCGCGTTCGCGTTTTGGGCCGTATCCCTCGATGGGTGGAGGTGCAACATGAAAACCGAGCTCGGTAAGTGGAATCCATTCAAGTTCTTGCGGAAAACAACGGAAGAAAAGTCACCCGCGGACAACGCCGCGGCCGGCATGCCAACCAGACATCGGGGAGGCGAGTGGCCTGACGTCTCTCGCTTTTTCGCCGGGGAACCCTGGCGGGCGATGGGTGACTTCCTTCACGAACCGTTGGCGAATTTCGGTGGCCTGGATAGATGGTTTGGCGACTTCAGCTCTTCGCGTTTTCAACCCCGGATCGATGTGGTCGACGAGGGCGCGGCGTTACGTATCACCGCCGAGCTGCCGGGCATGGACCGCCAGGACGTGCAAACTACCATCGAGGACGGCGCATTGGTGATCCGGGGCGAGAAGAGGCAGGACGTTCAATCCGAGGAGAATGGCTGTTATCGGTTGGAACGTTCATACGGAGCATTCATGCGTAGCGTTCCTCTGCCGGACGGACTCGACCTGGACAACGTCGATGCGAAGTTCGAACGCGGTGTCTTGAGCCTGAGTTTTCCGAAGACCGGCTCGCCAACACCTGCGGCTCGAAAAATTGAAATCAAATGACGTCTACGGAAGCGGATTGAAAGGAGATTTCTGATGGAGTTTGATTCGGACTGGATGACCTTGGGCAAGCACCGCGTACGCCTCAGGTGCGTACGCGGCTTCCCGACAGAGAAGGCGCGAAGCATCGCTGAGGTCGCCAAGATTGCTATCGAAAACAATCTTAGTGCCGCGGCTCGCTTGGTTGAAGTCACCGCAGACGGCGAAAAAGCGTACACGATTAGCGTCGGCACGACCTTTCCGAAAGATAAAGCTGCTGCCACTCAGCTCGAGCTTGCGTTGGCCACGATGTTCGGGCTCAAACCGGAGCAGGTCAACTTCGAGGTCGTGGTAGTGAGTCAAGCGGAGGTGGATCTGCACTTCGGCGTCTACGAACGAATGCTGGCCGAGAAGCTTGGGATAGTCCCACCGATTCAGTGAGGCCGACTCGACAATAGTGCGAGGGCAGGCCCGGAGATGGTCTATCACGTTACGCACCAAACGCCGCAGGAGTCGCTTTGGGCAATAGCCGGTGCTCCGCAAAGGCGAGTGCCGTGACTCCTTGTGAGTGGGGCGCCGAAAAAGCTGACGCCGGAACGAAGTGGTGCAATAGCAATCTTGGTGCGGTAAGTTTCTTTTTGTGCGCATTTCACCGTTGCCGATCGGCAAACATGCTCATTGCACCTGGCGCATAAGCCTGCAGTATCATCGCTTTATCAACGCGCCATGGAGTACGGCATGCAGTTTCTCTGGCCGCAATTGCTCTGGCTGTTGTGCTTTCTCCCTTTGCTGGCAGGTGCTTACGTCTACCTGATGGCACGACGCAAGAAAGCAGCTCTGTTGTATGCCAGTCTGGCTCTGCCGCGCGCCGCGTTGGGGCACAGCCCACGCCTTCGGCGGCACATCCCGCCGGTGCTTTTTCTCCTGGCGTTGGGCGCGGCCCTGCTGGCGTGCGCCCGTCCTGCCGCGACCATCACCCTGCCGTCAGACATCATCACAGTGGTGCTGGCTGTCGATACCTCTCTCAGCATGAATTCAACCGACGTGGCGCCCAGTCGGATCAGTGCCGCGCAGCAGGCCGCACGAGATCTGGTCATCGGACTGCCTGCAAGCGTGCGCCTGGGCATTGTCTCGTTTGCCGCCACGGCCACCGTAGTGCAGCCTCCAACCGACAACCGTCAGGACATGCTCGATGCGATCGATCGCTTCCAGCTCCAACACGGCACGGCGACAGGCAGCGGACTGATCCAGGCCCTGGCGGTATTGTTTCCCGACGACGATGGCATCGACCTGGAAGCCATCCTTTTCCGCGGCGAGACCTTAGCGCCGGGACCTGGTGGAAGAACGCGGTCCGAAGCTGCTGCGGCGGACGCCGTTCGCAAGCGCGAACTGGAACAGCCACCGACGATGCCCGGCTCTTATCGGCACGGAGTGGTAATCCTGCTCAGCGATGGTCGCCGGACCACTGGGCCAGATCCGCTAGACGCCGCGCGCATGGCTGCCCAGCGTGGGGTTCGCGTCTATACCGTAGGCTACGGTACCCCGCACGGCCAAGAGGTGTCGAGCCAGTCTTCCTTCACACAACTGGATGAGCCGACTCTGCGCACGGTCGCGACGCTGACTGCTGGCGAGTACTTCCTGGCCGGCTCGGCCGCGGATCTGACGCGGGTATATCGGCAGCTTAGCGCCCGTTTCGCGTTGGAACGCAAGGAGACCGAAATCAGTTCTTTGCTGGCCGGGACCTCAGTTGTGCTGCTGATCGCTGCTTGTAGTCTGTCATTGCTGTGGTTCCGGCGGTGACCACCCCCTCAGCACATCAAGGCCGACTCTCAGGTGCCGAAGCAGGGTGCCTGTGCGTTGCTGCAGCAGATGCGCCTTGGCCGCTGTCAGCACGCTCCGGACTGCGGTCAACCTTGCTGTCCGCCTTTTTCGCACCCTGGCCGGCGGCACCGCTGGCAGCCTGCGCCGAAGGTTCCGCGCGCCTGCCAGTGTCGGTGCCTGGCGTTGGAGGCGAGCCGTAACGACCGCCCTGCGCCAGGGCCGCAACGCTTAGCGAGAGGGCGGCAACCAAGGCCAGCTTTTTCACGGCAGTCTCCAGATCGTCAAGCCATACCACTTCCATACTAGGCCGGATTCGCAAAGCCAAAGACCCGGATGGGCCGGCGTCACTCCGAGGCATGGCACGGGCGGGGCGATGTCTCATTACTTAGGAAGCCCCGGCTAACCATCAACGGCATGGGGCTGGCCTTTCACGGTCTGGAGAATCTGCCCAGGACAGGCCGCCTCGTGGTCATTGCGATCGGACCAGCCCGCGCTCGCCAAGGGCGGCAAACACGTGATTGACCACCGCATCGCAACGCGCGCCGGCAAAACTGAAGGTGCTCTGCAGATAGGGGCTTACCTCTTTGGCCAGGGATTCGCGCAGCATCATGCGGGCCCGCAGGAAGCGAGTCTTGACCACATCGCCGCTAACGCCTAGGCAATAAGCCGTTTCCTCCACACTCATGTCTTCGACGGCGCGCAGGATAAACACGCAGCGGTAGATCGGCGGCAACTTTTCGACCGCAAGCTGCAGCAGTTCTCGCACCTGACCGCGTTCGGCCATGGCTTCAGGGGATTCGTCGTCAGCGGCGCGGAAGGACATCATGTTCTCCTGTAAAGAGTCACCAGGAAAATCTTCTTCTTCACCCCGGGCTCCCATCTGGACCAGCCGGCGCTTCTTGCGCTGCGCTGTCAGGGCGACATTGATGGCAATGCGCGCCAGCCAGGTGCTCAGCGCGGCCTCGCCGCGAAACGAATCCAGGCTGGTAAAGGCGCGCAGGTAGGTTTCCTGCACGACATCCTGGGCTTCGGCATCATCCGGGACCACGCCGCGCGCCGTGCGGAATAACAGGCGGTTGTTGCGCCGCATGATGGCCTCGAAGGCGGACGCGGTGCCGGCGCGGGCGCTGGCAACCAGTTCGGCGTCTGTGGTGGCATTGGCGCCAGACGGCATGGGCGGCCTGAGATCCCGGTTCTTGTCCATTTGGAGATCTGGCTCCTTTCCCGTTGCTGATCATTAGACGGCACCCCTGGCAAAAGGTGACAGTCGACTGGGCGCATACCCGTCTGCCGTCCCTGGCCTGGGCCCGAACCACGCGTCAGCAATCATAGGCAAATGCATGCAGCCACAACCCATCGCAATGTGGCCCAGGCCTCGTGTCACCTTCCGGCACCTGCCAACGTCTAACGCCTATGCAACGGACAAATTCGAGCGACTGCCGGAGAGCTGTCGGTTGCCTTATTTCAGTTGCTGCATCTCATCCTGGCAAGGACGTCGATCATGAAAAGGCAACCCTCCGCAATGACACCCGAAACCGAAGTGCAGCCGGTACCGCTGCGGCAGTCGGCGATGCAGCAGATGCCTCGACGGAGGCTGGCCAATGCACTGATCATGGCAGCCGCGGTGGGGGCCGCCGCGGCGTGCGGCGGCAGTTCTGGAGGGGGAGGGACCGATGCGGCCAGCACGGAAGCGGCGCAGAAGACCCTGGTCGAGCAGGGCAAGCAGATATTTCGCTTCGACACCTTCGGGGACGAAGCGAAGTGGACCGATAACCTGAAGATGCACGAGGTCATCGCCAGCTCGGTGGATCCCTTGACCGCATTATCCGTCGGCCTCAAGGTGGACGCCGAGGCCTTGCCCGAGGCTGTCGTAAATGGCATCCGCAATGGCACGATCGACCTCAAGAGCCCGGCTACGACGGTGGCGCTGCTGAAACTGAATGCGGTCGTCGGCCTCCAGGGGACCGTCGAGACCGTCAATGGGGTCGACAAGCTGACCCGCGTCGGCACTACCTGCGCGCTCTGTCATTCGACGGTGGACAACTCGTTCGCGCCGGGCATCGGCAAGCGGCTGGACGGATGGCCCAACCGGGATCTGAATCCTGGCGCCATCATCGCGCTGTCACCGGCCATCGACGAGGCCATGAAGAAGGTCCTCAACGCCTGGGGTGCAGGCAAGTACGACCCTCGCCACAATATCGACGGCCTCAGCAAGCCGGTCGTGATACCGCCGGCCTTCGGGCTGGCCGGCATTCATCGCATCACCTTTACCGGCGATGGCGAAGACGTCATGTACTGGAACCGGTATGTCGCCGTGTCCCAGATGGGAGGCCTTGGCTCCGTATCCGAGCCGCGTCTGAATATCTCCATCACCAACGGCTCGGTGGATCTTGTCACCAGCAAGCTTGCGGCCCTGCAAGCGTATCAGCTATCCCTGGGTGCTCCGCCGCCACCGGCGGGAAGCTTCGACCCCGCGGCGGCATTGCGCGGCAAGGCTCTGTTCGAAGGCGCGGGCCGGTGCGCCACATGCCATAGTGGCCCGGCATTCACCGATGCCAACTCGCTGCTTCACCCGCCCGGCGACTCGATGGCGGAACCCGAGAGCCCAAGCTACGCCTCGCGCTCCGCAACAAAGCAATACCGGACCACGCCGCTGAAGGGTGCATGGCAACACCCTCCGTATTTCCATGACGGGTCTGCGGCGACTTTGTCGGATGTCGTGACGACCTACAACACAAAACGTGGACTGGGGCTGAGCAGCCAGGATATTGCCGACCTGACGGAGTATCTGAAGTCGCTGTGACCTGCAGCGACGCCGCGCTACAACCGCTTAGGGCAATGGCACGTCAATCAACCAGACCCGCGCCGCCACGGCAAAGGCCGAAGCCCGGGTAGCGAAACAGCAGGACCCCGGCATCGACGGCGCGGAGGCTTCCGGCCGATTGGTGCCGGGGTATTGCGAGGCCTGAAGTGGTCTATTTTCAACCCTGGGCTGCCGTGTGAGCAGCACAAATTTTTCTCCCCGCCTGCCCTGAAGCACGTTGCGAAATGGCGTCGCTGTGGTCTCTAATGATTGTTGTCGGACCAAGCGGCCAGAGGGCATATGCGGTGCATCAAGTGCGGATTCGATAACCCGGCAGGCGGACGATTCTGCGAGGCGTGCGGGCAGAGTCTTGCGCGAATCTGCCCGCAATGCGGCCATGAGTCGGGGACCGCGGCGAGATTCTGCGGCTATTGTGGCGTGCGGTTGCCCGACCTTCCCGCCGGTCACAACCTTGGGATGGCGCCGGTGATCTATACCCCGGCACATTTGGCCGAGCGCATCCTGGCTGAACAGGCGGCGATGGAAGCCAGGGGGCAAACCGCCGGCGAACGCAAGACCATTACCGCGCTATTTGCGGATATCGCTGATTCGACCGCCTTGATCCAGGACCTGGATCCAGAGGATGCGCGCGGATTGATCGACCCGGTTGTGTCCATGATGATGGAGGCGGTTCACCACTATGAGGGATACGTCGCCAAATCGCTTGGCGATGGCATCCTGGCGCTGTTTGGCGCGCCCATCGCGCATGAGGACCACCCCTTGCGCGCGCTCTACGCCGCGCTCCGGATGCAGGATGCGATACACCGTCATAACGGACGGCTGCCTCAGTCAACGGGCTTGCCGCTGCGCGTCCGGGTAGGCGTTCATACCGGCGAAGTGGTGGTGCGCGCGATTCGAAAGGATGACCTGCGCACGGACTACGATCCGGTGGGCCATACCATCCATATCGCCTCCCGGATGGAAGGGGTTGCGATGCCCTCATCGATCGCTGTCAGCGAAGCGACCCATCGGCTGACGGAGGGCTACTTTGAGTTTCGCGCGCTCGGGACAGCATCGGTAAAGGGTATTCAGCAACCGCTTGCCGTTTACGAAGTTGTCGGTCCTGGTGCTTTGCGCACGCGGCTGCAGGTGGCGTCGCATCGCGGGTTGTCGCGTTTTGTCGGCCGCCAGGACGAATTGCGGTGTATGCAGGAGGCACTGGAGTCGGCAAGGCGGGGCCACGGGCGCGTCCTTGGCGTGGCGGGCGAGGCAGGCGTCGGCAAGTCGCGCCTGTTTCACGAATTCCGTACGCGCGCGCAACCGGGCTGCAAGGTGCTCGAAACCTTCTCGGTTTCGCATGGCAAGGCGTTTCCCTATCTGCCATTGATCGATCTGATCAGGGCGTACTTCGATGTCGCGTCGCAGGATGACGACCGGCAGATTCGCGATAGGGTCACCGCCAGGTTGGTGGCGATCGGCTGTGCGCCGGACGACGTTCTTCCCTATCTGCTCTATCTGCTTGGCATCAAGGATCCGGCATCGACGCTTCCCCTGATGGAGGCCTCGGTGCGGCGCCAGAGAACCTTCGATGCGCTGGTGCGGTTGCTTGTGCGCGAGAGCGAGATCCAGCCGCTGATGGTGCTGTTCGACGATCTTCAATGGCTTGACAGTGAATCGGAAGCCTTTCTCTGTACCCTGGCTGATCACGTGCCCCGGGCAAGCATGCTGTTGCTCGTCAACTATCGCCCTGAATACGTCCATGACGGGGGCGTGCCATGCCACGTCAGGCTGGAGCTTGCGCCCCTGGGGCAGGGCGATGCGCAAGGCTTCCTCAGCGCGATGTTGGGTGACGACGCTTCGCTCGCGTCACTGAAGCGCGAAATCCTGTCCAAGACCGAAGGCAATCCTTTCTTCATGGAGGAGGTCGTCACAACGCTTATCGAGGAGAACGTCCTGCACGGAGAGCGGGGTAACTTCCGGCTGGACGACCGCGCGGTGTCACTACATATGCCGACCACCGTGCAAGGCGTGCTGGCCGCCCGCATCGACCGCCTGCCGCCGGCTCAAAAGGAACTGCTGCAGACGCTCGCGATTATTGGCAAGGAATTTTCGGTGAGCCTGGTCCGGCAGGTCACGGGGATGGCGGACAGTGCCCTCCATGCGATGCTGGTCGAGCTCCAGGCCGGAGATTTCATTTACGAGCGCCCGGCGTTTCCGGAAGTTGAGTATGTGTTCAAGCACGCCCTGACGCAGGAGGTCGCCGCCAGTTCGCTCTTGACTGACAGGCGCAGCGCACTGCATGAGCGCACAGCGCAGGCCCTGGAAACACTGTTTCCTGGCAGCCTGATGGATTACTGCAGCGAACTGGCACACCACTACAGCCGAAGTGGCAATACCCGCAAGGCAATCGAGTACCTCGGTCTTGCCGGGCAGCACGCTGCGAAGCATTCCGCGCAGCGCGAGGCGATCCGCCATCTCAATGCGGCGCTCGACTTGCTTAAAACCCTGCCGGACAACGCCGAGCGCGCACGTGACGAACTGGGCCTGCTGCTGAACCTCGGCATTGCATGCATCACGGCACGCGGCCATGGGGCACCGGAAGTCGAGACCATCTACACGCGGGCGCTGGCTTTATGCGAGCAAGGCGCGGAGACGCCGCAGCGTTTTTCCGCCCAACTGGGGCTCTGGTCCTTCTATCTGTTGCGCGGCAAGCTCCTGACGGCACAATCCCTGGCTGAAGGCTTGCACCAACTCGCGGAAGACAGCGGTGACCCGGAGCAGCGCGCAGAGGCGCAGCGCGTGCTGGGCGTGACACGGTTCCGGCGCGGCGATATCCGAATGGCCCGTACACACCTGGAGCAAGCGCTGGCGCTGCACCGACCCGACCAGCACGCCTATGGCCACCTGCTGCGCTACGCGCGCAACCCGGCGGTCCACATGCGCAGTTCGCTGAGCTGGGTGCTCTGGTACCTCGGCCTGTCACAACAAGCCGTGATCCGAAGCGAGGAGGCGCTGGCGCTGGCACGCCGGGCCGCCGATCCGTTCGGCCTGGCCCTGAGCCTGATCTTCGCGGCCGAGCTGCACCAGCGCCGTGGTGATGCGCAACGTGTGCTGGAATGCGCGGAGGCGGCGATCGCACTGTCGGAAGAGCATGGGTTCCAGCTGTACCGGAGCTGGGGATCAATATTGCGCGGGTGGGCACTGGCTGCAACGGGCACGGCAGAAGCGGGGATTGACCTGATGCGCCGTGGCTTGGAGGACCTGGAGGCCACCGGCGCGGTATTGGGGCGGCCCTCACTGCTGGGATTGCTGGCGGATGCGTATCGACGCTCCGCGCAAGGCGAGGATGCGATGCGCGTGTTGGACGACGCGCTGGCCCTGGCACGGCACACCGGGGAACGCTTTGACGAGCCCGCGCTGCTCCGGCTCAAAGGCGAGGTCCTGCTGCAGACGGCGGATCGGCAGGATGGTTCGTCGTCCGCAAGAGACCGCGAAGCCGAGGCTTGTTTTAGCTCGGCGATGGAACTGGCCCGTGGCGAAGGTGCCAGTTCCATCGAGCTTCGCTGTGCGATAAGCCTGGCCGGGCTATGGCATCGCCAGGGCAAGGACGATGAGGCGCGGCGGTTGCTTGTGCGCTTGTCCGGCCTTTGCGCCGAAGGCATGGATCCCGTTGATGCGCATCGGGCAGGGCAACTGCACGAGCAGCTGTCCTGAGCATTCGCGGCGCTTGCGATCAGCTTCCGGCCGCGGTCGGGAAATGGCTGGACGACGGCTATCCGGCGCTTGCCCAGCGTGCCAGGCGGGGGAGGCCGAGATTCCCCGCGGCGATGGAACCGGGCCTGCGATCAACGGATGGCATTATTTCCGTCGGTAACTTTGTATATCGCGGCGAGGTCGCATAAGTCCCAGTTTCCGCCAGTCAGGACCGCGCACACTTTCTCGTGGGGTTTAACCTTGATGCTGCCGGCGAGCAAGGCGCCGATACCAATCGAAGCGGCGGGCTCGGCAATCAATTTTGCATCATTGGCGAGCATGCGCATGCCAGCAACGATATGTTCGTCTTCAACCAGAACGATCTCGTCCACATATTTTTCAATAATAGGAAATGGATTCTGGCCGGGCACACTTATCCTCAGTCCGTCGGCGATGGTATGTTTCAAGGGGAGCGAGGTGCGCTCTTTATTCTTGCGGCTGTAAAAATACTTTGGTGTCAGCGCAGGCTCTACGCCGATGACGCGCACCGAAGGGGCGGTTTCCTTGATGGCGGTGGCGATCCCCGAAATGAGGCCGCCGCCACCCATGGGAACAATGACCGTGTCGATCTCCTCCAGATCCTCCAGTATTTCACAACCGATGGTGCCCTGGCCAGCCATTACCAAGGGGTCTTCAAAAGCATGGACCACTGCATAGCTGTGTTCCTGGGCGATCTCATTCACCCGTTTCCATCGGGCAGCGGTATCGCCATCGTAAAGAATGACTTCGGCGCCCAGGGATTGGGTATTGGCAATTTTGATCTTTGGTGTGGTAACTGGAAGAACCAATATGGCCTTGACGCCAAGCATCCTCGCGGCATACGCAAGTCCCTGTGCGTGATTGCCCGAGGAGGTGGCAATGATGCCATTAGCTATTTCAGCGCTTGCAAGCGATAGCGACTTATTCAGGGCGCCACGGATTTTAAATGCCCCGGTAATTTGCAGCATCTCCGGCTTCAGGTATAGCTGGCAACCCAAAGCTTGCTCCATCTTGTCCGCACGCAGTAACGGAGTACGTCTGATGTGGGGCTTTAGCCGTTCCTGCGCGGCTCGAATGTCCTGAATAGTCGGATAGCTAAGCATGTGAATTCTCACTTTTTCCGGCCGTCGGCGCTTTGACGGTTATTCAATAAATTCAAAGAAAGTTCCGACCTTGCCTTCCACTGCATTGCGATAGATTCTTGTCGCGGTGGTATTGTCCTGTATGGCCATGCCGGTGGAGTCGAAAATCGTGATCTCGTCTTCGTTTTCTCTACCTGGTTTTATGCCAAGCAGGATCTCGCCAATTTCACCGTGGATGTCCTCCTGGCTTATGATATTCCTGTTCAAAGGGTGCCAGGTCTCGCCTTTTTCAGTGCATTGGCCAATTGAGTCATTTACGATTTTTGCGTTCCTGAATATTTCCGGGTCCAGTTCCTGCTTGCCTTGCTGGTCTGTGCCAATTGCAACAATGTGGGTGCCCGGCTTTACCCATTCAGCTTCCACCAACGTGCCTTTTCCGCGGGTCGTGGTAATCAGAATATCTGCCTGTTCAACCGCTTCCTTTTTGGAGGCGGCCATCACTACAGGAATGCCAAACTCGCTTTCGATATCAGCTTTATATCTGGCAAGGGTGTCGGCGTTGTTGTCCCAGGCATGGATCACTTCAATTTTCATGATCTCTTTGATCGCCCGGATCTGCATCCGGGCCTGATTCCCGGTACCGATGGACGTGATTTTTTTTGCGTCCTTTCTTGCCAGTGCTTTCACCGAAACCGCACCAGAGGCGCCGGTTCTGAGGCCGGTGATCAGGCTGCCATCCATAACGCAGATCAAGGCACAGCTCTGCGCATCGAACAGCAGTATGGTTCCCATTCCGTTGGGGACCCCGTGAGACTCGGGGTTATCAATGAACCCTCCCGAAGATGCCTTCATGGAGATCATTTCATTGGCTTTGCAGTAACCCAGCTTGAAATCAATTTCGCCGCGCGGTGGCGGGAGATGGATGCCGATATAACCTGGTTGAACCACCTGCTTACTGTTAAAGGCCCGGTATGCCTCTTCCACCGTACCTATGACTTCACTCATGCAGATCAGGCTGCTTACTTGCTCCTTGTTAAGCAGTAACGTCTTCATTGGCGTCATCTCCAAGCATTGTCGAGCGTGCCGGGCGCATTAGCGAACGCCGGATCATTTCCGGTAACCATGCGCCGCTGTTATTCCGCTTCCACGATGCTGGCGATGGCTTCGCCCATTTCGGTGGTCGAAGCGTTGCCGCCCAGGTCCGCAGTGCGAGGACCGTGAATCAGTACGTGCTGGATGGCGGCAAGAATCGCATCGTGCGCCTTTCTTCCGGCGTCGTTGTCGGTATCGAGGAAGTCGAGCATCATGGCGCCTGACCAGATCATGCCGATCGGGTTGGCAATGTTCTTGCCATAGATATCGGGGGCTGAGCCATGCACCGGCTCAAACAGCGAAGGGAAGGTGCGCTCGGGATTCAGGTTGGCCGAAGGCGCGAGTCCCAGCGTACCGGTGCAGGCCGGGCCCAGGTCGGACAGGATGTCGCCAAACAGGTTGGACGCCACCACCACATCGAAGCGCTGCGGCTGCAACACGAAGCGGGCGCACAGAATGTCGATGTGCTGCTTTTCCCAGCCGACATCCGGATATTCGTCCGCGATGGCGGAGGCCCGCTGGTCCCACCATGGCATGCTGATGGCAATGCCGTTGCTCTTGGTCGCCACGGTAACGCGCTTGCGCTGCCGCTGCCGCGCCAGGTCGAATGCGAAGCGCAACGCGCGGTCGGTGCCATGCCGTGAAAAAATCGACTGCTGCATGACGACTTCGCGTTCGGTGCCTTCGTACATCACGCCGCCGACCGACGAGTATTCGCCCTCGGTATTCTCGCGCACGATGATCGTGTCGATATCGCCCGGCTTCCTGCCGGCCAGTGGGCACGGCACGCCTTCGAACAGGCGGGCGGGGCGCAGGTTGATGTACTGGTCGAACTCGCGGCGGAACTTCAGCAGCGAGCCCCACAGGGAGATATGGTCCGGCACGATATCGGGCCAGCCCACCGCGCCGAAGTAGATGGCATCCATGCCCGCCAGTTGCGCTTTCCAGTCATCCGGCAGCATCTTTCCGGTGGCTGCGTAGTAATCACAGCTTGCCCACTCGACATGGGTGAAGTTCAGGGCGATGCCGAAGCGGCTTGCGGCGGCACGGAGTACGCGCAAGCCTTCTGGCATGACCTCCTTGCCAATGCCATCGCCCGGGATCACGGCGATATTGAAAGTCTGGGTCGTCATGACGATTCCTGTGAAGTAACGAGGTTGCGCCATGGCCGCCACCAGGGACGCGAGTAGTGTCCCAAATTGTAGGGGTCGCATTTCGGCGGCAGATTGCGTATGCCGGGTGCGCGACAGAAGGAAATCCCGTATTCATCGCCGTGTTCGGCACGCTGTGCGTGGGGTTGGATCCCGGCCAGCATGACATCACATGAGCGCCCTTGCTACGCAGTCAGAACCGATGCCGCAGTCCGGCGACAAACTGGCGCCCCAGCCCTGGCACTACGGCAAGGTTGCCCCACGACGCGGGATAGTAGGTTTTGTCGAACACGTTGTGAATGTCGAGGAAAAGGCGCGTGCGGCGATCAATCTGCCAGTACGTGACAAGCTTCACCGTGGCGTAGGCCGGCAGCGAGTACGTGTCGGTGGCATTTCCGGATCGATTGCCGACGTAGACAAGGCCAGTGCCGATGCCATAGCGGCCGCCGAACTTCGGCATGGCATCTTCCCGGATGGCGAGCAGGCTCGCGCTGATCCTGGGGATATTGGTCAGGCGGGTGCCGGGGGCGATGGTATTGTCCTCGGTGACCCTGGCGTTCACCAGCGAAAAACTGCCGCTGATGCGCCAGTGCTCATCCAGGTTGCCGAATACGTCGAACTCCAGCCCCCGGCTCGCGGCCCGGCCCGCGGCAATGTTGAAGTTGGGATTGGCAGGGCTGCGTGTCAGGACGTTGTGCTTGCGAATGTCGAAGAGCGCAAGCGTTGCCCCTAGCCGCTCGTCCCGGGACTGCCACTTCAGCCCTGCCTCTACCGAGCGGGCGTACTGCGGATCAAAGGCGTTGCCGGCCTCGTCCACGCCGCTGTTCGGGCGGAAGGATTTGCCAAAGGATAAGTATGCGGAAAGCTGCGGGGTCGGGAGCCACGTCAAGCCGATCCGGGGCGACACGGCACTCTGGCTCTGGCGGGTCGATGCCGCGGTAAGAAGGTTATCCACTGACTGCTGGTAGTTGTCGAACCGGACGCCGGCAAGCAGCTTCCAGCGCTCGTCAATCAACACCTCGTCCTGCAGATAGGCGCCGAGATTGCGCTGGTTCTCGCGCGTCGATATGCCTGGCAAGACCGCCGGCTTCGCTTGCCCGTATACCGGCTCATAGATGTCGATCGCATACGCGTTGGCTGCGAGGCTGGAGTAGGCGATATCCATGCCCATGAACAGGCGCGACGCTTCGATGCCGACAAGCATGCGGTGGCCCAGCCCGGCCGTATGGAAGTTTCCCTCCACCTCTGCGCGGGCCGACGTGTCGCGCGAGGGCAATGTCCGCCAACTGTTGCGACGCGTGAGCGTACGCCCATCGGCGAGCAGACTGCCAAACTCCGCGGCGTATCCCTCGAAGCCGGATTCCTTGTAGCTCGCCCCGATGCGCGTGCGCCAGCCCGCGGAAAGCTGCCGCTCGAATGTCAGCTGATGCGTATCGCTGGAAAGATGGAGGTTTGGGTCGCTGGGCTCCTGCAGGTAGCGGTCGCGGGGAAGCGTGAGTCGGCCGTCCACATTGACCACGCCGCGGTCGAGCGGCGTACGCAAGCGCATGAATTCTCCCTCGTATTGCAGCAGCGTACGGTCGTCCGGTGCCCACGTCAGTGCCGGCGCCACGAGGTATTTGTGGCCGTCGATCAGGGGGCTGCGGCTGGCGCTGTCCTCCGCCATGACATTAAGGCGATAGGCCAGCGTCTTGCCCAGGGGGCCGGTGGTATCGATGGTGGCGCGCCGGAACCCGAACGTCCCGACGCTCACTTCGGCCGCGGTCGCCGCCGTGAACCTTGGCTTCTTCGTGACGATATTGATGGTGCCGCCCGGTTCGCTGCTGCCATAAAGCGCCGCCGCGGGGCCTTTGAGGAATTCGAAGCGCTCGACCGTGGCGGCGTCGCGCATCGGGTTGTACCCACGCGCGCCGGGAAAGCCGTTGACGAGGTATCCCATCTCCGTGCTGCTGAAGCCGCGGATGGCATAGTTGTCCCAGGTCCCGCCAAAGTCATTGAGGCGCGCGACTCCGCTGACATAGTCGACGGTGTCGGCAAGCCGCGTCGCACCCAGGTCATCAATGAGCTCCGAGGTAACCACGCGCACGGATTGCGGGACTTCACGCAACGGCGTGTCAGTACGCGTGGCGCCAGCGGCGTCGACAGCAACATATCCGCTGCCGCCGGCACTGGCGCTGACACGGACTTCGGGCAGGTCTGCCGCAAGCCCCGGCGGTTCGGCAAGCGCCGCATCCGATAGCGGGAACAACAGCAGGCTGGCGTGACAGGCATGGTGTGCGATGCGCCTGGCGCTTGAGCGAAATGATGGCATGTGCGTGGCATGAGTGACTCAGGGCCAGCAATGTAGCCGCGTGGATGAGATAGATTCTCATTCACTTACTCGCTGCCCGGGAATCATGCGGCTTGCCAGATTGCGTGTTACCGGCGCAAGCCGCTCAGGTCACGGAACAATCTGTTCACGCGGACGGGCAAAACGCAATTCAATGCGGTACGGCCCGCTGCGATCGGCACCATCGTTAGCGAGACTGCTTTTAAGCTGGCGGCGATGCAGTTCCTCTGGCGCTGCTGCGGCTTTCACTTTTGACATCCAATAACACGGGAGCACAGCGATGGATCTTTGGGATCTCGATGTCCTGTTCAACCATTCAATGCCTCGTCAGAGACAGCCTTTCAATGGAACGGGGGCCGGCTCGTGAGGTGGAACCAGATCGCGGAACCGGTGGCCGACTTGCTGCCGGACCTGATTGCGCTGCGCCGGGACCTGCACGCCAATCCTGAACTTGGCTATGAAGAGCACCGCACGGCTGGCATCGTGGCGCAGTCGTTGCGCATGCTGGGTCTCACGGTGCACGAGGGCATCGGCGGCACGGGCGTGGTCGGCACGCTGCGCGCCGGCAATGGCAAGCGCAGCGTGGGCCTGCGCGCGGATATGGATGCATTGCCGATGGTGGAACTGGGCCGCCCACCTTATGTCAGCCACGTGCCCGGCAAGCATCACGGCTGTGGCCACGACGGCCATACCAGCATGCTCGTGGGCGCCGCGCGTCAGCTTGCGCGCAGCGGCATCGATGGCACGGTGCATTTCATTTTCCAGCCGGCAGAGGAGGGCAAGGGCGGGGCCCGCCGCATGATCGAGGAGGGCCTGTTCGAGCGCTTTCCTTGCGATAGCGTTTATGCGCTGCACAACTGGCCAGACTTGCCGCTCGGCCACGCACAGACGCTGCCTGGCGCCATCATGGCGGCGGCGGATCGATTCGATATCGTGCTGCGCGGGCGAGGCGGTCATGCGGCGCAGCCGCATCACACCGCAGACGCCATCCTGGCTGCCAGCCAGCTCGTGTCGCAATTGCATACGATCGTGGCGCGTCGCATTGATCCCGCCGAATCCGCGGTGTTGTCCGTCACGCGTATCGAAGGTGGGCACAGCCATAACGTGTTACCGGCCGAAGTGCAGATCACCGGCACGGTGCGAAGCTTCGATATGGAGGCCCAGAGCCGGATCGAGACCGCGCTGCGTGCGATGGCGCACGGCGTGGCGACGGCGAGCGGCACCGAAGTCGAAGTGCATTACGACCGCTATTACCCGGCCACGGTGAACAGCCCGGAGGAAGCGGCAGTCGCCGCTGACGCGGCACGTGCCATCGGCCTGGAAGTGCGCATGGCTCCCCGGGCTGCCTTCACCTCCGAGGACTTCGCCTTCATGCTGCAGCAAAGGCCCGGCGCCTACCTGTGGCTGGGACAGGGACGGGCGGAACCCGGGCCCGATGGCGAGCGGCCCTTGCACCACCCTTGCTACGACTTCAACGACGACGCGCTGCCCCTCGGCGTGCGCTGGTTCTGCGAAGTTGCCCGGCGCGCGCTGGCGGCCGCCTGACGCGGCTAACCATTCTTATCACCCCCCACTTCAGACTCATCATGACCACTGCAGCGGCCACTCGCCAGGAGAAGGACCTACTCGGTGTGCGAGAGCTCGATCACACCTTGTACTACGGCGTGCAAACACTGCGCGCCAGGGAGAATTTCTATCTTTCCGGCCGTTGCATCGGGGAGTACCCGGACTTCATCAAGGCGCTGGCTATCGTCAAGCATGCGGCCGCCAATGCCAACCATCGGCTCGGCTTGCTGGACAGCGCCAGGCATGGCGCCATTACAAAAGCTTGCGCCGAAGTCATCGACGGAGCTTTCCATGACGCCTTTGTCGTTGACATGATCCAGGGTGGCGCCGGAACGTCGACGAACATGAACGCCAACGAGGTGCTGGCCAACCGCGCACTGGAACACCTGGGCGAGCAGAAGGGGAGTTACGGCCGGCTTCATCCAAACAACGATGTCAACTTGTCGCAATCGACCAATGATGCTTATCCGACCGCGATCCGGGTCGGATTGCTGTTGGCCCATCTGCCGCTGCTGGAGAGCCTGTGCCACCTTGCGGCAACCCTGGCCAACAAGGCGCAGCAGTTTGGCGGCATCCTGAAGATGGGACGTACCCAGCTCCAGGACGCGGTCCCCATGACGCTCGGTCAGGAGTTCCAGGCGATGGCCGATACCGTGTCGGCCGACCTCGAGCAGATGCGTACGCTCATTCCTGCGACGCTGTGCGCCGTCAATCTGGGCGGCACTGCGATCGGCACCGGCATCAACGCGGACCCGCGCTATCAGGCCATTGCCATCGAAGAACTGGCGGCGCTGTCCGGGTTTCCCGTCCGCGCCGCGCCCAACCTGATTGCCGCGACTTCGGACATGGGCGACTTCGTGCTGCTATCGGGACTCGTCAAGAGGACGGCGCTGCGCCTGTCGAAAATCAGCAATGACCTGCGCCTGCTTTCCAGCGGCCCTCGGACCGGCATTGCGGAAATCAACCTGCCGGCGCGCCAGCCCGGCAGTTCTATCATGCCCGGCAAGGTCAATCCGGTCATTCCGGAAGCGATGAACCAGGTCGCTTATGAGATCGCCGGCAACGATGCCGCGCTGACCCTCGCAGCCGAAGCCGGTCAATTGCAGCTCAACGCGATGGAGCCGCTCATCGCCTACAAGCTCTATGACTCGATCCGGCTGCTGTCCCGCGCCGTGCGCATGCTGGACCGCGAATGCATCGAGGGGATTAGCGCGAACCCGGACCGATGCTCTGCGCTGGTCCACCGTTCGATCGGTATCGTGACAGCGCTGAATCCGTATATCGGATATGAGAACGCTACGCGGATCGCCCGCCTGGCGCAGGACACCGGTCGAACCGTGGTAGAGCTGGTCCAGTCGGAACAGCTCCTCAGCAATGCGCTGCTGGCGGAGATTCTGCGGCCGGAGAATATGGTGGCTCCCCGTAGCCCATTGACGCGCTGAGCAATGGCAATGCGGAACCGCGCTTCGCCGGTTCCGCCAAGACGCATCCATTGCGCAGCGCTGCGGCTGCCTCGCCGCGATCGGCACAGCCGGAGTGCCATGCCGGGCGTCTTGCGATGTCGCGGTGCCAGCCTGGGTCTCAGGGTTTCTCCGGAGATTGGAAGATTCGTTCGCCTGGTGTGCCAGCTTTGCAATTCGCTGCGGTGGCGCACCCCGCAACAGGGACAAATTCTGGCGCTCCCCGTCTAGCATGGAAGCCATGAATCAACCCGGTGCCGAGCCCAGGCGCCCATCATGCTGAGGATCAGAAACCATGACCTTCCGACCCAAGTACGTGACTTTCGACTGCTACGGCACGCTCACGCGATTCCGCATGGGCGAGATGACGCGCGAGCTGTTCGCCGACCGGATTTCGCCCGAGCACATGGAGCAATTCATCGCCGACTTCAGCGCCTACCGCTTCGACGAGGTGCTGGGCGACTGGCAGCCGTATGAGGTGGTGCTGAAGAACGCCGTCCGCCGCCTGTGCAAGAAGTGGAAGATCCAGTACCTGGACAACGATGGTCAGGCGTACTACGACGCGGTTCCCACCTGGGGCCCGCACGAAGATGTGCCGGCGGGCCTGGCCAAGGTGGCCAAGGAGATTCCGCTGGTGATCCTGTCGAACGCCTCGGACGACCAGATCCAGAAGAACGTGGCGAAGCTGGGCGCGCCGTTCCACCGCGTCTACACCGCGCAGCAGGCGCAGGCCTACAAGCCGCGGCTGAAGGCCTTCGAGTACATGCTGGATTCGCTAGGCTGCAATCCTGAAGACGTGCTGCACGTGTCGTCGAGCCTGCGCTACGACCTGATGTCGGCCGATGACATCGGCATCGTCAACAAGGTGTTCGTGAATCGCGGCCACGGCCCGGGCAACGCGGCTTACCGTTACACCGAGATCCAGGACATCGGTGGCCTGCCTGGCGTCGTCGGTCTCTGAAAACCCTCAGCGGTCCCTCCCGTACATCACTATGAAGCTCGATTCCTATTGGAAAGATTCAGTGCCACCGCTGGCTCTGGATGCGTACGATCTGCCGTCCCAGGTCGATGTCGCCATCGTCGGCGGCGGTTTCACCGGGCTGTCGGCGGCGCTGGCGCTGGCCAGGCGTGGCGCGAGCGTCGTGGTGCTCGAGGCGGGGCCCGCCGTTGCGCCGGAGGCTTCCGGGCGCAACGGCGGACATGTCAACAATGGCCTTGCGGTGGATTACGTCGACGTTGCTGCCAGGGTTGGCGCGCAACGGGCCCGTGACTGGTACCACGCCTACGACGATGCGGTCGACACGGTGGCGCGCATCATCCGCGACGAGGACATCGCCTGCGACTTCGAGCGCAACGGCAAGCTGAAGCTCGCGACCCGTCCTTATCAGATGGAGGCGCTGCAACGCAGCGCGGACCGGCTGATCGCCGATGGCGTGGATACCGATGTGGAAATCCTCGACGCGCAGCGCGTGCGCGCCGAGGTCCAGAGCGAACGCTTCCACGGCGGCCTGCTGTACAAGCGCAGCGGACAGATGCATATGGGCCGATTCGCCCAAGGCCTGGCCGTGGCGGCGCAGCGTCATGGCGCACAGATTCATACCGGTACGTGCGTACAGCGCGTCGAGCGCACGCATGGACAGGTACACCGCCTGCACACCACGCGCGGCACGCTGCTGGCCCGGCAGGTGCTGCTCGCCACCGGCGCAAGCCGCCACGGCGGCTACGGCAGTTTTGGCTGGCTGCGCCGGCGCATCGTGCCGATCGGCAGCTTTATCGTGACCACGGAGCCGCTGGGTGCGGAGCGCGCGGCTGCACTGCTGGCCAAGCGCCGCACCTACACCACGGTGGCGAATATCCACCACTATTTCCGTCTCACGCCCGACCACCGGCTGGTGTTCGGCGGCAGGGCACGCTTTGCCATCTCCAGTCCGCAGCAGGACGCCGCCAGCGGCGAGATCCTGCGTGCCGGCCTGGCCGAAATCTTTCCTCAGCTGGCCGATGTCCGGCTGGATTATTGCTGGGGCGGGCTGGTCGACATGACACAGGACCGCCTGCCACATGCCGGCGAGCGCGACGGTCTCTTTTACTCGATGGGTTACAGCGGCCACGGCACTCAAATGTCGGTCTACATGGGGGAGCGCATGGCTGCCGTGATGGCCGGCGATGCGAGCGCCAACCCATGGCGTGAGCGCGAATGGCCCGCGATTCCCGGCCACTTCGGCCCGCCCTGGTTCCTGCCCGCCGTTGGCCTGTACTACCAGCTCAAAGATCGGCTGGCGTAAGACACACCACCGATCCTTTATTCAACGCGACTTGCATGCCTTTCCTAATCGATACACAGGAGTACAACCATGAGCGATAGCCGTAACCAGTTGGAAAATCTTGTCGGTCCCGGTGAAAGCCTTCGCATGATGGATGCGCTCGAACGCGGCGCCACCCGGCGCGATGTCCTGAAGATGCTGGTGGCGGGGGGCATGCAGGCCACGCTCGCCGGCGGCCTGGCCGGCGCTGCGGTCGGCGCGCATGCGCAGACGCCCAAGCGAGGCGGACGCATCCGCGTGGCGGTGGGCACGGCAGCGGCGTCCGATACCCTCGATCCGGCCAAGCAGTCGAACCAGAGCGACTATGTGCGCTGCAACATGGTGTACAACGGACTGACTTCGCTGGACCGGAGCCTGACGCCGCGGGCGGCGCTGGCGGAGACGTTCAACTCCACCGATGCCAAGACCTGGGTGTTCACGCTGCGCAAGGGCGTGACCTTCCACGACGGCAAGGCGCTCGCGCCGGCCGACGTGGTGTACTCGATCATGCGCCACAAAGATCCGGCGACTGCCTCCAAGGCCAAGGTGCTGGCCGAGCAGATCGAAAGCGTGAAGGCCACCGGCCCGAACGAGGTCACGGTGGTGCTGAACAGTCCCAATGCCGACCTGCCGGTCATTCTGGGTACGTTCCACTTCCACATCGTCAAGGACGGCACCACCGACTTCAGCGCCGGCATTGGCACCGGTCCCTACAAGATCAAGGAGTTCAAGCCCGGCGTGCGCACGCTGGTGGTGCGCAATGACGCGTACTGGAAGCCGGGCAAGCCCCACCTCGACGAGATCGAGCTCGTCGGCATTGCCGACGACAGTGCGCGGCTCAATGCGCTGTTGTCCGGCGGCATGGACCTGGTGGCGATGGTCAACCCGCGTTCCGTGTCGAGGGTGAAGGGGACCCCCGGCTACGCCATCATGACGACGCAATCCGGCCAGTACTCCGACCTGATCATGCGCAAGGACGTGGGCCCTGGCACGAACCCCGACTTCATTCTGGCAATGAAGTACTTGCTGGACCGCCAGCAGATGCGGCAAACCATCGCGCTCGGTAATGCGGTGGTTGGCAACGACCAGCCCATCGACCCCACCAACCGCTTCTACTTCAAGGATCTGCCGCAGCGGCCATTCGATCCGGAGAAGGCGAAGTTCCACCTGCGCAAGGCCGGCGTGTCTGGCAAGGTACAAGTGGTGACGTCCCCCGCAGCGCTGTATTCGGTCGAAACCGCGCTGGTGATGCAGCAAGCCGCGCAGCGTGTCGGCCTGGAGCTCGACATCAAGCGCATGCCGGCCGATGGCTACTGGTCGAACCACTGGCTCAATAGTCATGTGGGCTTTGGCAACGTGAATCCGCGGCCCAGCGCGGACACCATCTTCACGCAGTTCTTCAAGTCGGATGCGCCCTGGAACGAGTCGCGCTGGAAGAACCCGAAGTTCGACCAATTGCTGGTAGCGGCGCGGGGTGAGACCGATTTCGCAAAGCGCAAGCAGATGTATGCCGACATGCAGACCATGGTTCACGAGGATGCTGGCATCGGCATCCCGTTGTTCCTGTCCAGCATCGACGCCCATACGACCAGGCTCAAGGGGCTTTCGCCCATCCCGCTGGGCGGTCTGATGGGCTATATGTTCGCCGAGAACGTGTGGATCGATGCCTGATCCGGACGAGACATCCTATATGAGCACATTCCTTTACAAGGCAGATCCGGTGCGGGGTCAGGACTGGCGCACGGTGTTCGCGCGCGAGCGGCCCGATGTCGATTTCCGCATCTGGCCCGATGTCGGCGATCCGGAGCAGGTGCGCTACCTTGCGGTCTGGGAGCCGCCCGAAGATATCGGACAGCGCTTTCCTAACCTGCAGGCGGTGTTTTCAACGGGCGCAGGCGTTGACCAGTTCAATCTGAAGGCGATCCCGGAACATTTGCCGCTGGTGAGAATGATCGAGCCCGGTATCGTGGAGGGAATGGTCGAGTACGCGGTGTTTTCGGTGCTCGCGCTTCACCGCGACATGCCGGCATATCGGCGGCAACAGGCGCAAGCAGACTGGAGGCCTATCCCGGTGCAGCCGGCGCAAGAGCGGCGCGTCGGGGTGCTGGGACTGGGTTCGCTGGCGCAGGCGGTGCTGGCGCGCCTGGGCTTGTTCGGCTTCGATTGCGCGGGTTGGTCACGCTCGCGCCGCAGCCTCGACGGTGTGACGTGCTACGCCGGCCAGGAGGAACTCGACGCATTCCTCGCACGTACCGATATCCTCGTGTGCCTGTTGCCGCTGACAGACGAGACACGCGGCATGCTGGGCGCCAGGATGTTCAACATCTTGCCGCGTGGTGCCGGACTGGTGCATGTTGGCAGGGGTCAGCAACTCAACCACGCCGACCTGCTGGCCGCGCTGGAGTCGGGACAGCTTGGCGATGCCATTCTCGATGTCACGCATCCGGAGCCGCTGCCCGCGGATCATCCATTGTGGCGGCACCCCCGGGTATGGCTTACCCCCCATATTGCCAGCATGACCCGGCCCGATACCGCGGCCAGGACGGTGCTGGACAATCTGCGGCGCCTTGAAAACGGCGAGCCGGTTATCGGCGTTGTCGACCGTCAGAAGGGATACTGACCGCCCGTGAAGCGCTTCGACCCGACCATGTTTGCAGAAACTATCCAGCAGCGACTTCCCCGATAGAGCGAAGCGCGCCCGCTTCCAGCAGATCCCAGGTAAGGAAGAACAGACGGACGCCTGAACGGCGAGATCCGTGGCATTGCTGTGGCCGGCAGGAATGCGAATTTTTGTTTAAAGCATATCGATGCAGACTTCGCTTCACCCCGTGCATTTCATGCCACGGGTTAATCTAATAAATCGGAGGAGTTATTTCATGAAATACCGGATGTTGGCGTTGGCAGCGGCATGGCTGCTGGGTCCCGTTGCCTACGCCCAATCGAGCGTTACGCTTTATGGGGTCGCCGATGTGGGGTTCGAATACCTGAATCATGCGGTAGCGTCTACGGGCACCGTCGCCGCTGGCGCAGCCGCTCACAATCTCTGGGCATTGCAGTCGGGCAACCAGTCTGGCTCGCGCTGGGGCTTGCGTGGCGTCGAAGACCTGGGCGGCGGGCTGAAGAGCATTTTCCTGCTGGAAAGCGGATTCAACATCGATACCGGCACCATGGGGCAGGGCGGGCGCTTGTTTGGCCGCGGCGCCTATGTCGGCCTGCAGAACGAATGGGGCCAAGTTACGTTCGGCAGGCATACCACGCCCTTCTATGACTTTGGCGTGACCTACGACCCGATGGCCATTGCCAGCCGCTATTCGGTTGGCGCACAGGACCCGTACCTGGGCGGCGCGCGCGCCGACAACTCGGTCAAGTACATGGGAAAGTTCGGCGGGCTAAGCCTGAGCGGCCTGTATAGCTTCAACAGCAGCAACCAGGAAATCGCGGGGAATTTCACCAACGGACGTTCGTATTCGGCCTCGGCAAGTTATGCCGCCGGGCCGTTCGCCTTCGGTGCCATCTATGACCAGACGAACCGTTCGGCAGCCACCGCGCTGACGACCAACAGCCTGATCCGGCGCGCGGCAGCGGCGGCGACCTACTCGCTGGGTTCGGCCAAATTCTATGCCGGATATCGCTATGCGCACGCGTTCAACGGTGCCGTCCTGCCGGGCGTTGCGCTGGCCAACACGGTGTCGAACCTCGCCTGGCTTGGCGCTGCCTACCAGGTTACGCCGGCACTGTCGCTGGCCGGCTCTGCCTATTACCAGAACCTGCGCGAGTCGAATGCCGGCAATCCATGGCTGTTCGTGGCGCTGGTCGACTATGCGCTTTCGAAGCGAACCGACGTCTACAGCACGGTTTCGTACGCGCTGAACCGCGGCAAGTCGAACCTCGGCGTGAATGGGTTCAATGACCAGCTGGGCGTCAGCAGCGAAGCCGTGCGCCCCGGTGCCAACCAGTTTGGCGCCGTGGTCGGCATTCGCCACAAGTTCTGAACCTGCCGCGATGCCCGGATCGTAAGGGAATCCGGGCCCCAATGCTGAGCAGACCGCTGCGAGTACACCGTAGCAACCGGGCCGGACTCGCAGCCCCCCACGCTCTCATCGTCCACAGGAATTGCCAATGTCTGATATTGCACCGCTGCAACAGGAAATCGAGCTCATCCATCCACCCGCCCAGTTCGTGGATCAGGCGAACATTGCAGGCATGGCGGCCTATCGGGCCCACTGCGCGGCCGCAGAGGCGGACTACGAAGGCTTCTGGGCTCGGCACGCACGCGACTGCATCAGCTGGCACCGGCCTTTCACCAGGACGCTGAACGAGGACCATGCGCCGTTCTACCGCTGGTTCGAGGACGGGCAGCTCAACGTCTCGTACAACTGCCTGGACCGAAACCTGCAGCTGGGCAACGCGGACAAGACGGCGATCGTGTTCGAAGCCGACGATGGACTGGTCACGCGGATCACGTATGCGCAGTTGCACGCGAAGGTGTGCCAGCTGGCCAACGGCTTGCGGGCCATGGGCGTCGGAAAGGGGGATCGGGTTGTCATTTACATGCCGATGTCGATCGAGGGCATTGTCGCGATGCAGGCATGCGCACGCGTTGGGGCGGTGCATTCGGTGGTCTTCGCCGGATTCTCGGCGAAGTCGCTGCGCGAGCGCATCATCGATGCCGGCGCGGTGGCCGTGATCACCGCCGACGAGCAGGTGCGAGGCGGCAAGTCGCTGCCGCTGAAGTCCATTGTGGATGAAGCGCTCGCACCAGGCGGTTGCGAAATGGTCAGGCACGTTGTCGTTCACCGGCGTACTGGCGCGAGTGTTCCGCTGGTGGCGGGGCGCGACCTCTGGCTCGACGCGTTGATGGCGGCCCAGCCCGCAACCTGCGAGCCGGAATGGGTCGGCGCCGAGCACCCGCTGTTCATCTTGTATACCTCCGGCTCCACCGGGAAGCCCAAAGGGGTTCAGCATGCGTCCGCTGGCTACCTGCTATGGGCGGCGTTGACGATGAAGTGGACCTTCGACATCAAGCCTGACGACATCTTCTGGTGTACGGCAGACATCGGGTGGGTCACCGGCCATACCTACATCGCCTACGGCCCCCTCGCCGTCGGAGCCACCCAGATCGTGTTCGAAGGGGTACCAACCTATCCCAACGCCGGCCGCTTCTGGGACATGGTGGGCAAGCATCGGGCCACGATCTTCTATACGGCGCCGACGGCAATCCGTTCGCTGATCAAGGCCAGCGACAAGGATCCGGCAGTACATCCCGGGCGATACGATTTGTCCAGTCTGCGCTTGCTCGGCTCGGTGGGCGAGCCCATCGATCCGGACAGCTGGCGCTGGTACCACCGCAACGTCGGCAATGGCAACTGTCCGATCGTCGACACCTTCTGGCAAACCGAAACGGGCGGACACATGATCAGTCCGATGCCGGGCGCCATGCCATTGCAACCCGGCTCATGCGCGTTGCCGCTGCCAGGAATCATGGCCGCGGTGGTGGATGAGACCGGCAAGGAATTGCCACACGGGCAAGGCGGCATCCTGGTCATCAAGCGGCCATGGCCCTCGATGATCCGAACCGTCTGGGGGGATGCAGACCGGTTCTGGAGAAGCTACTTCCCGGCGGAGTTGGGCGGCAACCTGTACCTGGCCGGCGACGGGGCGGTGCGCAATGACGAGACCGGCTACTTCACGATTACCGGCCGCATCGATGATGTGCTGAATGTTTCCGGCCATCGCATGGGCACCATGGAGATCGAGTCGGTGCTGGCAGCCCACTGCGACGTGGCCGAGGCCGCGGTGGTGGGCAAGCCGGATGACACCACGGGCGAAGCGGTCTGTGCGTTCGTGGTCCTGAAGCGCACCCGCCCGCAGGGTGAAGAAGCCGCGCAGGTCGCGACGGCATTGCGCGAGTGGGTTGCGCGCGAGATCAGCCCGATCGCCAAGCCAAAGGAGATCCGCTTCGCCGACAACCTGCCCAAGACGCGCTCGGGCAAGGTCATGCGACGATTGCTGCGTGGCATCGCGAAGGGGGAGCAAATCACGCAGGACCTCTCCACCCTGGAGGATCCCGCGATCCTGGCTCAACTCAGGGACGCACAGTAAATCAGGCCGGCACGAACCTGCAACAAAGAGCGGAAGGAAAATGAACGCGGAGAAGGGCGACCACCTCGGGCGGGATATTGGAGGCGGCAATGTTGCGCCAATGTCCCCGAAAAGACGATGGGCAGCAATGCAGCGACGTTACCCGTCGCTCGGGGAATTCGGCTATATCAGCATGATGCTCAATTCATCCATGCATCCCCGGACACAGCACCGGGTGCTGGATTGCATCGAGGAACAGCGTGTATGGGAGTGGAGGGATCTGTCCAGGATCGGCGTCACGCGCTTCGGGCGCTTCGAGCATGCCTGCTGCGTGACGTTTGCGCGCCGCGGGCACTCCGCGATGTACTACGTCAGCCAGGATGAGCGCTATCGCATGGAAGCAGCGCCGGCGTTCGTATCCGAGTTCAATGCCGAGGCGGCATAAGCGCGCATGGACTGGCGCAAGACTCACCAGCGACCGCCGCGCAAGCCGGCGGTCGCGGTATGAGAAATCGCATGAAGATAATCTCCGGATCGCTGCTGGTGCGCTCGCTTAGCAGAGCGCCTGGCTGACGATTGCAAACTGCTGCAGCGTGCTATCCGACTGCGGTACACCGTGGCGTGCCATGGCCACCCCCGTGTCAACCTGAATTAGTCCTGCCTGCGCCAGCCAACCTTGCAGGCCGCTCGCGCCGGTGACGTCGATGCGCACGAAGGAGCCGGCGTAGGCTCCGCACCAATAGGCGATCAGGGCTTTCGCGTGATCCGTGTCAGACGCTACCACCGGCCCGATCGCATGGCCGCGTCCAAAGGGGCGCATGATGGAGAATCCGGCGACCTCGCCATGGCGCTCGAGCACGACCGTCTCGCCAGCCGCGAGCAGCGCCCCGAGGACCTCGTCGCGAGACATGCCAGTGGCCCGGTTTCCCAGCGCAATGATGGCCTCGGTATCGCCGGGGACGTACGGGCGCAGTGTTTCGCCTGGAAAGGACAGGGCGCGAGGGGGGGCTTTCAACGTTCCCTGGTGCTGGTGGATCGTGCCGGTCGCGATAAAGCCGAGCTGCTCGTACAGGGGCCGGCCGGCAGGCGTTGCGATCAGCAGCGTGGAACGCTCCCCCAGGGCTTCCAGCACCAGTTTCATCAACGCCTTGCCGATACCTTTGCCCTGGTGCTCCGGGGACACGATGATCATCCCGAGCGACGCCTGCTGTCCTTGTTTCCAGCACAGCGCGGTGCCAATCATCGCACCGGCCTCTTCGGCAACGAAGCCAGTGCCAAGGCCCAGGACAAAGCTCCAGTCCTCGAGGCGATGTGGCCAGCGCATGGTCTGCGACAGCGCATGGGCTGCAGGCAGGTCCTTTTCGTCCATCGCGCGATAGGTCACTGGAATAACGGTAGCTTGGCTTGGCATGATGTCTTCCTTTCTGGCACATTGAACCGGCCGCCGTGACTTGCTACGCGCTGCCATTGGCAGCATGGCCTGGCATCGTCGCGTCGGGCGGGTCCTGAGGTAATCTTGCCATAGCTATGGCGCCGCTTCGCGGCCTGGCAGAGATTCCGCACGATCATCTGGCTGCCGTGGCGTAACGAGGGTCTTATGCGGTCAAGCCGCAGGCAGACCGCATGAATTGCTAAGCCCATGGGCGTACCGTTGGCTTGCCGCGGGCAGGCGCATCGGCGAGTCGCGCGCGGTCGGCACCCCGGTAATCGGCGCATGCGAGGCTTGCAGCAACATATGCCGCCGCGCGTGGCGAATGCGATAGATTCTTTCCTTACGCCCTGGCCAAACACGATACGCCGGAAATCCGGTAGTGGTCTAATCCTCCTTGGATTACAGGAACGAGCGAAGATGCTTTCATGGTGCTCTGACCGTGCCTGTCCACCGATTTCTTCATTCCGAGACCCTGCGCCGACAGGCCATGCAGGCGCAATCTCATCGATCGCGGGAACAAGTCATGTCGAGTTTGCAGCAGCGCGCCACCCCGGCCACCTTTGTCGATCTGCGCGAGTTTGCGCGGGATCCTACCCGGGGCATCCCGGTCACCGCGCAGGATGGCGAAGATGCATTCCTGTCCAGCCGCCGGCTGCTCGACTTGCCGCCGGGTCCCGTCACGGTAGGGAAGATCGCGCTCGATGCTGGTGCGGGAGCCGTTGACGCCCTGCCGGCGGACGAGTTCATCATCGTCAGCGAGGGCAGCCTGACGTTGACGCGGATGGGCCAGACGGTCGTCCTCGGTGCCGGCAATAGTGCCGTCATCCTGCGCGATGCGTGGTTCGCGTGGCGTGCCGAAGCGCCTGCCACCATCATCTTCATGCGCTACAACCACAGCGTGGTTGGCTCGCGCGCACTGGTGCCGATCGCGCAGGCGCCGGAACTGCAACCATCCGGCACGCCACCGGCCGAGTTTATGCTTACGCCGGCGCCGGTTTGCCGCAACCATACCGACTATCGCTCGGAGGACGGGCAGTTCGTCTGCGGCACCTGGGATTCGACGCCGTACCACCGCCGTGTCATGCCATATATCCATTACGAACTGATGCACCTGTTGTCCGGCAGTGTGACGTTCCAGGACGAGACTGGCCGCAGCGGCACATTTTCAGAGGGCGATATTTTCCTGGTCGAACAGCATGCGCAATGCAGTTGGGAAAGCCGGGAGCATGTGGCGAAGGTCTATGCCATCTTCCGTCCGTCCTAGCCATCGATTTCCAGTCTCATTTTTCTTCAGCGGTCCCTGCTCCACTGGGAGGCGTTTGCCCACAGGCTGCGATGCCTGTGGGTCTTTTTTAAAGCAGCGCGCCGCGATGCTTAGCGGCACAGCGCCGGGGCACGGTCGCACGTCGAAGCAAGGGGCTCAGGCAACGGCTTTGTCGGCACTCCCGGTTCGCAATCAGCCTGCAAGCGCGGCGCGGACGTCGGGTGCGGCAAGCACGTCGTCCAGCGTCTTCTTCACGCGTGCGAACATCAGCTCGAACTCGGCCTCGGTATATGTCAGGGCGGGGGCAAAGCCCAGGATATTGTCGGCGAAGGCGCGGAACACAATGCCGTTGCGGTAGGCTGTCGCCGCGATCCGCTCGGCGAGGCGCAGCGACGGGTCGAAGCCGCGCTTGCTGTCCTTGTCGCTGACAAGCTCCAATGCGCCGAGCAGGCCGCGATGGCGCGAATCACCCACCAGCGGATGGCTGCGCAATGCATCCAGGCCGGCGGCAAACGGCGCTGCGCCCCGCTGACCATTGGCCAGGATGCCGCCTTCCTCATACAGGCGCAGCACCTCCAGGGCCACCGCGGCGCTGACCGGATGAGCAGAGTATGTCGCGCCATGGCCGACTGGCGCCCCATCGGGCGCGCCGTCGGCAATACCGGCATACACCTTCTCGGAGACCACTGTCGCCCCCATGGGCACGTAGCCGGCGGTGAGGCCCTTCGCGAGCGTCATGATGTCGGGCACCACCTCTTCAGCCTCGCAGGCGAACATGGGGCCGGTGCGCCCGAAGCCCGTAATGACTTCGTCGACGACAAACAGGATGTCCAGCTCGCGCGCCGCGTCACGCATGGCCTTGAGCCAGCCCCTGGGCGGCACAATCACTCCGCCCGAGCCCTGCACGGGTTCGCAGAAGAAGGCGGCCACCTTGTCCGCGCCCAGCTCCGCGACCTTGTTGCGCAGCGCCGCTACCGAGGCGTCGATGATTCCCTGGGCATCGTCGGGGTTGCTGGCGCGATAGGGATTGGGAGAGGGAATGTAATGCTGCGTTGGCAGGGGCAGGTCGAAGCCGCGGTGGAAGGCAGGCAGCGCGGTCAGTCCGGCGCCGGTGGAAGAAGAGCCGTGATAGCCGCGCTCCAGCGCGATGAAATGCTTCTTCGTTGGCCGCCCGGTGGCATTGAAGTATTGCGTAATGAAGCGCACGGCCGTATCCACCGCTTCGGAGCCGCCCAGTGTCAGATAGACGTGGTTCAGCGAGCCGGGCGTAAGCTGCGCGAGCTTCTCGGCGAGGCGGATGGCAGGCTCGCTGCTGAAGTGAAAGTAGCCGGTCGCATAGGGCAGGCGGCGCATCTGCCCGGCGGCGGCCTGCACCACGCTTTCCTGTCCGTAGCCGATATTGACGCACCAAAGACCAGCGAACGCGTCGAGGACTTCATTGCCGTTGGCATCCGTCAACCAGGCGCCGCGGCCGGAAGCCAGTACGGTAGGGCCGCGCTGCTCGTGCAGGCGCCACGGCGAGACGGGATGGATCAGGTGCGCGCGGTCCGCGGCGTCAAGCGCGGCGAGTTGGGGCAGGTCATTAATCAGGGTCATTGCGGTGTCCTTCGCATCCATTCGTGCCTGGCGCTGCCGGCTGGTTTGGAACAAGCTTAGCGGCGGCGGCGCACGGGATGGTGCTGCATTGTGGGGGCGCCACGATGAACGCTGCCGTTATGCGGGGCGAGACAGCAGATTGTTTGGCATGAGGGTTCGTCAGGCGCCTGAACGACGCTGTCCCGTATGGACTGGCTGTTCTGGCGACTCCGCCACAGCGGGCCCCGGAGTGGCGCCGGCTGCATCGGGCCGGCGCGGACCGGCTTCCATTGGCGGTAGGGGCATGGAGGCAGTCGACTCGCCGTACAGGAAGGACTGGAAAGGGCGCGTCGCACAGCGCATGATGCCTGATGACAGGATGCCAGCTTGCTGGAACGGGCTGGGGTTTATCCGTAGTTTGAAAGATTCGTCTGCCGGAGGCCCCAGCTTTGCAATTCGATACGGTCGCGCAGCCCCCAACGGAAACAAATGCTGGTGGGGTTGGCTAGCATGAAGCACCGAAGCCGATCCTGTAGTCGTCGGTTGCGGAAGAAAAAGGAAAATGCGGCGCAAGCCCGAGGGTCAATCGCATTCCGCCGGGGACACCGTCCTCGTGCCCCCGGCACCATAGGAGCAGACGATGAGCGATAGCCGTAACCAGTTGGAAAACTTTGTCGGCCCCAGCGAAAGCCTTCGCATGATGGAAGCGCTCAAACACGGCGCCACCCGGCGCGATGTCCTGAAGATGCTGCTGGCGGGGGGCATGCAGGCCACGCTGGCCGGCGGCCTGGCCGGCGCGGCGGTCGGCGCGCATGCGCAGACGCCCAAGCGCGGCGGACGCATCCGCGTGGCGGTGGGCACGGCCTCCGCCTCCGATACGCTCGATCCGGCCAAGCAGTCGAACCAGAACGACTATGTGCGCTGCAACATGGTCTACAACGGACTGACTTCGCTGGACCGAAGCCTGACGCCGCGGGCGGCGCTGGCGGAGACGTTCAACACCACCGATGCCAAGACCTGGGTCTTCACGCTGCGCAAGGGCGTGACCTTTCACGACGGCAAGGCGCTCTCGCCGGCCGACGTGGTGTACTCGATCATGCGCCACAAGGATCCGGCCACGGCCTCCAAGGCCAAGGTGCTGACCGAGCAGATCGAGAGCGTGAAGGCCACCGGCCCGAACGAGGTCACGGTGGTGCTGAACAGCCCCAATGCCGACCTGCCGGTCATTCTGGGTACGTTCCATTTCCACATCGTCAAGGACGGCACCACCGACTTCAGCGCCGGCATTGGCACCGGGCCTTACAGGATCAAGGAATTCAAGCCCGGCGTGCGCACGCTGGTGGTACGCAACGACGCATACTGGAAGCCGGGCAAGCCCCACCTCGACGAGATCGAGCTCGTCGGCATTACCGACGAGAGTGCGCGCGTCAACGCACTGCTGTCAGGCGGCATGGATCTGGTCGCGATGATCAACCCACGCGCCGTGGCGAGGATCAAGGGTACTCCCGGCTATGCCATCATGACGACGCAATCCGGCCAGTACTCCGACCTGATCATGCGAAAAGATGTGGGCCCTGGCACGAACCCTGACTTTATCCTGGGCATGAAGTACTTGCTGGACCGTCAGCAGATGAGGCAGTCCATCGCGCTCGGTAATGCGGTTATCGCCAACGACCAGCCCATCGACCCCACCAACCGCTTCTATTTCAAGGATCTGCCGCAGCGGCCGTTCGATCCCGAGAAGGCGAAGTTCCATCTGCGCAAGTCTGGCGTGACCGGCAAGGTACCGGTAGTGACATCGCCGGCCGCCCTGTATTCGGTCGAGATGGCGCTGGTGCTGCAACAGGCAGCGCAGCGCGCGGGTCTGGAGCTCGAAGTCAAGCGCATGCCGGCAGACGGGTATTGGTCCAATCACTGGCTCAATAGTCCCGTAGGGTTCGGCAACGTGAACCCGCGGCCCAGCGCCGATACCATCCTCACGCAGTTCTTCAAGTCCGACGCGCCATGGAACGAGTCCCGCTGGAAGAATCCAAAGTTCGACCAGTTGCTGCTGGCCGCGCGAGCCGAAACCGATAACGGCAAGCGCAGTCAGATGTATGCCGACATGCAGACCATGATTCACGAGGAGGCTGGCATCGGCATCCCGTTGTTCCTGGCAAGCATCGACGCGCATACGACCAGGCTCAAGGGGCTTTCGCCCATCCCGCTGGGCGGTTTGATGGGCTATATGTTTGCCGAGCACGTGTGGCTCGATGCCTGACTGGCCGCTGTAGCGGCAGATGATACGAAGGCTCCCTACGCGGTAGGGAGCCGAGGGGCTTTCTTGCGCGCCCCTCGACTGGACCCCGGCGTCGTGTCCATTCCGGTGCCAGGGTCTCCAGCGAAACTGCTATGTGCCGGGCGCCGTTCCCGGCGCCGGTGTCCTTGCTATTGCTCAGCCTTTGTAACCAGCGCAATGGCCGCGCGCAGGATCTCCAGGGCCTCCTGAGCGGTTTCCAGGCTGGTGTTCAGCGGTGCCAGGAGGCGCACGGTATTGCGATGCACGCCGCATTTGATCACCAGCAGGCCACCTTCGCGGCAGCGGTCGATAACCGCTTGCGCGAAGGCCGCGTCAGGCTGGAACGGGTCGCCGTTCCTGACGAATTCCAGCGCCAGCATGGGGCCCAGCCCGCGCACGGTGCCGATGGCGGGGAATTCCCGTGCGAGCTGCTCCAGGCCTGCACGCAGCGTTTCGCCAAGCCCGTGCGCCTTGGCGAGGAGCTGTTCCTCCTCGAATACGTCGAGCACGGCCAGCGCGGCGGCGCACGCGAGCGGGTTGCCACCATAGGTGCCACCCAGGCCTCCCGCTGCCGGCGCATCCATGATCTCGGCGCGCCCGACCACGCCGGACAGCGGCAAGCCACCGGCCAGGCTTTTCGCGACGGTGACCAGGTCCGGCTGGATGCCCGCATGCTGGAAGCCGAACGTCTTGCCGGTGCGGCCGAAGCCAGCCTGGATCTCATCCAGGATCAGCACGATGCCATGCTTTTCCGTCAGTGTGCGCAGCGCGCGCAGGAACTCGCTGCCGGCGGGGATGAAGCCTCCATCGCCCTGCACGGGCTCGAGAATGATGGCGGCAACGCGGTCGGGCGCGATCTGCGTGGCGAACAGGTCCTCGAGGGCGCGGATTGCATCGGCGCTGGAAAAGTCGCGGAACGCATCCGGGTAAGGCGTGTGGTACACCTCACCGGCGAGCGGGCCGAAGTTCTGCTTGTAGGGCGCGCTGATGCCGGTCAGGGTAGTGCCGAGCAAGGTGCGGCCATGGAATCCGCCACGGAAGGCGATGACGCCCGGCACGTTGCGATAAGCGCGTGCGATCTTGATCGCGTTCTCGACGGCCTCCGCGCCTGTGGTCGCGAAGAGCGTCTTGTATTGCGCCGTCCCGCCGACGAGCTGGTTCAGCCGCGCAGCGAGCTCGACATAACAGTCATAGCCAACGACCTGGAACGCCGCATGGGTAACGCGACCCAGTTGCTTGCGCACCGCCTCGACAATCCGTGGGTGGTTGTGGCCGATGTTCTGCACGCCAATTCCACCCACAAAGTCGATATAGCGGCGGCCTTCCACATCCCAGAGGTAAGAGCCTTCGGCCCGCTCAGCGAAAATCGGATGCGCGGTGACGATGCCGTGCGGCACATGTTGCGTACGGAACGCGATAAGGTCCTGGTTGGACTGGGTCATTGCACTACACCTCATTTTTTTCAGGTTCCGCGAAGCCGGGGTCGCGGTGAGTTGTGAAGGAACTGGAGCCGGCAAGCGTTTCGGCACGGGGCGGTTATCGCCGCCGTGCAGCCTTGTCGTTCACGCTGGCTGACGCTGATCGTGAAGACGAGTATAGGGAGGATGCCGGAGGCGCTTTGACGGATTTCGCGTCCTGTATTGGTAGCGAATCCTGTTGTTAGGAGGGGAACAGCAGTTCCTTCGTTGGCCGGATCATCGCGTCCGTCGCGACGTAGAAATGCAGAGCGGCCGGCAAGGCCGGCCGCTCTGCGTGCTGAAAGGGAAAGCCCTGGCCGGCCTCAGCCGCTCAGTCCAGCTGGCCCTGGCACACGTACTTGATGTGCATATACTCTTCGAGGCCGTGTCGCGAGCCTTCGCGCCCGTAGCCGGAATCCTTGACGCCGCCGAAGGGGGCCGCTTCCGCGGCCAGTGCGCCTTCGTTGACGCCAACAATACCCGTCTCCAGTGCATCTGCCAGGCGCCAGATCCGTCGAACGTCAGTCGAGTAGAAATAAGCGGCGAGGCCGAACGGCGTGGCATTGGCCGCCTCGACCACATCGGCCTCGGTATCGAAGCGGGTCACGGGCGCCACGGGGCCGAAGGTTTCCTCGCAAGAGCATTGCATCGATGCATCCGCATTCACCAGCACGGTCGGCGCGTAGTAATTCGGGCCGGTGCACTGCGCGTTGCGAACGCGCTGGCCGCCGACCACCACGCGGGCCCCACGGCCGAGCGCGTCCTGCACATGGCGTTCGATCTTGTCCACCGCGCGCGCGTTGATCATCGGGCCGATCTGCGCCGCCGGGTCGGTCGCGGGACCAACGACCAGCGCACCGACGCGGGCGGCGAGTTTGTCGACAAAGGCATCGTGGACCTTGTCCTGGACATAGATCCGGTTCGGGGACACGCAGGTCTGCCCGCCGTTGCGGAACTTTGCGGCCATCAGCCCGTCGACGGCCGCGTCCAGATCCGCATCGTCGAACACAATGAACGGCGCGTTGCCGCCAAGCTCCAGCGACAGCTTCTTCAGCGTATCGGCGGAGCGGCGTGCCAGGTGCTTGCCGACCGGCGTCGAGCCGGTAAAGGTAATCTTGCGCACGCGTGCATCATCCAGCCACACGTCGACGACTTCGGCAGCCCGCTCGCGCGAGGCCGTGACGATGTTCAATACGCCCGGCGGCACGCCTGCCTCCTGGGCAAGCTTTACCAGTGCGAGGGAGGTCAGCGGGGTATCTTCCGCCGGCTTGCAGACGACCGTGCAGCCGGCAGCCAGCGCGGGGGCGATCTTGCGCGCGATCATTGCGGCAGGGAAATTCCACGGCGTGATCGCGGCGACGACGCCAACCGGCTCGCGCAGCGCCAGCATGCGGCGGCCCTTCACCGGCGCCGCGATCACGTCGCCATCCGCGCGCGTGGCTTCTTCCGCAAACCATTCGATATAGCTGGCCGCGTACAGAACCTCGCCTTTGGCTTCCGCCAGCGGCTTGCCTTGCTCGCTCGAGATCAGCCGGCCAAGGTCTTCCTGGTGGCTGACGACGAGATCGTTCCAGCGCTTGATGATCTGCGCGCGCTGCTTGGCCGGGGTCTTGCGCCATGCGGTGAATGCGGCGTGGGCGGCGTCGACGGCGCGGAGCGCGTCGGCAGCGCCGCTATCCGGTGCGGTCGCGAAGGCTTCTTCGGTGGCGGGGTCCACCACGGCCACGGTGCGGTCATCGGCCGCATTGCACCATTCGCCGCCGACAAAGTTGCGGCCCGGGAGCAAGTGTTGATTCAGGGACAAAGGCATGAAAAGAAATCTCCGTGAGGAAGAGTCAAGCGGCACTGCGCACGCCTTGTGCCGCGCGCGCGCCTTCGATATGCAGGTCGACTTCGTCGATCCAGCCGCGGCGCAGCTCCGGCACGGAGCGGGCGAGCAGCGTGAAATAAGGATGATGCGGTCCGCGTTCGTAGTCGTCGTGCGCGACCTGCGTGACCTTGCGGCCGTGCTGCATCACCACGATCTCGTCGCAGATGGCGCGCACGGTATGCAGGTCGTGGCTGATGAACAGATACGAGACGCCCAGCTCCTTGCGCAGTTCTGCCATCAGATCGAGGATCGCGGCACCGACCACGGTGTCCAGTGCAGAGGTAATCTCATCGCAAAGGATCAGTTCCGGGTCGGCCGCCAGGGCGCGCGCCAGGTTCACACGCTGCTTTTGTCCGCCGGACAGTCCACCCGGCAGGCGTTGGGCCACGCCGGACGGCAGGCGCACCAGGTCAAGCAGTTGACGAATGCGGGCGCGTTGGGCTTCGCCGCGCAGTCCATGGAAGAACTGCAACGGACGCGCGAGGATATCCTCGATCGTGCGAGCCGGATTCAGCGCGGTATCGGCCATCTGGAACACGATCTGGATACGCCGCAGCTCTTCGCGGCTGCGCTGCGCGACGGTGGGCTTCAACGGATGGCCGTTGAACGCGATGCTGCCACGGCAGGGGGCGACCAGCCCGGCAATCGCACGCGCGAGCGTGGTCTTGCCGGAGCCGGATTCGCCGATGACGCCGATCGCCTGGCCGCGGTACAGCTTCAGGTCAACGCCCTCGAGGATCTTCGTGGCGGGTTGGCCGTGCGCGTCGAGCGCACCATAGCCGGCCGACAGGTCACGTACCTCCAGCAGCAGCGGGCTCTTGTCCGGATCGACGGGGGCCCCGGGGCGCTCGGCGGGCTTGGCGGCGGCAAGCAGGCAACGGGTGTAGTCGTCCACCGGCTGGTACAGGATCTGGTCGGTGTCGCCCAGTTCGCGCATCTTGCCGTCGCGCAGCACCAGGATATGGTCCGCGACCTGGGCCACCACGGCCAGGTCATGGCTGACATAGACCGCGGTGGTACGGCGTTCCTGCACGGCGCGGCGGAATACCCGCAGCACTTCCACCTGCGTGGTGACGTCCAGGGCCGTGGTCGGCTCGTCGAGGATCACCAGGTCGGGATCGGTGATCAGCGCCATCGCGGCCATCAGCCGCTGCAGCTGGCCGCCGGATACCTGGTGCGGATAACGCTCACCGATCGATTCCGGATCCGGCAGTGCCAGTTCGCGGAACAGTGCCACGGCTTTCGCTTCGGCAGCGTCGCGGTCCATGAGGCGATGGATCAACGCAGGCTCGACAACCTGGTCCATGATGGTGCGGGAGGGGTTGAACGACGCTGCCGCACTTTGCGCAATGTAAGTGATCTCGCGCCCGCGCAACCGGCGTTGTTCGCCCGGGAGCAGGCGCAGCACGTCATGGTGGCCGACCCGGATGTCGCCGGAAATCTCGCAGCCGTGGCGTGCATAGCCCATCAGCGCCAGCGCGGTAGTGGTCTTGCCGGAGCCGGACTCGCCGATCAGGGCGAGCACCTTGCCAGGCTCGATCTCAAAGTCGACGCGGTCGACCAGCGTCGCGGGCCCGGCGGTAATGCGGAGGTTGCTGACCTTGACAGACGTGCCCATTACTTGACTCCATTGCGTGCCGAGCGACCCGGCAAGTTGTCGATGACGAGGTTGACCGCAAGCGTCAGGCTGGCAATGGCCAGAGCCGGCGCCACCACGGCCATGCTGCCCTCGGACAGCGCGCCGATGTTCTCGCGTACCAGCGAACCCCAGTCGGCATCGGGAGGCTGGATCCCCAGGCCAAGGAAGCTCAGGCTGGCGAGCAGCAGCACGACGTAGACGAAGCGCAGACCCAGGTCGGCCAGCATCGGGCCGATGATGTTGGGCAGGATTTCCTGGCGCATGATGTAGGCGGTACCTTCACCGCGGGTGCGGGCGACGGTCACGTAATCCATGGCATTGATGTTGACCGCCAGCGAACGGGCAATGCGATAGGCGCCCGGAACGTAGATGATCGCTGCCGTGATGGCAAGCATCCAGACCGACGAGCCGAAGGCCGCGACCATGATCAGCGCGAACATCTTGCTTGGAATCGCCGTGAGCGTGTCGAGGCCGCGGCTCATGCAGGCATCGATCCAGCGGCCGCTGACCGTTGCCAGCAACGCCAGCGTGATGCCGATGCCGCTAGCGCACAGCGTGGATACCAGGGCCACGCAGACGGTATAGCGCGCCCCCAGGATCACCCGGGTCAGCATATCCCGGCCCAGGTAATCGGTACCCAGCCAGTGCTGCGCGCTGATCGGCCCGAAGACCTGGACCTCGCCAGTGGCCGAGCCGTCGGTGTTGATCAGGATCGGCCCGAGCACGGCGGCAAGCAGCCAGCCAAGCAGGATCAGGCAGCCGATCCAGGCGGTGAAGCCCATGCGGGGCAGGCGTAAACGTCGACAGCTCTTGCCGACGGCGCTCGCTGCGGCGGTGGCTTGCGTATTGGAAGTGGTGGACATGAGTAGCGGCTCCAGCATGCGTTCAGGGCATCAACGGTGACGCAGACGCGGGTTAGCGACAATGCCGCATACATCGGCAAGCGTGACGAGAGTCAGGAACGCGGCGCAGAAAATCATGGCGCAAACCTGGACAACGGGCATGTCGCGTTGGGCAACGCTGTCCACCATCAGCTTGGCGATTCCCGGATAGTTGAAAATGGTCTCGACGATGATGACGCCGCCGAGCAGGTAGGAAAGGCTCAGGGCGACCGCGTTGGCGATCGGGCCGATGGCATTGGGCAGCGCATGGAACAGCACCATGCGGGTGGGGGAGGCGCCTTTGAGCCGCACCATTTCGATGTACGGCGCATTGAGCTGATCGATCACCGCGGCCCGCGTCATGCGGAGCATTTGCGCAACGATCACACAGCAGAGGGTCAGCACCGGCATGGCCAGGGAGCGCAGCACCTTGTCCCAGGGTTCGTTGTTGCCGATATAAGCGAGGGCAGGCAGCCAGCGCAGCTGTACCGCGAACAGCAAGACCGCGAGAGTGGCGATCAGGAATTCCGGCACGGATACCACGGCTACGGCGCCCAGGCTGACGCTGCGGTCGAACCAGGTTCCGCGGTAGACCGCCGCCAGGATGCCAAGACCCAGCGCCACCGGGACCGAGATCAGTGCGGTCAGTCCTGCCAGCAGCAGCGAATTCGGCAGACGGCTGCCGATGGCTTCCGAAACGGGCATGCGCGTGACGAGGGACTCGCCAGCATTGCCCCCAACCATGCCGCCCAGCCATTGGGCGTAACGGACCGGCGCGGGCGCGTCGAGCCCCATCTGTGTGCGCAGCGCCGCCAGCGCTTCGGGCGTGGCGTCCTGGCCGAGTTGCTCCTGGGCGGCATCGCCGGGCAATACCGCGGTGATCGCGAAGACGATGGCCGAGACGGCCAGCAATGAGATCAGCGCCAGTCCGACGCGCCGCGCCAGCAGGCGCAGGATGAACAGGTTCACGGTGTCTCCTTTCATGGTTGATATTTATTGCTGCAAGCGACGGTGCCGCGGGCTGTGCAGCCGGATCTGGCGGTACCGCGCACCGGCTCCAAGCTCGTGCGTGATACCTCGTGCCCCGGGGCCGCGGCCCGGCGCAGACATCGCTCAATGCGGGCTCTGGTTGCTCAAAGTTCCCTGAACGGTGTCTTGCCAGACATGGCGCCAAATGCGATGGGGCCGCTGCAGTGCCGGCTTCATCGTGGGGCTCGACAGCGGCCGCGCTGCCTGTAAGGTGTCGGGTCGGCTTGCTTGCGCGCTACGTTGCATCTCCCTGACATTGAAGCATGTGCGACCAAGGGCTTTGTGGGGTATTCCGCGCCATGGCAGTCAAAGCTGCGGTTTCATGCAGGCGCTTTGGCATTGCGTGCCACGTGCACTTCCGCTGGGCAATGTGCACCGCAACATCCTTCGGGAATACCCTAGGCGATGCATCGTTTGGTGCATGGTCGACGCAGCAACTTTTTCCTATCCGGAGCCGGTGGTTCATCGCATGATCTACGCTACCAATTTGTCCGGCGACACCCATACCGCAATGAACTCCGCCAAGCATCCTCTGCATGCCACCGAACTGCTACCCGGGATTCGACCGATGGTCCTGGCAGACTTGCCTGTCGCGCTCTCTCTTTCTGAAGGGGAACGGTGGCCGCATCGTCCCAGCGACTGGAGGACGCTGTTCTCCATGGGCGAGGGTCGCGTGGCCGAGGTCGATGGCACCGTGGTGGGCGTAGGCATGCGCTGGCTCTGGGGCGAGCGTGCTGCGACGGTTGGCCTGGTCGTCGTCAAGCCCGATTTCCGAGAGCGCGGCATCGGCCGCAAGCTGCTGGAAGCATTGTGTGCGGGCCTGGACCGACGCACCGTGCTGCTTCACGCCGCCGGCACCATTCACCGCTTCTATGGAAGCATGGGCTTCGAACGGATCGGCGAAATTCGCCAGTACGAGGGCAAGGCCGTACAGCCACCCTTGATGGCGCTGCCTGAGAACAGTCGTCTGCGCCCCGGGGGGCGCAATGACATGCAGCTGCTGGTCGGGATGGACGAGCGCGCAGGAGGCGCGGTGCGCGAAAGATTGATCCAGACCTGGCTGCGCCATGCCACCGCCACCGTGGTGCTTGACCATCCCGACGGTCCACGAGGCTTTGCGATCCTGCGGCGCTTCGGTCGCGGCGCGACTATCGGCCCGGTGGTCGCCCCTTGCCCCATGGCGGCCAAGGCAATGATTGCGCACCTGGCGGGACTGGTCACCGGGCGCGCGCTGCGGCTGGACGTACAGGCCCATGGGGAACTCGAGGACTGGCTTCCCGGGCTGGGGCTGGCCAGCGTTGCCGATGCAACCGTTCTGCGCCGGGGCACCGCTCTTTCTCCTGCCAATCCGCTTCTTTCATTCGCGCTCGCCGATAAGGCGATCGGGTAGGGCGGTGAGCGAAAAAGAACACAAGCGCGCACATCGTTGCGGGATCAACTGAAGCGCTGTGCGCAAGGTACTGCCAACGGCCCGCCGGCTCGCGACGTTTACCCCAGGAGATCTCGCTCGGCGGGCTGCCTCCGGGTGCGCCCCGGTTGCCCCGAGCGGGGCATATGAAGACAATGTGATTCAGTCATCCTGCCTTGAAAGACCATGTCCGCCCCCATCAAACTTGACCGGCTTGACCTCCGCATCCTCGCCCAGCTGCAAAAGAACGGACGCATGACCAATGTGGACCTTGCCGACGCCGTTGGCCTTTCCGCCAGTCCTTGTCTGATACGCGTCAAGCGCCTGGAGCAGGCCGGTTATATCGGCGGATATAGCGCGCAAATCCGCATGGACAAGCTCGGCGACATCCTTACGGTGTTCACCGAGATCACGCTGGAGGACCACCATCGCGAAGATTTCGCGCGCTTTGAAAAGGCCGTGTATGCGATCGACGAGATCGTCGAATGCCATCTGGTCAGCGGGGGCTATGACTACTTGCTCAAGTTCATCACCCGTGGGGTCAACCATTACCAGGAGCTGATGGAAAGCCTGCTGGAGCGCAATATCGGCATTGAAAAGTACTTCAGCTTTATCGTCATCAAGTCGCCATTCATCAAGACTCACTATCCGATTGAACGGTTGTTTCCGCTGGCAACCTGAGATAACGGGACCCGGCGAGATGGAGCGGCGCCGGCAGATGCGGTTCTCATCGCCGTTTGAAACTGCCGCGGTGTCATGCCGCACTGGCTTTTCAGGCAGCGCGTCAGATGGCTCTGATCATAGAAGCCGCACTCGTGCGCCGCCAATGCCGGAGGGTGGCCCTGCCCAAGCAAGCACTGCGCGCGATGAATGCGCTTCAGGTAAATGTAGCGATGCGGGGTCACCCCCAGCGTCAGCCGAAACACGGTGACGAAGCGCCCGACACTCAACCGGGACAGCTGTGCCAGCAACGGCAGCCGCAATGGTTCGCCCAGGTGACGATGAATGTACTTTAGCGCGGCGTCGAGACGAGGATGAGCGTGTTCGTCTGAAGAGGGGGCGTTGGCGTGCATCAGGGGCGGGGGCAAGGTCAGGATCGTGCCACCCAGCATAAGAGCACCATCGCCGTGCAAGACGCTGATTTTGACGCTACCGCCAAGAGCAAATTGCAAACTGTATTGCCCGAAACGCAGAAACTGCGGTACCGGCGAGTCCGGCCGGCGTGCGCGGAGTCTGCCAGGCGGGGATGATTCCGATGGCGGAAGGGCGCCGTTCCGGAACGCCAAAGGAATTGAAAGCTAGACCTATGCAAAAAATCATGTCACAACATTTGCGTTCCTTGCTATTCGTGCCTGCTGATAGTGAAAGAAAACTCACCGCCTCACTCAAGGCCGGTGCCGATGGCCTGGTCTTTGATTTGGAAGATGCGGTCCCGGAGCATGGGAAAGACGAAGCCCGCGTGAAGCTGACAGGCTTTCTTGCCGAGCATCGTCTTTCGATAGACGCACAAGTGCTGGTGCGGGTCAATGGGCTGGCATCCGGGCATATTCTTCACGATCTGGCTGCAGTGTTGCCGTATCAACCCGATGCGATCGTGCTGCCAAAGTGCCGGGGAGTCGAGGACGTCCATCGTCTGTGCGATTTCCTTGCCGCGCTCGAGCATGTGTTGCTCAAGGGCGCATGGGAGACGGGCATTGTCGCCATGGCCACGGAATCATCGGAAGGTGTGTTTGGCCTGTCGTCGTACCGGAATGCGCCGATGCGTCTGCGCGCCCTGATGTGGGGCGTCGAGGACCTCGCGGCCGATCTGGGCATTCGCTCGTCCCATCAGGGAAGGGAGCTTACCTCGCCATTCTCGGTGGCACGAACGATGTGTCTGTTAGCCGCTGCTCAGGCGGGTATAGATGCCATCGATGCGGTCAGTACAAACTTGTCCCACAACTTCGAGATCGGCCACGAGGCGGCCCTTGCCCGGCGCGATGGCTTTGCCGCCAAGGCGGCAGCGCATCCGTCCCATGTTGCCGCGATCAATGAAGCTTTCATGCCTCATGCGGAAGAAATACAGTGGGCCAGACAAGTCATCGAAGCATTTTCAACAGTCGGAGCCTCCGGCGTTGCCAGGCTTGGCAATGCGATGATTGACCGCCCGCACCTGCGTTTGGCCCATCGCATTCTTTGTCGAGCCGAGGGAGCAGACTGATCTGCCGCGACCTGGCCTTGCCGGCATTCGTATCGCGTGGTCGACATCGAGCCGATGAACGAGGAAGCGCATCGACCGGCATCGCCCGGAACTGGGTGAGGCTTGACTAACTCGATGCGGGCGGCCAGAAGATGCGCATCCTGCACGCCATTCACCCGCTCGGCACGGCATGCTGGCAGCGTGTCATAAAACAGCAGCTTCGTGATGATCAGCCGTGCGTTTCGCGACAAGCGCATGGCAGCTCTATGTTGCAATGACAGTGACCGCAAAGTTCACTCATTCGCTACCTCAGCGAGACATAGAAGCGCCACTGCCATGAAACTCAATACGTACTGGATCGCTTTCCCAGTCGCGTGCACGCCCCCCGACCTGGATGATTCCATGCACCGGAAGGGCTTGTGCAAAGGACGGCTCTGATGAAACACGCCATCATTGAGCGCCTGACCAGCGCGGGTCATCTGGATCGTATCTTCATCGACGGCGAGTGGGTTCGCGCTGAGGGGCAAGCCCGGGCGGCCGTCACCGACCCGTCGAGCGAAGACGTTGTGGCAGAGATCGCTTTGGGCAGCAGGCAAGACGTCGCTGCTGCCGTGGCCGCCGCAAGGGCCGCCTTTGCCGGGTGGTCCGTCAGCTCCATACAGAGCCGGACGGCTCTCCTCGACCGTGTGCACCAGCTCATACTTGAGCGGGCCGAGTTGTTCGCCGAGGCAATCTCGCTGGAGATGGGCGCTGCCATCAGCGTGGCGCGCAGCGCGCAGGTGCCAGCCGGGGCAGCGCACATCCGGGTGGCCTGCGACGTCATGAGCCGTTATCCCTTTGTCTCGCAGCGAGACGGCATCACGATCGCGCGTGAAGCCATCGGCGTGTGTGGCCTCATCACGCCATGGAACTGGCCGCTCTATCAGATCACCGCCAAGGTAGGTCCTGCGCTGGCGGCAGGATGCACCGTGGTGCTGAAGCCGAGCGAGCTGTCACCCTTCAGCGCCTTGCTGTTTGCGCAGGTGATGCAGGACGCCGGCGCGCCTCCGGGCGTGTTCAACCTCGTCAACGGGGATGGACCGGAGGTCGGTGCCGCGCTGGCGGAGCACCCGGACGTGGACATGATTTCGATCACGGGCTCTACCCGGGCAGGTGTTCTGGTCGCGCAGGCGGCGGCTGTAACGGTCAAGCGTGTCGCGCAGGAGCTGGGTGGCAAGTCCCCCAATGTCATCCTGCCGGATGCGGACTTCGCGCGAGCCGTGCCGGCGGGTGTGGCGGCGGCCTTCCGCAACGTCGGCCAGTCCTGTAGCGCACCGACGCGCATGATCGTGCCGCGCGAACGCCTGGCCGAAGTGGAGCAGATCGCCCGCGACGCGGTAGCCCGCCTTGTGGTCGGCGACCCGCGCTCCGTGCAGACCACGCACGGCCCGGTGGCGAACCGCGCGCAGTTCAACCGTGTGCAAGACATGATCGGCGTCGGCATTGACGAGGGCGCGCGGCTCGTCTGCGGCGGCCCCGGCCGCCCGGCCGGCCTGGAGCGCGGGTTCTACGTACGGCCGACGATCTTCTCGGATGTGCATCCAAAAATGCGCATCGCTCAGGAAGAGATCTTCGGGCCGGTGCTTTCGATCATTGCCTACGACAGCGTCGACGAAGCGGTGGCAATCGCCAACGACACGATCTACGGCCTGGGCGCCCATGTGCAGGGCCGGGATCTCGACGCGGCGCGAGCCGTGGCTGCGCGGATCCGCGCCGGCCAGGTGCATATCAACTATCCGGCATGGAATGCCCACGCTCCCTTCGGCGGGTATAAGCACTCGGGGAATGGTCGCGAATACGGGTTGGAAGGCCTGGAAGAGTATCTCGAAACCAAGGCCATCCTTGAACACGGCGAGGAATAACCAGCATGAAAGCCGCCATGATGTTGCCGGACGGCGGAGCGCAGAGCGTGTCGCCGGGTTCAACTACAAAACGTGCAGGACAAATAATGCGAGGAGATCCATCCATGTCCCAGCCCTTGCGTCTTATCGAGAGTACCTCATCCCTGCCGACCCATGCCGACGCGGTGGTGATCGGCGGTGGCATCATCGGCGTCTTTGCTGCGTACTACCTGGCCCGGCGCGGCCTTTCGGTTACCGTAGTGGAAAAGGGCCGCATCGGCGCCGAACAATCGAGCCGCAACTGGGGCTGGTGCCGCCAGCAGAACCGTGACGCGCGTGAATTGCCGATGGCTACCAAAAGCCTCGAACTGTGGGAACGGTTCGCCCAGGACACTGGCGAGGACACGGGCTTCCACAGGTGTGGTTTGCTTTACCTCAGCAACGACGAAGACGAGATTGCACGCTGGGCCAGATGGCGAGACTTTGCCAGAACTGCCGGCGTGACCACCCACATGTTGAGCGGCAGCGAGGCCAGCGAACGGGGCCGCGATACCGGCCGCGCATGGAAGGGGGGCGTGTTCTCGCCCAGTGATGGAACCGCCGATCCGGCCAAGGCAGCTCCGTCGGTGGCTGCCGCGCTCATCAAGCTCGGCGGCACCGTGCTGCAGAATTGCGCCGCGCGGGGCATTGAGCTTGAGGGCGGCCGCGTCAGCGGCGTCGTCACCGAAGCCGGAACCATCAAGACCCGCGTCGCGGTGTACGCCGGCGGCGCGTGGGCGTCTTCGTTCTGCCGCCAACTGGGCATTCGCTTTCCCCAGGCTACCGTGCGCCAGTCCATCGTGCGGGTGTCCGGGGTGGCCGCGCATCTCCCCGACGCGCTGCACACCGCGCGCGTGTCCATCACCCGCCGCAGCGATGGCAGCTACAACCTTGCCATCAGCGGGCGTGGGCGCGTGGACCCGACGGCGCAACTGATGCGCTTCGCGCCGCAGTTCCTGCCCATGTTTGCGAAGCGCTGGCGTAACGTGTTTCCAGGCGGAATGGAGGGTATCCGCGCAGGCCACGAAACACTCGCGCGGTGGCGACTGGATGCACCGACCCCCATGGAGCGGATGCGGATACTCGATCCAAAGGCGGATACGGCGGCTGTCAAGCAAACCTATCGTCGTGCGGTCGAACTGATGCCTGCACTGGGACAGGCCGGCATCGCCAATGCCTGGGCCGGCTTTGTGGACAGCACGCCCGACGGTGTGCCGGGGATCGGCGAAGTGCCGGAAATCCCCGGTTTCATCCTGGCGGCGGGCTTCTCCGGGCATGGGTTCGGCATCGGCCCTGGCGCAGGCCACTTGATCGCCGACCTGGTGACCGGTGACGAGCCGATCTTCGATCCTGCCCCGTACAACCCGGCGCGCTTCAAGCACTCGGCCTGGGGCAAAGTGGCCGACTTCTGACGGTGCACTCAGCGTTTCGACGACCAGGCCAGGCCGTGTACTGGCATGGCTGAGCTTCACTCAGCCATGCCTCGATGCGCGCCTGCATTGGATCGCGCACTTCAATCGAGCCGATAACCCGCCCCCAGCAGCCGCTCCAGGCGCTGGGACAGTGCCATCGCGGCGGTTCGCGCAAAACCCTGCACCGACAGCACGTGACGTCGGTAGATGACACGGTGCACCAGCGTTGCCAGCACGCCCTGTACCTGCCATCCGTCGCCGGCGCCGGGCGCGAGCAGATGGCACAGCGCCATGTCGTCCGCCAACGAGATGACCGAACCCCGATCGCGAAACGTGAACCCGGCTACGGACTTGCCGGCGAGCACACGCGGCAAGGCCCTGGCCAGGTAAATGGCCTGCTGATGCGCGACCTGCGCTCGCGTGGGAAGCTCTGCTTGTTCCCCAGCCGGGCGGAAGCTCGCGCAATCACCCAGGGCATAAATATGCTCGTCCTCCAGGCTCTGGAGCGTATCTCCCACCCGGACGCGCCCGTTGCGGGTGACCTGCAGGCCGATGCTCGACAGCACGGGCGCTACGGTGACGCCGGCGGTCCACACCGTCACGTCCGCGGCAATGGGGGCCGCGCCCGCGACATGCAGGCAGTCGGGGCGGACCTCGGTGACGCGCGTGTTCAGCATGATCTCGATACCCTGGGCCCGCAGCTCGGCGGTGGTCCTGTCGGCGAGGCGACGATCCATGCCTGGCAGGATGTTTCCGGAAGCCTCGACAAGCCGTACATCGGTGCCGTGGTCAGGATCGAGGGAATGGATGCCATACTGGCTCAGCACACGCGACATCTGCCTCACCTGGGCCGCCAGCTGCACCCCGGTCGCTCCCGCACCGACGATGGCGACGCTGGCCCGCGCCGGCCGGTCGGCCGCTGTGGCCCGCGACGACACGCGCCGCAGCGCATCCACGATCCGGGTCCGCGCATGCTCCGCGCCTGCCACGCTGTCCAGCGCCAGCGCGTGCTCGCTCGCCCCCGGCACGCCAAAATACTGTGTGGTCCCGCCAATCGCCAACACCAGGGTGTCGTAGGCCAGCGTTGTCGCTTGCATGTCGCCATCGCTTCCGGACGTCGTGATCTCGAGCGTGCGGTTGTCGCGATCGAGAGAGGTGAACTCGCCCTGCACGAAGCGGAAACCGTAGCGGCGCGCCTGCAGGGCGAAGGACGTGTGGTGGATGTACGGTTCGAGCTTTCCCGTGGCGACTTCGTGCAGCAGGGGCTTCCACAGGTGTGTCCGATAGCGGTCCACCAGGACAACGTTGGCCAGTCCGCGCTGGCCCAGTTGCTTGCCCAGCCGGGCCGCCAGCTGAAGGCCGGCGGTTCCGCCGCCGACAATGACGATCGTCTTCATTCCATCCCTCTCTATGCGTTGGTGGTGCCACGCCGGCTCATGCCGGGGCGGTCAATGTCCCCAGGCGCGTGTAGCGCGACGGCTGGCCCAGTGCGCCTTGCGTGAAGCGCATCTCGATGTCGTCGAACGATGGCCACGACGCGGCGGGTGCGTCGGAAAGGAAGATTGCTCCATCGTCCTGCTGGCAGGCCACGCCGTTGTGCAGCCGCATCAGGGGCATGCCAAGCGCGGCCGCGGCGCAGGCCTCCCCGCCATTTGCAGCGATGAGCAACGCGCGGTCGGCAGGCACGTCGACGGCATGGAGCACCAGCCGCAGCAGGTCTGCGGGGCCGTCGCCGTGGCCCAGCGAATCCGCCGTGGCGGTCACGGTAAAGCGATCGGTGCGGGCCGGCTGGTCATAGCGGTCGAGCAGGGCGCTCAGCATGCGGGACGACATCATCGTCACGATGGCAAGCCTGGCTCCGGCTTGCTCGGCTTCGCGCATCAGCTGCTCGGTTTGCCGGCGCACGGATAGTTTCGCCCCCGTGCCTGCCTGGACGAACGCCTCCTGGTACGCCGCGCTGAAGTCTGCGCCCATTGCGCCGGCGGGCGCCGCTTCCGCCCGGGCCCCGGTGGCCGCTGCCAGGCCGGCTGCATGTTGCGCCTTGGTTTGGAACAGTACATGGTCGGCGGAAACAATCAGCAATTCGATCGACATGGTGGACTCCTGGATGGATTGGCGGAACGCGAAAAGGGCAGGGGGGATCAGGTCTTGACGTTTGCACTGTACGCGGGAAAACTCATATTGAATAATTGAGAAACAAAGCCGACCGATAGGTTTTTTTATATGAATAAGACCACTACCTTCCGACAGCTCAATGCGATCGACGCGGTAGCGCGCCTTGGCGGCGTATCCCGCGCCGCCGAGGAGCTGCACCTGACACAGCCCACGGTATCGCTGCAATTGCGACTGCTGGAAGAGGCCACGGGCACGCCGCTGGTGCAGCGTTCAGGCCGCGGCTTGCTGATGACGCCCGCCGGGGAAGTGATGGCGGGCTATGCCAGCCAGATCCTCAAGCTATGGCGCGATGCGGTGGAGGACGTGGCCGCCTTGCGCGGCGGCATTGCCGGGACCCTTCGCGTCGGCGCGATCACCACCGCCGAGTATCTGCTTCCGCAGATGCTGGTGGCGTTCACCCAATGCAATCCGGATGTGAAGATCGTGCTGCGGGTCGGCAACCGGGAAGAGATCGTGCGCATGCTGGGAATGCACGAGATCGATCTGGCCATCATCGGCCGCCCGCCTTCCGAGCTCAGGACGAATGCGGTGGCCTTTGCCAAGCATCCGATGGCCTTCATTGCCGCCCCTGACCACCCATTGATGTCACGGCGGCACAACACGTTGCACGATCTGCTGGCGGAAAACCTGCTGATCCGCGAACGCGGCTCAGGCACACGCGATACCGTCGAGCGCTTGTTCCGCGAGGCGGGGCTGCGCTTGCCGCATGGATCGGAGCTGTCCAGCAATGCCGCAATCAAGCGCATGGTCTCCGCAGGGCTTGGCATCGCGTTCCTGTCGCTGCATGCCTGCACGCTGGAGTTTGAAGCGGGACTGATCGGCGTGCTGCCGCTGGCAGGAAATCCGGTGGAGCGCGACTGGTATGTGGCACACCTGCCGGCGGTCCGCCTGCCGCCGGTCGCGTCGGCATTCCGCGCGTTCCTGGTCGAAAACGGGCCGGAGGAGATCCATCGGCAACTCGAATCGTTCGATGGCATTCTCAAGCGGCTGCATCAGTCCGAACGTCGGCGAACGAGGCTGAGGGGGAGCGCTCAGAAATAGGCCGGCACATTCCCGGGCGCTTCGTTCAAGTCGCAGCGCAGCCAGCCTGGACCAGGCGATCGAGCATGTTGGGAGGGCGTTCCGCAGAGTCTGCCGAGGTTGGCTCGAAGAAATGTCTTTTGTATCGACTGGCTCGAACTTTCAACGTCATATGCTGTTTTCACCGTGCTGTAATGAAGCCGTGGTGCTGCGACGTATCACCGCATTTATCGACGACCTTTCAGGACTGCCCAAATGAGCTTCATTCGCCCTAAATACCTCACCTTCGACTGTTACGGCACGCTGACCAACTTCCAGATGGGTCCGCTGACCCGCGAGCTGTTCGCCGATCGCGTTGCCCCCGAGCAGATGGACCAGTTCGTCAAGGATTTCGCTGCTTATCGCCTGGATCAGGTGATGGGAGACTGGCGCCCTTATGACGAGATCCTCGATACCGCCATTTCTCGCGTATGCAAGCGCTGGGGCGTGGAATATCGCGGCGAAGGACGGCTTTACTACAACGCCGTGCCGACCTGGGGCCCGCACCCCGACGTGACGGCCGGCCTGGCGAAGATCGCCGACAAGATCCCGCTGGTGATCTTCTCTAACGCGATGGACGCACAGATCATGTCCAACGTCGACAAGCTGGGCGTGCCTTTCCACAAGGTCTTTACCGCCCAACAGGCGCAGGCCTACAAGCCGCGCCTGCAGGCCTTCGAATACATGCTCGACAACCTCGGTTGCGGACCGGAAGACGTGCTGCACGTTTCTTCGAGCTTCCGCTACGACCTGATGCCGGCGGAAGACATGAAGATCAAGAACAAGGCCTTCGTCGCCCGTGGTCATGAACAGCCGGGTAACGCTTGCTACAACTACCGCCAGATCGCCGATATCGGCGGGCTGGCCGGTCTGGTCGGCCTCTGACCAGCAAGCGTCGCACCGCCTCGGCAAGAGGCGGTGCGACGTTGTGCCGTATCCCCGGCATGCTGTAACTCTGCCTTATCGAGTTTTCCCGAACCGTGGTGCACAAGGTGATCGCATGAGCGATAACGAAACAAAGAATGGTCGGCCGCTACGCAGCGCGCGCTGGTTTCGCAAGAATGATCTGCCTGGCTTCGTGCATCGTTCGACCTTGTCGACCGCCGGCTGGAGCCGCGAAGACCTGATGCAGCGCCCCGTCGTCGGCATTCTCAATACCTGGTCCGATATCAACCCGTGCAATCTGAATCTACGCACGCTTGCCGAAGAGGCAAGGGTCGGGATTCTCGAGGCAGGCGGTATCCCGTTCGAGGTGCCGTTGATGTCGATCAGCGAGAACATCATCAAGCCGACCTCCTTCCCGTTTCGCAACCTGCTGGCGATGGAAGCCGAGGAGACCATTCGCGGCTATCCCTTCGATGCGGTGGTGCTGCTCGGCGGATGTGACAAGACGCAGCCGGCACTGCTGATGGGGGCTGCCAGCGCCGGCGTTCCGTTCATATTCCTTGCCAGCGGGCCGGCCACGCCCCGCTCGGCGACTGGCGGAAATCTGGCGAACGCTACCGGTGTCTGGCGTCTGGTCGACCAGCTGCGTGCAGGAGAACTCTCGGAAGGCGATTTTGCCGCGTTCGAGCGAAACGTGATGGGGACGGCCGGCCACTGTGCGGAAATGGGTACCGCTTCTTCGATGGCGGTCATCTGCGAGGCCCTGGGTGTGTCGCTGCCCGGTAGCAGCCTGGTGCCGGCGGTCGACCGGCGTCGTCATCAGCTCGCCCGCGAGGCGGGGCGTCGTAGCGTGCGCATGGCCGCCGATGGCAGCCCGCGCCCGAGCGAGATTCTTGACGCGCGAGCCTTTGACAATGCCATTACCCTGCTGTGCGCGGTGGGTGGGTCGACCAACGTCATCATCCACCTGCTGGCGCTCGCCGGCCGCGTCGGCGTACCGCTGACGCTGGAGCGCTTCGACCAGATCGCCAGGCGCGTGCCTCTGATCGCCAACGTCCAGCCCGCCGGTGAACACCTGACTGAGCGACTGATGGCCGCGGGGGGCGTACCGGCCCTGCTCAAGACCCTCGGGCCCTTGCTTCATCTCGATGCGCGCACCGTCGACGGTCGCACGGTCGGCGCGATTCTCGATACGGCGGAAGTCTTCGATAGCGATGTGATCCGCCCGCTGGACCAACCGGTCAAGCCTGGCGAGACCATGGTCGTGGTCAAAGGCAACCTGGCGCCGGACGGTGCGGTGATGAAGACCTGTGCGGCGAATCCCAGGCTGTTCCGCCATCGCGGCCCGGCGGTGGTGTTCGAAGACGTACAGACGATCGCCGACCAGATCGATAACCCGGAACTCGGCATCGACGAGAACAGCGTGCTCATTCTGCGCAATGCCGGCCCCGTGGGCGCGGCGATGCCGGAGTGGGGCATGCTGCCCCTGCCGCGCCACCTGATGGAGCGTGGCGTGCGCGACATGCTCCGGATCTCCGATGCGCGAATGAGCGGCACCGCCTATGGTGCCGCCGTGCTGCATGTTTCTCCCGAGGCTGCGATCGGTGGTCCGCTGGCTCTGGTGCGTGACGGCGACATCATCGAGCTCGACGTCGCCGCGCGGCGACTGGAACTCTGCGTCGAACCGGATGAACTCGAACGTCGGCGCCAGGCCTGGCAGGCGCCGCCGTCCCGGCACGTGCGTGGCTACCGCAATCTATATAACCAACACATCGAGCAGGCTCATCGGGGCTGCGACTTCGATTTTCTCCGTGGCGCCAGCGAGGACACCCTTCCCGAGGGGCTGTTCGATGGCTGGGTAGGAGGCTGGTAGGACCCTGGCATGAGTATTCTTTATCGATCCGATGCCCCTCGCGCTGCAGCCTGGGTGCGCTACTTCGCCGAGCACGCACCCGACCTCGACTTTCGCGTCTGGCCCGATGCCGGCGACCTCGCCGAGGTCGAATACCTGATCGCCTGGCAGGCACCGGCGGAGTTCATCGCCAGGCTGCCTCGGCTGAAGGTGTTCTTCTCCTCCGGAGCCGGTGTCGACCATGTCGATTTTTCCGCGCTGCCCGGGCACGTTCCCATTGTCAGGATGGTCGAGCCGGGGATCATCAACGGCATGGTCGAATATGTCAGCCTGGCCGTTCTGGCGCTGCATCGCGACTTCTTCGACTACATGGCGGCGAAGGCGGCGCGCATCTGGGATCCGCTGGAGGTACCGCCTGCCTCGGCCCGCACGATCGGCGTGATGGGCATGGGCGCGTTGGGGTGTGCCGTGCTGGAGCGGCTGGCGAGCTACGGCTTCAACCTGCGCGGATGGAACCGCTCCCCGCGTGAGATCGAGGGCGTGGAGAGCTTCGCCGGCCCGGATCAGCTGCAACCCTTTCTCGCAGGATGCGACGTGCTGATCTGCCTGTTGCCGCTCACCGCGGCCACCAGGGGCATCCTGAACCGCGAACTGTTTTCGCTGCTGCCTGCCGGTGCGGCGCTGATCAATGTCGGGCGCGGTCCGCATCTGGTCGATGCGGATCTGCTCGAGGCCTTGGATTCGGGACGGCTATCGCGCGCGATTCTCGACGTGACCGAGCCTGAGCCCCTGCCTGCGGACCATCCATTCTGGGCCCATCCGCGGGTATTTCTGACGCCCCATGTGGCGAGCATGACCCAGCCCGAATCGGCGGCGCCGATCCTGCTGGAGAACGTTCGTCGACATCAGCGGGGTGAGCCGCTCGCGGACGTTATCGACCGCTGTCGCGGCTATTGAGGTGAGCGGCCCTTGCATGGGTCAGAACGAATGCGGCGGCAGTCAACTACGAGAATTTGCGGATCAGTTGCTGCAAGCGGTCGCAGGCAGCGGGAACCTGGTGTTCAATTGCCGTCGCGACACCAAGAAGCAGGCCGGACCGTTGCGTGGAGGCAGAGCAGAACCAGCCCGATAACGGTGCGGGCGCCAGCCCGTAGGCATAGGCCTCCCGGGCGATCCTCTGGTCGTCGGCGCCGTCCGGCAGTCTCACCACTACGGCGAGGCCTGCCGCATAGGCCTGGAAGTCCCGCACGTTGAGCGCGGCCAGCAGCGCATCGCTGCGGGCTGCGTAAATGCGCTTCATGCGGCGCAGGTGCCGCAGATAATGCCCATCCCGCATAAACTCGGCGGTCGCCATTTGCACCGCCGGCCCTGGCGCGGAAGCTAGGCAGGCGACGACTTCTTCGAAGCGCGATACCAGGCCAGGCGGCACGACCACGAAGCCGAGCCGCAGCGTCGGGCTGAGCGTCTTGCTGAAAGACCCGATATGGATCACCCGCCCGGCCCGATCCTGCGATGCCAGTGCGGGAGCCGCCCGCCGCCTGAGCTGGAGTTCGCCAAGGTAGTCGTCCTCGATGATCCACGCATCCGCGCGGCTGGCCCACTCGAGCAGTTGCACGCGGCGACCGAGTGACAGGGTCGGGCCCAGTGGCGCCTGCTGGCCCGCAGTGACCAGCGCCACCGCGGCATCCGGCGCATGCGCCTGGCCGTAGCCGACTTCGATGCCGTCTTCATCGACCGGGATGGGAACGATCGTGAGCCGGGACAGTGCCATGGCTCTGCGACTGGGAAGAAACCCCGGGTTCTCGACCCAGGCTTGCCGGCCCTCGGCCTGGATCACCCGCAGCGTGACACCGAGCGCGCCGGTAAAGCCCGCGGTGATGAAGACCTGCGAAGGCTGGCATTCAATTCCACGGGACAATGCCAGGTGCGCCGCGATCTCTCTGCGGAGTTCATGCTCGCCGCGCGGATCCGGGTAGGTCGCTGGTGCCTCGACCTCGTCACGTGCCGCCCGTGATCGCAGCCGTGCGAACAAGGGGGCAGGGAAGCAGTCCGATGCCGGCACGCCCATCTGGAACACCGCGGGACCCGGCAGGAAATGCTGGTACAGCGCCGAGCGCAGATCGGTCTCGACCGAACGCGCCTGTTCCGCGCGGGGCCGTGCCGCAGCGGCATGGTCGGAAACCCGGGTGCCGCCGGCCCGCGATGAGATCACCAGTTGCGCATCGGACAGCCGCTCGTAGGCGGTCCTGACAGTGCCTCGCGCCACGCCAAGCTGGGCAGCGAGGTCGATCCACGACGGCAACCTGGCGCCTGGAACCAGTACGCCACTCTCGATCGCACCGGTGATACCGAGCCGTATCTGTTCCGCCAGTGAGGTTCTGGACGCACGGTCCAGCTTCAGGTCGAGGATGCTGGTCATCGCCTCTGGTGCATTCAAAAATCGTGTTTTTGGTTCTTTTTTGTGAACCAGGTGAGGTGCATGATTCTAGCCTCCAAGGAGCCAAACATGAAACTGCAACGCATACTTCTATCCCTGCTGGCGGCAACGGGCATCGCCTTTAGCGGTGTCGCAGCGGCGCACGGCGCCGGCGACACGGTGAAGCCCAATTTCTCGAAGGAGATCCCCAATATCCCGGGCAAGTCGCTCGTCGCCGTCGAGGTCTTTTATCCGCCCGGGGGTGCATCGCTACCGCACACCCATGCCAGGTCGTCGTTCATCTATGCCTACGTCGTTTCGGGCAGCATCGCCAGTAAGGTGAACGACGAGCCGGAACGTGTCTACAAGGCCGGGGAGAGTTTCTTCGAGAATCCGGGCTCCCGCCATCCGGTGAGCCGCAATGCGAGCAAGACCCGGCCGGCCAAGCTGCTGGCCGTGTTCGTGGTCGATACGGCCGACCAGGAACTGACCATCAACGACAACTAGGAGTCTGAAATGAGACTGGACTACACCAAGGTATCGGCGGGCGGCGTCAAGGCATTTGGCGGCGTATACGGCTATGTCATGCAATCAGGCCTGGAAGACGTGCTGGTCGAACTGGTCTATCTGCGCGTAAGCCAGATCAATGGCTGCGCGTATTGCCTCGACATGCATACCCGCGACCTGATCAAGAAGGGCGTCACGCCGGCAAAGCTCGCGCTGGTGCAGGCCTGGCAGGAAGCGGGGCCGCTGTTCAGCGAGCGCGAGCAGGCGGCGCTGGCGTGGACGGAATCCGTCACGCGCGTCGCGGACACCCATGTGCCCGACGAAGAGTTTCGACGGGCCGCGGCGGTGTTCAGCGAAAAGGAACTCGCCGACCTCACCATGGCCATCGGGCTGATGAATGCCTATAATCGGCTCGCCATCAGCTTCCGCCGTGCCCCCGAGTCCGCCCTCGCTGCCGCAGCCTGAAGCGGCTGGGTCTCGAACACCGGGCGGATCTCGATGCCATCGCGGGAGCCACCAACGTGCAATCGACATCCCCAGATCACGTGCCGGGCCATGACGCGCACGAGCGCGCGTTGCAGGCGTCGGGCGACGCCGCCCGGCGCCTGTCCTGGGACGACCTGCGCATCATCAAGACCCTCAGCGAAAGCGGCAGTCGTGCGATCGCCGCCAGCAAGCTGGGCATCAACGTCTCCACGGTGTCGCGCCGGGTGGCGCAGGCCGAAGCGGCGCTGGGCGTCACGCTGTTCGACCGGCGGCGTGCCGGCTACCGGCTCACGGCCGAGGGATTGGAGTTGCGGGCGCTGTGCGAGCGCGTCGAGCTCGACGTCGTCAGCGTCGCCAGGCGTGTCTCGCGCGGCCTGCACGGACCGCTGGGGACATTGCGGATCACGACCAGCGACTCCCTGTTGCTGTACTTCCTCACGCCGATCATCGCGGACTTCAAGGCGCGCAATGCCGCGGTGGCGGTCGAGGTGCTGGTCGGCAACGGCGCCCTGAACCTTGCCCGCGACGAATCCGATATTGCATTCAGGGCGACCCGACGCCCGTCGGAAAGCCTGGTCGGGCGCAAGCTCGCGACCATCGCGTGGGCGCCTTACGGCTGCGCGACGCAGTTCGGCCGCAAGATGCCCGCGGCCGATGGCCTCTACGATCGCGCGTGGGTGTCCTATGCAGGCCAATTGTCCGGTCTCAAGGCATCTCAGTACGTCGAGCGCCGGGTCGCCTCCGGCAGTATTTCATACCGTTCCGACTCGGTCGCAGCGGTCAGCGCGGCCATCGCAGCCGGGCTCGGCCTGGGCTTTCTGCCGTGCATGCTGGGAGACATCATGCCCGGGCTGGTGCGCGTCGGTCCCGTCGTGCCCGAATTGCGGGATGAACTCTGGCTGCTCACCCATCCGGATATCCGAAGGTCCCGGCGCGTTCAGGCATTCATGAGCTTCTGCGCAGCCGCTGTCGCCGAACGCAAGGCATTGATCGAAGGCCGGGAGCCTGTCGGCGGCGCGTAGACCGAGGCCCGGCCGCCGCGGTCAGGCTGCCGCCGCCGGCCTCAGCACCGCCTTGCAGGCGATCTCGATCAATTGCGGTGCCATGGCCAGCCTGGAAACGCCGATCAGATTGCTTGCGCATTGCGGCCGTTCGGTACCGTAGGCCTCCTTGCGCACCGTGCCGGCGGCAGCGAATGCCGCATCCACGTCCAGCACATACAGCGTTTCTTCGACCACGTTGTCGAGTGTGGCGCCGAAGCGCGCAAGAATGCCCGACAGGTTTTCGTAGGTGGCGCGCATCTGGGCTTCCATCATGGAAAAATCGCGCGGCCGGCCGCTTGCATCGAGGGCTGCCGGTGCCACCAGGTTGCCGCTGCTGTCGTGGCTGAGCTGGCCGGAAACATAGATATCGTTGCCCACCTGCACCGCCTGCGCATAGCCGTATGCCTCTTCCCACGGGACACCCCAGTAGGTCGCTTTCTTTTCGATGGAACGCGCATTGCCAACCATGATCTGCTCCTTGAACGAAGGACCGCCAGGGAGAGACGATCCAGCACCCAGACTAGCATTGCGGGGCAATCCGATGCGGGGCATTTGTGCATTTTCAACGCGCAAAAATGCCATCGGATTTGCTGCGCCGGATATCCGGCTGTTGAAGGAGAGTGATCCAGATATGGGATGAGGTGTCTGATTTTTGTGGTCTACCGCCCGTATGCGGAACGGTCTAACGTTCACACCACGCGTCAGGCGCTATTCCATCCATCCTTCTGGAGCAATCAATGACCACCATCTGGGATCCGGTCCGCGTAGGGCGCATGACCCTGAAGCATCGACTGGCGATGTCTCCGCTTACGCGCAGTCGCGCGCTATCTGATGGCACGCCGGGACCGCTGGCTGCCGAATACTATGCACAACGGGCCTCGCTTGGACTGCTGATTACCGAAGGCACGCAGCCATCGGAGGACGGGCAGGGGTTTCCGAATTCCCCTGGCATCCATACCGAGGCGCATGTCGCCGGCTGGCGCAAGGTGGCCGATGCCGTGCACGCCAAAGGCGGTCACCTGTTCATCCAGCTTATGCATGCGGGCCGCATGTCGCACCCGGCCAATACACCGCACGGCCGGCAGGCCGTTGCGCCATCGGCAATCGCGCCGAACGTCGAGCTCTACACCCCCTCGGGCATGCTGCCGGTTCCGGTGCCGCGTGCCTTGACGCAAGTGGAGTTGCTGGCCACCGTTTCGGACTTTCGACGTGCTGCCGCCATGGCGGTGGAAGCGGGGGCCGACGGCGTGGAAATCCACGGCGCCAACGGCTACCTGATCCAGCAGTTCCTCGCTCCCAACGCCAACACGCGCATGGACAACTATGGCGGTTCGATCCCGAACCGGATCCGGTTTGCGATGGAAGTCGCGGCCGCGGTATCGGCCGAGATCGGCGCCGATCGCACCGCCATCCGCCTGTCGCCCGGATCGCGCCTGGGCGGCATCGATGAGGGCGAGCATTATGGCGACGTGTATCGCCATCTGGTTGGCGAACTGGCGAAGCTCGACCTTGCCTACCTGCACCTCGCGCACGGCGGCGACGAGTCGTTGCTGAAGGACATTCGCGCAATCTGGCGCGGAATACTGCTTGTCAATCGAATCAACCGGCCGATCGATGCTGTCGGCAAGGATATTGAAGCGGGACTGGCGGATATGGCCCCGATTGGCCGATGGGCGCTCGCCAATCCTGACGCCGTGGACCGGCTTCGCGCCGGCGAACCGATGAACGAGGCCGACCAGGGGACGTTCTACGGCGGCGGGGCCGAGGGTTACACCGACTATCCCAGGCTGACCACGTCGAACGTTGCGGCCAGGGTCGCCTGATCGCGGGCGATTCGGTTGCCGAGAGGGCGGAGACCCGTCCGTTCCGGATATGGGCGCCAGAATGGTGCTCCCTATGGAGCGTTGCGCCATCCTGCGGGATGGCTCTTTTTTCTTCCTCGCCGATCCGCGTGGCCACGTGACACGGCGGGTTCGATCCGTCGCCGCGACGGATTGACGGAATCATTCCGCCGCAAACAGCTTGCGTTCAGGAAACGCGTTGCTCAGATAGTCGACGAAGGCGTTGACTTTTGAACTCGAGAGCCGGCGGGATGAATGCAATACCCACAGCTCAATGGGGCGGTCCGGGACAGGACCCCATATGTTCAATGCGGCCTTGTCTACGGACGGCAAGCTGAGCAACGAGCGCGGCAGCAGGCCGACACCGGCACCAGCCAGCACCGCATCGCGAACCGGAATAAGCGACGACATGCGCAGGCGTTCCCGCGGATTGAGCGTGATCTGGCGGCCTTCATGCGTGAAGATCCAATGCCCGCTGTCGAAGCCACTGGCGAGCACCACCGCCGGCACATCGAAGACATCGCCGTCCTGACCTTCCGGAACGGGCATGGAGGCGGGCGCGACCACCAGCATCTCGTCACGCGCAAAGCAGCGCCCCACCAGCATTTCGTTGGGCCGGGGATTCACCCGAATGGCGACGTCGTAGTTCTCTTCGACCAACTCGACATTGCGGTCCTCGGCGTTGATCTCCAGTACCACATCGGGGTAGGCCCTGGCGAAGCCAGCAGCAAGCTTGCCGATCAGGGTATGGGAAAACAGCACCGGCGCGCTGATGCGCAGGCGTCCTCTGGGAGTCGACAAGCCTGTTGCGGCAAGGTCCCCGGCTTCCAGGATTTCCGCCACGAGCGGATGCGTGCGTTCGTATAGCGCGCGGCCTGCCTCGGTGAGCTTGAGCGATCGGGTGCCGCGTTCGAACAGCCGTACACCGAGGCTATCCTCCAGATCCATCACGCGTCGGGACAGCGTCGCCTTGGGACGGCCGCTGTACCGGCTGGCCTTGCCGAAGCCTCCTTGCGCAGCAACGAGATTGAAGTCAGCCAGCGCCGCCAGATCCACGGTAGGTCCAATGTTGAGCTTGTTGCCAAATCTTACCTTCGTTGTCCAGCAAATGAAAACGTTGTGCGGGTGCTTCAATGTCGGTGGGATCCGGACGGCGATGCCTGCGACGATCCCGAGGCCTTCACGTCAGGCACCGTGACGGCGACCACCTCGGTGGCGAGGATCTTGTGGCCGGGATCGGCCAGCTCCAGGCGCAGCCTGTGCGGCCCCGGCGTGAGCCCGACCACGATGATCGGATCGTCGCTGGTATGGGCCCAGGTGCCAGGAGTATCGTCGACCGTCACGTGCAGGTGCCCGATGCGAGGCGAGATCCCGGCGGCGGCATTGCCGAATACCGGCATGACGCGGAAATTCTCGGTGCGAAACTGGACGATGACGACGCCGCGCGCGAGCGGCTCAGGCAGAGCCGCGTAGGGGACCAGCTTTGGTGCGGGCTCGCTGCCGAGGGGAAGGATGGCAGGCGGGCGGATGGCGTCTGGTGCAGGTTGCGCGGAGACGCTCGCGCAGAACGCGGCTGCAATGCCGGCGGCGGAAAGCAACTTGAGGACAGGGTGCATGACGTTTTCCTTTGATGCGGAAGGTTGCCTCCACACGCACATCCGGGCCGGATGTGACGTGCGATTTCAGGATAGGCCTTGCATCTGAACACGCCGCCGCAGCGGGCTGTCGGGCGTTTTGTATGACAACGTAGCGGCGCAACCTGCTGATACGAACGAATACATTAAGTCCCGCGGTTCGCTACAGCCGGGATACATCCGCATCGTTCAATGCTGCTCAGGCAACGGTTATCCGCTGCTTGCATATATCCCAACCCGAAAAGAAAGGACACGTCCAAATGCATCTCGCCAAGTTTGCAACCGCCGCCATCACCGTCGCCTGCCTTGCCGCAACGTTCCACAACGCCCACGCACAAGCACCGGGGATCCATCGGGCCGACCTGGTTCGCGATGAACTCAGCGTCGCGGGCAAGGAAGGCATTCAGGTGCGCGTGGATTTTGAACCGGGCGCGTTCGCACCCAGGCACGCACATCCGGGTGAAGAGATCGCTCACGTGCTGCAGGGCAGCCTTGAGTATCAGCTTGGCGATCAGCCGCCGGTGACGCTGAAGGCCGGGGAATCGCTGTTCATCCCGGCAGGCACGCCGCATTCGGCACGGAATGTTGGCGGCGGCCTGGCATCGGAATTGGCAACCTATATCGTCACGAAGGGTTCGCCGCTGGTGGTGCCTGCGAAATAGGGGTTCCCGGCCTCTGGCCGGGAGGGGTGGAGGACTTGTGGTTCCACGTTTCACCACCCCGTATTGGCGTCTACCTGGCAGCGCTATGCAGCACGGCATTGCGCCGCGCATAGGCGAAGTAGATCACCAGCCCCAGCGCCAGCCACACCAGGAAGGCGGCCCAGGTCAGCGCCTGCAGG